>NZ_KV811051.1:11355-176348 GCF_001812975.1 Rothia sp. HMSC073B08 | reverse complement strand
GTCACCCACACTCAACTCGGAAGAGCCGCCAAACCTAACTGCCCTGATTCGGCGTGCCGTCCTCGGGATCCTTAAGCTCAGGGTCCTTAGGCTCGGAATCCTTACGCTCAGAATCCTGCTTGTTGTTCGATTCTGCCTCGCGGCTGCGGCGTTCGCGTTCTGCTTTTGCTTTGAGCCAGCGCAGGTACTCTTCATCGTCGTCGGGGGAAGACACCGAGGGCGCCGGGGTGCTGCGTCGCTGACCGAAGCCGGGGCGAGGAGCGCCTGCTGCGGGCTGTGCTGCTGGCTGTGTTTTGGGGCGGCCCAGAATAAGCCACATGAGCGGGCCCACCACGGGGAAGAGCAGGGTGACGAGAACCCACAGCCACTTGGGCAGGGTTCGCGCCTCGTGTGCGGGGGTGCGGACGGCGTCCAAGAGGGTGTAAAGGGTCAGCCCCACGATGAGGGCGGCGCCGCCAATAATCAGCATGGCTCGAATCATAAGCACTACTATGACATACCGCCGCGTTATTGCGGAACTGTGAACCGGGTGCCCGCCAACGGCGTAACGGCGCGGCAATCCGGCGCAGATTTGTACGTCGGCTTAGTAGCCGGTGAACACCTGAACCTCGTGGCTAATAATATCCAGCGAGCCCAGCCACACGGCGAGGGCAAGAATCACGGAGTACACGAACGCCACAATACCCGCCTGCTTGAGCACGGGGATCAGGTCGCGGCCGCCGCGCGTCCACACGGTCACGCAGGAGTGGATGGTCGGGCCGACCAGCAGGAAGATCAGCAGGAACCAGGGGTTCTCATCGAGCAGGAGCACGCCCAGACCCAGGGCCAGCGCCATCTCCACGATGTAGGTAATGCGTGACCAGCGTTCGCCCAGGCGGACCGCCATGGTCAGCTTGCCCGCCTCAATGTCGGTGGGAATGTCACGCACGTTATTCGCCATGAGCAGCGCACAGGAAATCAAACCAATGCCGATAGCACCAACCCAGCCGAGCAGGGTCAGGGTGTGCGCCTGCGTGTAGAGGGTGCCCAGGGTCGCAACCAGACCAAAGTAGACGAAGACGAACACATCGCCCAGGCCCATGTAGCCGTAGGGGTGCTTGCCGCCGGTGTAGCCCCACGCCGCGAAGACGCTGGAGGCGCCAATCGCCAGGAACCACCACTGGTTCGCCAGAGCCACCAGGGCAAGACCGGCAAGCATCGCTAGGCCGAAGCAGGCGAAGGCGGCGTACTTGACGGAGCGAGGGCTTGCCACGCCGGAACCGACGAGGCGTAGCGGACCCACGCGGTCTTCATCGGTTCCCTTGATACCGTCGGAGTAGTCGTTGGCGTAGTTCACGCCGACCTGCAGGAAGAATGCGACGAGGAACGCCAAGAACGCGTAGAGCGGCTTGAATTCGTTGACCTCGTAGGCGGCAGCTGAGCCGGCAATAATGGGGGCGACGGCGAGCGGCAGGGTGCGCAGGCGAGCGCCTTCAATCCATTGGGCGGCAGTTGCCACGGGGGTTCCTTCCGGGTCTAAGTGCGTATGATGCGTGGGTTTTGTGTGTGACGGTCAGGGCGTGCGGGCGGCTGCGTGTGCGGGGTGAAACCCGCGGATGAGCCTGCTTTAGCCCTGACGGTAGTCTCTGTCCAGGATACTGTATATTTCTGCGCGGTCCGGCTTGCCGGTGCTGGTGAGCGGGAAATCCGGCAGGATGCTCAGCTGCTTGGGTGCGGCGGGGGCACCGAGCTTTTCGGTGCAGCGGGCACGCAGCAGGGCGCTGAGTTCTTCGTTCAGGGCGGGGCTATTCTCAGCAGGTGCAGCACCGGCAGAAGGTACGAGCGTGACTGCGGCGGCAATGGCGGTGCCCCAGCGGGCATCGGGCAGGCCGACTACGCAGGCTTCGCGTACGGCGGGGTGCTCTTCGAGGACGGTCGCCACGGCGCGGGCGGAGATTTTTACGCCTCCGCTGATGAGTACGTCGTCGCTACGGCCGAGCACCTGTAGGCGTTGCTCGTTGCTGTGTGCAGTGCTGTTGGGAGCCGCTGCAGGGCTCAACAGCCCGTAGTCGTCGGTGCGGTACCAGCGGGTGCCGTCGGCGGCGGTGAAGAAGTGCTCGGCGGTGCGGGCGGCGTCGCCAATGTAGCCGCTGGCGAGGTGCGCTCCGCTGATCCAAATACGACCCACCTGCACAGACTCTTCATTCGCCGGCTTCCCCTCAATATCCGGCACGGCGGGCATACCTTCTTCGGGCACGAGCTCAACCCGCACGCCGGGCAGTATGGAGCCGGAGTAGACGCATCCGCCGGCGGTTTCGGCGCTACCGTAGGTGGTCACCGTGTTCAGCCCCAGGGCGGTGGCGGCGGCGAGCAGGTCGGCGCTGGCGGGGGCGCCTCCAAGTAGGATTCCAGTGAAGGATCCGAGCGCCTCGTGAATTTCAGCGCCCAGGTGCGGGTTGGCGTCCGCGCTTTCGAGCAGCTTATGGAGCTGGGTGGGTACCAGGGAGATAAACCGGCGTGCCGAGCTCATGCGCTCAACCGCCTGCAGGAAGACCTCGGGGCTAAAGTGCACGGGCTCAATGACGGAGCGGGCAATGACCGGGGCGGTGCCTGCGAGCACGGAGCGGGCGAGTACCTGCGCGCCGGCAATATAGTGCGCGGGAAGGGCCAGGAGCCACTGCGAGGCGGCATCGGAGTTTGAGCCGAAGAAGCGCTCGGTGGCTACCGCACTGGCGGCAAGAGCTCGCGCGGTCAGCGCGGTGCGTTTGGGGGTTCCGGTGGATCCGGAGGTGCCCACCACCAGGGCGATAGGCTCCGCAGCTGCATCGGCATCCGCCGCGTACCCGCCCAGTAGTTGCTCAAAGGCGCTCAGCATGGCGTGAGGGTCGGCGGGCTGATCGGCGCGCACCTGTACCGCCTGCGGGTGCAGGGCAGCCTCCTGCGGGGCGGGGGAGGGCGCGAGCCCGGGTACGGGGGTGTTCATCATGGCTAAATCCTTAGCGGCTGTTTGTCGCGGCTGCGTGCTGTCATGCGCCGGTGTCATATGCCGGTGCGGCATCAAATGCGCCGGAGCCGGATTCTTAGCTGAGGTTCTCAGGGTTGAATCTGGCTCCGAGCCTATGCATCTGAAACTACTTCTGTAGAAGGGCTATCTCTTAGAAGTAGTAGGGGTAGTTGGACCAGTCCGGGTCACGCTTCTGCAAGAACGCGTCGCGACCCTCCACGGCCTCGTCGGTCATGTATGCCATGCGGGTTGCCTCACCGGCGAAGACCTGCTGGCCGAGCATGCCGTCGTCGGGCAGGTTGAAGGCGTACTTGAGCATGCGGATTGCCTGCGGGGACTGGCGGGCAATATGCGCCGCGTATTCCAGGCCCTTGTTCTCGAGCTCTGCATGGGGAACGACGTCGTTGACTGCGCCCATTTCGTACATGCGCTGTGCGTTGTATTCCTTGGCAAGGAAGAAGATTTCGCGGGCGAACTTCTGACCCACCTGGCGTGCGAGCAGCGCCGAACCGTAGCCTGCGTCGAAGGAGCCGACGGTTGCGTCGGTCTGCTTGAACTTGCCGTACTCTTCGGAGGCGATGGTCAGGTCAGCAACTACGTGCAGGGAGTGGCCGCCGCCTGCAGCCCAGCCGGAGACGAGGGCGATAACGACCTTGGGCATGGTGCGGATGAGGCGCTGCACTTCAAGGATGTGCAGTCGGCCTGCGCGTGCCGGGTCGATGCTTTCTGCGGTGTCACCGCTGGCGTAGTGGTAGCCGTCGCGGCCGCGGATGCGCTGGTCGCCGCCGGAGCAGAATGCCCAGCCGCCGTCCTTGGCGGAGGGGCCGTTGCCGGTGAGCAGCACGGTGCCTACGTTGGAGGTCATGCGTGCGTGGTCGAGGGCGCGGTAGAGTTCGTCCACGGTGTGCGGGCGGAATGCGTTGCGCACCTCGGGGCGGTCGAACGCGATGCGCACGGTGGGCAGATCGCGTACGATTTCGCCGTTTTCGTCGCGCTGAACCTGGCGGTGGTAGGTGATGTCGGTGAAGTCTTCGAAGCCTTCGACGACGCGCCAGTCGGCGGGGTTGAAGATGTCCGAGACCTTTTCGGGAAGTTGTGCAGTCATAGACCCTATTCTACGTTGCCCGGGCATAGAAGAAGGCCCGGGCAACGTGTGTGCGGCCCGGGCTTTCTCAATATGAAATGGATGTTATTTATCCATTGATAATTTTATCGATTAGAAGCGGCATAGCACTCGAAGGGTTTGGGCCCTTCTTGTTAAAAGCCATATTTGGGTCTCTTCTTCTAGCTCTAATCGATGCCTCATGATAATTGCCAATAGGAAAGCTGCTATGCAAGTCCTTGTTGTTTCGGCCTGTCATAAAAGGGAATTTTTTGCATATATTTTTTACCCGTTTATTTATATCAGAACTTGACATATAACTATTTGGGAAGTCATCAATATGCCATAGGAGCCATACCTCAAATTTAATATTTGTAACCACTATAGAGATGCCATTTTTGGCTGCATCGCTAAGAGCTTTCTCTAAATTTTGGTGCTGGTCAACATCGATGACGCAAAAACGTTCAGAATATTCACCTGTGTTATTTAGGCATCCTGTAAGGATGCTCATCGGGTCGGTCCCTTTGGGTTTGTCAACAAAAACATGGGTTTTTTCTGATCTAAGTTCTTGGATGAGACTCTGGAAATATCTTATTTCAGTATTTTCCCCTTCGACGCATATAAGTATTCTTTTTTTCATAGCACGAGGTTTACGAGGGTCTCGTCGAAGACTGCGCCTACCGCTCATCAATATCCCCCTTTGTGATGTAGTCAGAGGGAGAAAAATTAACAAGTGGTTCAAACAGGCTGGCTGCTGTAAAGGGTACCGCTCCGTATACTCCTGATAAGTAGAGGCGTTCAATATTCTTATTATCCTTATGGGGAAAATCTCCTAAGGAAAATAAATCGGTGACTCCTTCTCGGCTTTTCTCAGTAAACCATATATTGTTATAGGTTAGCCCAAGTTGTTCTTGCTGATTTAGAATTGTAGCGTCATGAGTTGTAAAAATTAACTGGGCGCCCTGGGTATTAATGGATTCATCTGTAAATAGACGGATAAGAAGATATACCAAGTACGGATGCAAGCTAGAATCTAGCTCATCCCCACAAACAATTCCCCCAGACCGGATAGCCTTGAGCGCAGCAAAAGATACCACCAACCAGGCCAAGGTTCCATCACTCTCATCATTCAAATATAAGGGAGATGGGTTAGCGTCACTGGAATGGTGGATGAATTCTAGGCGACGTTGGATTAGTTTTTGTAAACTTGGTTTTTCAGTGCTATTAGTCTCATCGCCCTGATTCGAATCTTGAGTAGAAGATAAGCTTCGCATGAGATCAAATATGATTTTTGGTGGAATGTTAGGGTCGGAACTATTTGGATTATTAGGGTCGTATTCACTTTCATGTCGCCACAAATCGACTTTCTGGATTCCAATATCAGCAATTTGCAAGAGTGACTCAATCTCGTTAAATGAGATGGATTTTTCATCCAAAGCGGCTATGATTCTATTAATGCGAGAGTTTTGATTCTTAGGAAGGGAAATAAAATCTATACCGTTCGAAATGTTTTTAAAAATCTCCTGAATTGAGTCGTTTCGATTGAGAGTTCCAGCCCGGGAAAGTATAAGTTCGCGGCTACTTACTTCTATCTTCTGAATTCCACTTGCAAATGAAACTTTGTACTCCCCGGAGTCTAGGCGTTCTCGTGTGAATATCTTTTTCCATCGCTTGTTTGGTATATGGTCTAAGTATTCAAACGTGATACCTTGTGCAGATGTTCCAAAACCATATCGATAACGCACATCATCGATAAGAAAATCCAGTTCATAAACACTATCTGAGTTTTTGCTTTTCTGGTCTAGCCTAAAAGGGGCGTAGGGAATTTTCTTGCCATTTTGCCATAACGTAGATGAGTGCCTGACTGCAGCTATAAAGTACCGCAGAGCATCAAGAAGATTGGATTTTCCTGATGCATTGGCACCAAATATACCTGCTACTGTATGTATGGAATCGTCCCAGGTTTTACCTGAGCTAGGAGTGAGCGTCTTAAAGGACGGGTCTAGAAGCTCTAAAGCAGTCTCGTCCCTGAGGCTCTTGTGGTTCTTTACTCTGAAACTAAGAATCTTCATGATTTGAATATATCATGCTGTTCTTGATATAAGCGAGGAACAGAAAACTGGTACCTTTCTCAAGGAAAAGGAAATAGCCCGGCACTACACGCTGTAGTACCGGGCTGCCGGGGATGGGGGCGAACCTACGTCCTCACTTTCGATAAAGGTTCTGGAGGTTCGCTGAGCTGTCCTCGATATATCCGCTGAATGCGGAGGTTTATTGAGTCAAACCTTTACTTGACCTTCGCGAGCTCTACCGCGCGGTCGAACTCTTCGTCAATGACCTGGTTCTTCTTGTAGGTGACCAGGGAGACGATGATTGCGACCAGCAATGCCGAAGCGAAGCCGGGAACCATTTCGTAGAGCACGGACTTCATCGGGCTCTGGCCCCATGCGAATGCCACAACGGCACCGGTAATCATGGAGGCGAGTGCACCCTGGGTGGTCAGCTTACGCCAGTAGAGGGAGAGCAGAACGGTCGGGCCGAATGCCGAACCGAAGCCAGCCCAAGCGAATGCGACCAGCTGCAGAATGGAGCTGTTGGGGTTCCATGCCAGGGCACCGGCGACCAGCGCCACGATTGCCACGCCTGCACGGCCGAGCCACAGGGACTTGGATGCGCTGAGCTTCTTCGAGGAGAAGATGCCGTAGAGGTCCTCCACCAGAGCGGAGGAGCACACGATCAGCTGCGAGGAGAGAGTGGACATAATTGCCGCCAGAACCGCAGCCAGAATCAGGCCCGCAACGAGGGGGTGGAACAGAATCTGGGAGAGGTCCAGGAAGACCGACTCAGCGGTTTCCGGGTTGGTGAGGGATGCCTCGGGGTGGCGTGCAAAGTATGCGATACCCATGAACGCGCCGCTCAGTGCGCCGAACACGGTCAGGACCATCCAGCTGATGCCGATGCGGCGGCCGGACTTAGCGTCCGCGGGGGTGCGCATCGCCATGAATCGCACGATAATGTGCGGCTGACCGAAGTAGCCCAAACCCCATGCGAGGGACGAAACGATACCGGCGAAGGTGGTGCCTGCGAAGATGCTCAGTGCGTCGGGGCTTACCTGGCTGATGGACTCAACCACGGGGCCCACGCCGCCGAGGTTAATAATAGTGACGACCGGAACGGCAATCAGTGCTGCGAGCATGAGCAGGCCCTGAACCATGTCGGTGTAGGATGCGCCCATGAAGCCGCCGAAGAAGGTGTAGAACACGGTGATGCCTGCCAGCAGGAGCATACCGGTGTGGTATTCCTGTCCGAAGGAGGACTTGAAGAACAGACCGCCGGACACCATGCCGGAGGAGACGTAGAAGGTGAAGAACACCAGAATCACGACACCGGAGACGATGCGCAGCACGCGCTTGGTGTCATGGAGGCGGTTGCTCAGGAAGACGGGGACGGTCACTGCGTCGCCTGCTACTTCGGTGTAGCTACGCAGTCGCGGTGCCACGAACTTCCAGTTGCACCATGCGCCGATGGTCAGACCGACGGCGAGCCACGCCTGGGAGAGGCCGCTGAGGTAGACGGCGCCGGGCAGACCCATGAGGAGCCAACCGGACATATCGGAGGCGCCCGCTGAGAGAGCGGCGACGGTGGGGGAGAGCTGTCGCCCGCCCAGCACATAGTCGTCAAGACTGTTGTTTTTGCTATTTGCCCATAGGCCGATTGCGATCATGGCAACAAAATAAATCGCCAGCGCGATGACCTGGTATGTACTCGCGGCCATAATGTTCCTTCTCTCCTGGTGATAGTGTGCGCCTGTGTGTATTTATGCGCTACCCCATAACTTTATGAGTGGCATAGGATACAGTCTAGGCTTTGAGGGGCTGAAAATAAAGTCTATTTGACGTCTAGGAATGAGAAGCTATGGAATAAATATGTATTTGCTGTGTAAATTCCTTGGTCGTACACGTGGGGCAATGTGGGAGCGTGTGCGAAAAAGTGCCCGAAAAACCCCTGAAAATCAGGGTTTCGGGCACTTGAGTGAAAGATATGTAGTTGAAAAGCAACGCAAACGCTCAATGGCATATGCATCTAAAACGAATTAAACGAAAAATTTAAAAGCCGTTCGGAGTGTTGAACTGTTACACGACAATGTCACAGAGGCTTAGAGATCCCTCACGACCCACGGTTCAGTAGCCATACGAGCCGGGTCAAAACGCTCCAAAATCGCTGCTGCATTGGGCACTGGAACATCCGCAGAATGAGCGGAACCATCAGCGTTATACACCGGAATAGACGCGGCAATCCACCCCAAAATCGTCGGAATCTCAACGCCCGCCTCACGTAACTGCGGCAGAGTCACCGCACCATCACGCTTCGCCAGGCGCTTACCCTCCTCGTTCAGCGCCAGCGGCACGTGAGCGTAACGCGGCTGCGCCAAACCCAAAAGCTGCGCCAAATACGACTGGCGGGGCGCAGAAGGCAACAGATCATCGCCGCGCACAATCTGCTCAACCCCCACAAAGGCGTCATCCACCACGGAGGTCAGGTTGTAGGCGTAGGTGCCGTCATTACGCACCAGCACAAAATCATCCACCAGGCCGGTGTATGCGCCGTAAAAATCATCCTGCACGGTGTAGCTCGTGCACTCAGCACGCAGGCGCAGAGCCGGCGGACGCTGGGTGCGGCGCTCCTCCCGCTGTGCCTCCGTCAGCTCGCGGCAAGTACCCGGGTAGGCGCCCGGTGCACCGTGCGGGGCGCTCGAGGCCTCCTGAATTTCGCGGCGGGTGCAGTAGCACTCGTACACGAGACCCGCCTCGCGCAGCTGCGCAACCGCCTGCTCATAGGCGGCAAGGCGCGTGCTCTGGTACAGCACACCTGCTTCCTTGCCCTCGGTGCTCTCTGCCGCGCTGCCGGGGCTCGCATCCCAATCCAGACCCAGAGCCGCCAAATCAGCAATCTGGCGTTCCGCCGCGCCCGGGCGCACACGGTCCAGATCCTCCACGCGCAGGTAGAAGGGCTTGCCGCCGCGGCGCGCCATCGCCCACGCCAGAATAGCGGTACGCAAATTACCCAGGTGCAAATCACCCGAAGGGGAGGGGGCGTAGCGTCCGGTGCCGCTGGGGAACGGCAGAGTTGCAAGCTGAGCAGAGGAAAGGCTAGAGGAAGAAGTCATACTCCTATCCTATAGGGCGCGATTTCTGGTTCCTGCTCAGATTCCCACGGGCTCCTCACTGACTGCTCACTGGCTCCTAACCGGCGCTGGACTAGCCGAGGGAACGCGCTACCCGGCTAATCAATCTGTGGAGGTTGTCAAGCATCACGTATCAGCTGTCCGTAGAGGCCGAATTATGCAGAATGATGCACTTTTATCCCCTTAGAGGCGTGCAATAGTGCAAAAATATGTTCTCCAGAAGGCCGAATAGCCCCTCAGTCGCCAAAAATTACAGTAGGGTTGTATCTATGGCTCGTACTATTGAACTCGCAGACGGCGTGTACCGTATTGCGACCGACAACTACCGACTGAACACCGGACTGGTCCTCGGACTGGAACGGGCACTTGTCGTGGATACCGGCGCAGGTCCCCGTCAGGCAACCGAAATCTATGATGAGGTTCGCCGTCTCACGCGCCTTCCTATCACCGTCGTAAACACTCATGGACACTATGAGCGTTTCTTCGGTAACGATGTTTTCGCGGCAATGGGTACCGAAGAATTCTGGGCGCATCCTCGCGCCGCGCGTGCAATCCGTAAATACGGTGAGGCGCAGCGTCCCTACGTCGAGACGCTGGAACCGGAAATGGCACACAATCAGGGTGCCGCCACCAATATTGTTGTTCCCAACCGCCTGGTCGCCAATAGGGGCGACGGCATCACTTTCACCCCCATCGACCTGGGTGAGCGTAGCGCAACCCTCATGTACATGGGACCCGGCCACACCGACGGTGACATTATGGTCGGTGTTGATGACGTGCTGTTCATGGGCGGTCTGATTGAAGAGGGTACCGATCCCTACTTCGAGGATTCTTTCCCCGACCGTTGGATTGATACTCTCGGCGCCGTGCTCGAATTTGATCGCTACCGCGTGTTTGTGCCCGGTAACGGTGAGCCGGTAGACCGCACCTTCGTGGAGCGTGAACGCAACACCATGGTGACCGCTATTGAGTCGATTCGTTCCTCCACTTTAAATCGTGATGACGAGGCGACGACCGCGGCAATGTATAAGCTGCCGTATGCACCGGGTGCTACTCGCTTCCTGCTGGATCGTTTGGCTCAGCTTGAAGGTGCACCGGTAGCGGCATATCTCGAAGCGGATCACCCGGACACCAGTGGTTTCACGGGTCCGATTACTCTGGGTCAGGCTTCGTACTAAAACCCCGTATGCAATATGCCTCATGGGGCATAAATGCAGGTGAGGGCTGGTTTCTATGATAGAAACCAGCCCTCACCTTTTATATACCCATAACCTTAGGGCACGTATTTAGCGCTGAACGTACTGGGCGCGCATTGCCTCGCAATCAGCCGCCAAAGAAGCCGGGACTTCACCCATTGCCTCGCAAAGCTGCACGAAACGGTGACGCCAATCCAGATGCTGCAGAGCCTGACGAATCTGCTGCTCACCCTGCGCTGGAGTCCAGCGGGAGACCGCATCGGCAACCTGCGCGAGGCCCGCGCGTGCATCCGCGTGATCAATGTCGATGGTCGCGCCATCCCAAAGGATTTCACGTACGGTGATGGTGTTCGGAACCTTGCCGACCACGGTCACGCCCGAAGCCAGAGCGTCGGTCCAACGGCCGGTGATGTACTCCTTGGTCGGGTGAGTGTACGGTGCCGGGCTGACCGAAGTGGAGAACGCCAGCAGGAACTTCGCGCGGTTCAGAGAATTCTGCAGGTGCTGAGCCGACTCGCGGTCATTTGCACCGAAGGGCGGGCGGCCCTCAAAGCTCAGACCCAGCTCGCCGGCGAGAGCGGCGGTCGCCTCGTCATCTTCGTAGGCGGCGGGCTGACGGCCCACGCGTAGCAGGTCGGTGCTCTTCGACTCCAGCGCAGCCAGACGGTCAGAGAAAGCACTCCAAACATCCGCACCCCAGGGCAGAACGCCGGGGGCCTTCACGCCCGCGGCAGTCCAGGGCTGAACGTCATCAACGTCCGCAACGAAAATACGGTCGTAGGTGGAGGACTTAGCCACCGCGGGAATACGGTCATCCCAGAAGCTATCAATCACCCAGCCGTAAATCGCGCCGTAGCGGCAGAACGCGAAGGAACGCTGCGAAATGGCGTACAGCTGACCGGGATCAGAAGCAATCACCAGGCAGCGCTTGGAGCCGCCCTTGAGGCGGGGCAGACGCGCCAGAAGCTTCGTTTCCTTGCTGAGGGATGCGCCCACATCCACGGTGTGCACGGTGCCGCCGGTGTAGCGGGCGAGAAGCTCCGCCATGGCGTGTACGGGAACCCAACCGGCTCCAGAGGGGACAGCAACAATAATATCGAGTGAGCTCATGAGAATCCTTGGGAGCAACGTCCGCCGCATGCGCCGGGCTCACCGGGGTAAAACCTCGGGTTGCGGGCGGTGTGCATCAGCGGCAAGAGCGTGAATGTCAATAAATGATAGATAGGGTGCCTTACGTCAGCAGGCGCGCAAAAAACGCGAATGCAGCGGCGAGTGAAACCGCTACGACCGGCTAGCGTTCAGCCACGGAAGGCTATGGCACAGGTAATTTTCAGTATATCGTTCAACCCTGCGCACGGGGCTTAGCCTGCTGCCTTTAGAAACAGCTTTAGGGTGTGTGAATGCGCACCTCAACGCCCGATTCGGTGCCAAACCCGGCAGCCATGCGCGCCAAATCAGTATTCGGGGCGGCAGCCACCGTGAAGAAACGGTCCACAGCGGCGGTGAACTGCTCCTGACGAGCCATATCACCGTGTTCAAGGGTCGTGAAAATACCGCCGCCGGCATCGTCAAAGACCTCAACACGCAGCTCGGGAAGAAGCTCCGTATTCGGCAGGTTCAGCGAGGACACATCGTGCTGGAAGGTCAGGTCACCGCACAGCAGGGTCACCGGCAGGGCGGTACCACCAATGACCGGGCGGGAGTTCTCATCCACACCGGCAGGGTAGTAGCCCGACAGAGACACACCGATAGCGGTCGCAATCGTGCCGTCAATACCGGCAAGACCGCGATTAGCAAACACGCGTGCGGGGGCGGGCTCACCCAGGGCGGGGGCCGCCGCATCCAAATCACGCACCAGGTTTGATGAACCCAGCACCATGAGGCGGCGCTGAGCCACCGCATCCTGCCAGACGCGGCGGGCGTAGGAGCGGCCGGCGGTGCGGTTGCGGTAATCGGTGTAGTCAACCGAGCTCTCAGCACCGGGGTGTTCGTAGGCGGCAATGGCGCGCAGACACTCATCCTGCAGCTCGCGGGCGGGCTCAACCCACTGCTCTAGCCAGCTCAGCTCGTCCACCAGCTCATCAGCGGCAGCAGAGGATGCGCACGCAAACTCGGCAAGCTCATGCGGGGTCGACAGTTCCACGAAGGAGCGAGCGCCCGGCTCGTACCAGCTGGCGCGGCGCGGGGCGTAGAACGCGCACTGAATATCTTTGCGTTCCAGCAGTGCGGTAATCGGGCGCGAGAGCGTCGGGTGGCCGAAGAGCACCACACGCTCAATCTGGGCGGCGGGGGCGAACGAACCATCAGCGAGCAGCTGCGGGTAGTGAGGAATGGAGGTTGCGCCGTGGCGCGCCTCGGAGGAAGGCTCCGCAAACAGTGGCAGGTTCAGCACGCGCGCGAACTCCGCCGCAAACTCGCCGGCACCGTCAGCGGCAACCACCACGGTACGGTGCGCCGGGGTGAACTCCGCCAGGTCCGCCTGCGCCTCCAAAGAATCCAGAAGCCAACGCTGCTCGGCGCTGGAGAGCCCTGAGCCCTCAGCGCGGGCGGCGCGGGCGCGGCCCTCAGCCTGCGGGTCGTAATCCTCCAGCAGGCTCTGCGCCCACTGCGGCAGCATCTGCGCAAAACGACCCGAGGGGGTCAGCGGCGTATCAAAACAAATGTTCAGGTGCACCGGGCCAATCGGCTCGGCAGACTGCTTGCGCCAATGCTCGGCGCTACGACCGGTCAGCGCGTTCAAGCACGCCGCAAAAGCCTGAGTCTGCTCGCCCTCCACCTGCTCGGGGTAGGAGGTCAAATCAGCTTCACCACGCACAAAAGGATAGAAGAAACTCGCCTGGCGGGTCGTCTGATTCACGCCGCTACCGCGCAGACGCTCCGGGCGGTCAGCGCTCAGCACCGCCAGGGGCACACCGGCGTGATACGCCTCCATGACGGCGGGCACGTACTCGCCCAGTGCCGTACCGGAGGTGCACACCAGACCCACGGGCTGACCGGACGCCTTGGCAATACCCAGGGCGGTAAAGGCTGCACTTCGCTCGTCCACGCGCACGTGCGCAATGAGGGCGCCGGCTTCAGCGGCGGCGGCAATAGCGTACGCAAGAGGTGCGCTGCGGGATCCCGGAGACACGACAACATGCCGCATACCGGCACGAATCAGCGAATCGAGCACGGATACTGCGGTGAGCATGGCGGGGGTTGAGCGGTTTTCAGTCACCGTACCATTCTAATGCCGTAAGGTTTTTCATTCAGTTATGGTTACCCTTCACAGGCGCGACCTTGACAACTGCAGTCTTCACAGTCCGCAGGTGCGTTCCAGAACCCGGTAGCAGGCGGTGACGCGCTCCACCCACCACTGGCGGGTCTGCTTGTCGGTGGCGAGACGCTCCAGGCGCTGCAGGCTGGGGGTGATGGTGCGCAGGTCCATGAACCCGTCGCGGGCGATGAGCGGCTCGTCGGTAACGTCCTCAGCCATGAGGGAGACCGTGCCCAGACCGCACCCGTACCTCAAGGTCGGTAGGGAAGCCGCCAGAGAGGCACCGGTGGCAATGCCCACCGAAGACTCCAACGCAGAAGAAACCACCGCCGGAAGCTGCGCCTGCTCCACCAGCGCGAGCGCACGGCGTACACCGCCCAGCGGTGCCGCTTTGATAACCATCAGGTCCGCGGCGTTCGCGCGAGCCACCTTCAGAGGGTCTTCCGCTTTGCGGATTGACTCGTCTGCGGCAATGCGGGCGGGCAGCCCCTCCTTAGCAATGGCAAAGCGGAGCGCAGCCATATCCTCAATGGTTGCCACCGGCTGTTCGGCGTAGATAATGCCGTACTCACAGAACTTGCGCAGCGCATCAAGGGCACCGGCGAGGGCGTAGCCCATGTTCGCGTCCACCTTCAGACGCGCATTCGGGAGCGCCTCGCGCGCGGCGGCCACGCGGGCCACGTCGTCGGCGAGGCTCTGACCCTTCTCCGCCACCTTGATTTTCAGTTCCTGAATCTCACCCTCGTACTTGGCGAGCACCTCCGGCACACGCTCGGCGGGCACCGCGGGCAGGGTCGCGTTCAGCGGGATGCGCGTACGCACCGGCTCCGGGGCAGGCAACCATGCCGCCTCTAGCGCGCAGGCAAGCCACGCCGCAGACTCCTGCGGACCGTACTCGAGGAAGGGCGCGAACTCGCCCCAGCCGTACGGGCCGCAAATCAGCGCGCTCTGGCGGCTATTGACCCCGCGGAAGGTGACCGTCATCGGAATTTCGACCGTGAACAGGTTCTCCAGAACCTCCTGCAGCGGCGGCAGGGGAGTGTTCGTGAGGTGAAAACCGTAGCCGAGAGGCGGCACGCTCATACTGGTGTTCAAGGTATCTGCCCTTCTGTGATGCGCTATGAGCTCACCATAACATTCTGGGGGCGGGTGGGTGCGCTCGCACCCTGTCACGCATTCTCTGGAAACTCTCAGGTTGTGGTCGAAAAAACTTTAGTTTTTCATAGCTTAACCTGGGATAGTAGGTAGTTATTCGCCCGAGAACTCGGACGGTGCTTCGCATAAAACGGCAGCTTGGGGGCTACCGTTTTGAGGGGCTGGCATCGGCGGGCTCGGGTATGGCTAACAGACATGAGGGCAAGAAGGTACGAAGGGGTATGAAGAAGAAAACACCGGCAAATACATCGGGTTCGGGAAACTCCGGTTGGGAGAGTTCCGAAAACCTCGATGCTACCAGTGTGCTTCACCCCGCTGATGTGCATGCGGCCGCTGCTGACAATGCGCCCACTACGGTGTTTTCCTCTGATGAGACTGCGGTGCTTTCTGATTATCAGGACCCGACTGCGGTGCTTTCTGATTATCAGGATGCTACCCAGGTGCTCACCTCCCACGAAACGGCTACCCCTGCCGCTACGCACAGTGATGACCGTACGAAAGTTTTGATGGATTACGGTTCGTCGCCGGCTCACGAAGCTACGTCTGTGGGTTCTGCAAATGCGGGTTCCGTAAACGCTGAATCGGCGAATACCGAAGTTATTTCTTCGCACCAGGACTCTACAGAAGTTATTGGCGCGACCCGTCCTTTGCCGCGCGTTTACCGTGCCCCCATTAAGATTCCTGAGACGATTCCCTCGCCGCAGGAACGCGCTTCCCAGGGGCACTACGGTGCGGATGAACCCATGCAGGCTACGCGCCGCCTTGACCCGCCGAGGCCTCCCGTAAGCGGTTTCCCACTGAACGCCAATATGGGTGCTGGACACATGGGCGCTCCTCAGATGGGTGCTGAACAGATAAGCGCCCAGCAGCCGCTTCCCCAGCGTGTGCCGCCGCAGGCACCTCCGCAGCCGGTGGCTTATCCTCCCGAGGCGTATCCTGCCGCCGCCTACCCGAACGGTGCGTATGTTCAGACCGGTCAGGTTCCCGTGGATGCTTCGGGCCGCCCGGTGAATCGTCCCGGCGAAGAGCAGGGGCACCATCTTCCGAGTACCAGTATTTTGATGCGTCACGTGATGGCGTTGCTGTTCTTGGGCCTGTCTCTCTACGGCGCGTTTGTGTTCTTCATTTACACGACGACCGGCCAGCAGGTTGATGAGCAGGCGTACACCGAGTACGCGAACCAGTTCAAGAGTTACCGCGGTCCGACCCTGACGGCGCTGGATTCTTTGCCCACGATTGTTGGTGTGATTGCGGTGCTGGGTCTGATTGCGGTGCTGATTTGGAAGCACCGGTTCCTGCCCTCGCTGATTGGCGTGCTAGTTGGGGCTGCGGCGGTGACGAGTACGTATCTGCTTAAGCACTATCTGATCGTGAAGCCCGACCTGGGCGTTCAGGAGGCGCTGAGCAACTCGGCGCCCAGTGGCCACACGACCTTCGCGGCGGCGGCTGGCGCGGCGCTCTTTTTGGCGGCGCCTCGTTTCTTGCGGCCCACGGTGGCTCTCTGCGCGGCGTTGGCGACCTGCCTGACGGGCGCCTCCACGATTATTAATGGTTGGCACCGCCCGGCGGATGTGGTGACCGCTATTCTGGTCACCGCCATCTGGACGGTTGTGGGTATGGGTGTGTTGCGTTATGTGCGTCCGGCAGATTTTGCGGTGCCGGCGCGTGGTGGTTTGGTGCTGGTGCCGTTGATGACGATTGCAACGCTGTTCCTGTCGTTCTGCGCGGTGATCCTGTATCTGATTGCGATTTTTGCGCCGATTCCCGGTGGTGCGTTTACTGCGGCGACCTGCATGATTATTGCGGTGAGCTTTGGTACGACGGCGCTGATGGTGAACCTGTTGCGTCCGCGTAATAGTAATCGCTCCGCGTATTCGAAGGTGTGGAGTTACCAGTAAATGTTGTTCCCCTCCTTGCGCGGGATGTTTCAGTTCGATGTGAGCTGAGGTATTGTCCCGGCGTGGGGAGGGGAATACAATATAAGAAATTTAGTATTTTTAATACCAATATTAGGGAGGGGGTTGCGCACCCCCTTTCACTCACCCCTGAAGAGAAAGGTGCGTACCATGGCAGGTACCCACGAAGGCCGCGTCCTCGTATTCCCCCAGCTCACCGAAGCGCTGACCCCCTTTGAAGATAAGCCCCAGGCTCGCAAGATTGTTGATGCCGACGGCGGCAACCTGACCCTCATGGAACTGGCTGCAGGCCAGTCCTGGCATGAGCACCACAGCGTGCACCCCATCTTCGTGCAGGTGCTCAAGGGCGAGGTGATCTTCCATGTGAAGGACCGCGATATTACCTTGGTGCCCGGCAAGCCGATTCACGTGACCGCTAAGCTGCTGCACTCCCTGCGCGCCGTGAAGGACTCCACCCTGCTGGTGACCATGCTGACCGGCGAATCGCACCCCGAACCCAAGGTCAACATTGACGTCGAAGAGGTCTAAACCCCGGCCTCAAAACCCCTGACCCCAAAACCTTAGCTCGCCGCCGCATCTGCACAGGATGCCGCGGCGAGCTTTTTATCTGCCTTCCTGCTCTCACATGTGCTGGCGAGAATGCCCTCACGCTACGCCCTGAGCTTTTTGCACGCCGGTTCGTCCCGCGCGAGCGTACCCTGAGAAGTACACTCCCGCTAACATTCCAGGGAGCAACCCGAAAGGATACGCAATGCCCAAGTCACTGCAACGCCCGGTCGTTCTTCTCACCGGGGCCAGCTCCGGTATTGGCTACGACGTGGCGCCGCTACTGGTGCGCTACGGCTACACCGTCTACGGTGCCGCCCGCCGCGTTGAGAAGATTGAAGAGCTCGCCTCCGAGGGTGTGAAAGCGCTCAGTCTGGATGTTGCCGATGAAGCATCCATGGAAGCCGCCGTACAGCAGATTATTGACGCAGAAGGCCGCATTGACGTGCTCATCAACAATGCAGGCTACGGATCCTACGGCGCCATTGAAGACGTCCCCATCGACGAGGCACGCCGCCAGTTCGAGGTGAACCTCTTCGGCCTGGCGCGCCTCACCCAGCTGGTACTGCCGCATATGCGCGCACGGGGCAGCGGGCGCATCCTGAATATCTCCTCGATGGCGGGGCGTATTACCTCGCCCCTGGGTGCCTGGTACCACGCCACCAAGTACGCCCTTGAGGCGTTCAGTGATGCACTGCGCATGGAAGTTGAAGAGTTCGGTATTGACGTGGTCATTATCGAGCCCGGCGGCATCAAGACCCCCTGGGGACTCATTGCGGCAGACCACCTGGAGGAATCCTCCCGAAACGGTGTCTACGCGGCTCAGGCGCAGCGGGTTGCGGCAAATATGCGTAAGCTCTACTCGCCGTCCTCTAACCTTTCAGAGCCCAAGGTTATCTCTAACGCTATTCTGCGAGCCCTGGAGGCGCGCCGCCCCAAGACCCGCTACCTGGTAGGTTTCGGTGCTAAGCCCTCCGTGTTCCTGCATACCGTGCTACCGGACCGTCTCTTTGACAAGGTGGCGCGCCGTATCTTCTAGAACCGAAATAGCGGCGAACTAGAGCATTAAAAAGCGGGCGGTGCTGCGCGAAACAGAATGTTTCGTACAGCACCGCCCGCTACGTTTTTCAAGAGCTAGTACTAGTCTACTACGGCGTGGGTCGGATCGAGCACGCGCGCCAAGAAAGCCTGAGTACGTTCGTGCTGGGGGTTGCCAATCACCTGATCGGCGGGACCCTCCTCCACGACCACGCCATCGGCCATGAAGACGACCTTATCGGCGACCTCGCGGGCGAACGCCATCTCGTGGGTCACCACGATCATGGTCATGCCCTCGTCGGCAAGGTTGCGCATAATGCTCAGAACCTCGCCGACCATCTCCGGGTCGAGCGCACTGGTCGGTTCGTCGAAGAGCATCAGGTCCGGGTTCATGGACAGCGCACGCGCAATAGCCACACGCTGCTGCTGACCACCGGACAGCTGAGCCGGGAAGCGGTCTTCCTTGCCTTCCAGACCAACCTTGGCGAGCTGCTCGAGGGCAACCGCCTCCGCCTCCGCCTTGGAACGACCCAGAACCTTAATCTGAGCGATAGTGCAGTTATCCAGAATGTTCAGGTGGCCGAACAGATTGAACTGCTGGAACACCATACCCATATGGGTACGCACGCGGTTAATGTCTACGTCCGGGTCGGTAACCTCGGTATCACCCACCATGATAGTGCCGTCGTTCGGCTCCTCCAGCAGGTTCACGCAACGCAACAGGGTGGACTTGCCGGAACCCGAAGGGCCGATAAGGCACACGACCTCGCCCGGCTCGACCTGCATGTCAATGCCCTTGAGAACCTGAACCTTGCCGTAGGACTTGTGCAGGTTAGAAATGCGCACCGAGGAGGCGGCCATGGATGAAGTTGAAGCAGTCATAGTATCTTCCGTAATCCGTATCTGTCGTTGCGCTTACTTGCGGCCCGCAAGCTGGGTGCGGCGCTCAAAGTATGCGGAAAGCTGGCCCAGCGGAACAGTGATAATCAGGTAGCACAGACCCGCAACCACCAGGGGAGTCAGGCCCGCGTTAGCGGCGGTCAGGCCCTCACGACCGAACTTCGCCAGCTCGTACTGAGAAACCGTTACGCCCAGCAGGTACACGAGGGAGGAGTCCTTGGTCAGCAAGATAACCTCGTTGGTCAGCGGGGGCAGAACCACGCGGAACGCCTGAGGAATAATGATCGAAATCATCGCGCGAGTGTGGGACATACCCAGGGAGCGTGCCGCCTCCATCTGGCCCTTCGGGATCGCCTGCAGGCCCGCACGGAGAACCTCACTAATGTAAGCAGCCGAAACCATACCCAGGGACAGGGTCACCGGAATCAGGTTATCCACGAAGCGGATCTTGAACGCCAGAGGAATACCGTAACCGAACGCGAAGAAAACCAGCAGTGCCGGGATACCGCGGAAAAGCTCCACGTACAGGGTCGCAATCCAACGGTAGGGGGCGATAGAAGAAATACGCATGAGCGCCAGCAGCAGACCGCCGGAGAGGCCCACGATGAAGCCCAAGGTGGTGTACAGCAGGGTGTTCTTCAACGCCACGGTGATGACGTCGGGGAACTGCTGAGCCGCAACGTCCAGGTTGAATACCTGCTGGCTGAGGGTCTTCCAGTCAGCCAGAAGAATGGCTGCCAGGGCGATAACTGCCAGAAGGGCGTACTGTGCGTAGCGGAAGAGCTTCTGCTTCTGACGGGGTGAGAGTTTAGAGGACATGCGCTTTCTTATCCGTGTGCTGTTCGGTCAAGAGCGTTCTACACGCTCACAAGGGGTAAAGGCCGGAGAATCCCCCAACCCAAAAGTAATAAGGGTACTCCTGAATTGGGGGAGACTAACCGGCTAGATGCTTAGGAAGCGGAGGAAGAGGCGCTCGCGGAGGTGGAGGAAGTGGCACCAACCCACTTGGCCTTCATCTTGTCGAGTTCGCCGTTTTCCTTGAGCTTGGCGATGGTAGCGTTTGCCTTGGTCAGCAGTGCCTTGTTGTTGGAGGAAACTGCTGCGGCAATCTGCTCGGTGTTCTCGGAATCCTGGTAGGCGATCTTGAAGGAGTCCGGGTCATTGGTCAGTGCCTCGGACACCACGGAGAGGTTCGCTGCGACTGCCTTGACCTGACCGGTCTTCAGGGCGGAGAACATGAGGGAGGTGTCTTCGTACTGGATGACCTCTGCACCGTTTTCCTTGGCGTAGGTTTCACCGCTGGTTGCCTGCTGTGCACCAACGCTGACACCCTTCAGGTCTGCGGCGGAGGTGATGGAGGAACCCTTGGGAACCAGGATTGCCAGGTTGTCGTCGAAGTAGACGGTGGTGAATTCCATCTTGCTCTTACGTTCGTCGGTCACGCCGATACCGGCAAGGGCGATATCGCACTGACCGGTGGCCAGGCCGGTACCGGAGTCCAGGCCCTCAAAGCTGATGGAGGTCAGCTGAGCCTTCACACCCAGATCAGAGGCGATAGCGTTGGCGATGTCTGCATCCAGCCCGACGATGGTGCCGTTTTCTTCGTATTCGAAGGGCTTGTAGGGGGTGTTGGTGCAGACGCTGAGGGTGCCGGACTTGACGAGGCTGACCTCGCCGTTGGCGTCGGAGTTCTCGTTGGCGGTAGAGACGCAGCCGGTCAGCGCTAGGGGCAGTACTGCCAGCAGTGCGAGGGGCTTAAGGGATGCCTTCTTGAGGGATGCGGTGTTCATTGGGATGCTCCTGTGTGGGGTGTGCTCTATGAAATCTATGGTCTATTGTGCGCGCCTATGTTAAAAAATGCAAGTATATACATAAATATTCATAAATTTTTGCTGAATATGGATAATTCACACTCCCAAAAACTGAATAAAACCCCGAATTAGCGACTCGAAAACCACTCCAGAACGCACCTTAACGCACCGTGCGACACTACTACGGTTTACCCAACTATCGAATCTAGTAACCTCCATGCCACAATTGAGAGCGTGAACGCAGAGAAGAACACCCGCGCAACCCGCGCAACCCTAGACAAGAAAACCAGCGACATCGCCGCCATGTTCGATACCGTAGCCGAACGCTACGACCTCATGAACGGCATCCTCTCCCTCGGCCAGCACATCTACTGGCGCAAGCAGGCAGTCGCAGCCGTAGACGCGCACCCCGGTCAGAAAGTGCTGGACGTAGCCGCAGGCACCGGAGTCTCCTCCGAACCCTTCGCCGACGCCGGCGTGGACGTCATCGCAGCAGACCTCTCCGAAGGCATGCTCGACGTGGGTCGCCGCCGCCGCCCCGACATGACCTTCGTGCAGGCAGACGTCACCGCTCTACCCTTCGACGACGAAACCTTCGACGCAGTGACCATGTCCTACGGTCTGCGCAACGTCGCCAACTACCCCAAGGCGTTGAGCGAAATCTACCGCGTGCTCAAGCCCGGCGGACGCATCGTCATCCTCGAGTTCTCCACCCCGACCTTCGCCCCCTTCGGCGCGGTCTACAAGAACTACATCATGAAGGCAATCCCGCCGATTGCCCGCGCAATCTCCTCCAACCCCGAATCCTACGAATACCTCGCCGAGTCCATCATCACCTGGCCCAACCAGCAGGAACTGGCGCAGAAGTTCAAGGAGGCGGGCTTCACCTCCGTACAGTACCGCAACCTCACCGGCGGCATCGTCGCCATTCACCGCGGTTTCAAGCCTGAAGCACACAACGCATAGATACCGCGTTCACACACCACCGAAGACACCAACACCAAGAAGATAGAAGACACCGTGAGCAACGCAGAGCAGCCCATTGCCGCAACCGACCTGCTGGGAGACCTCGACCTGAAGCTTCCCGCAGGCTTCGAACTCATCGCCGCAGACCCCAAGCTGGGTCCGCAGATTCTTTCCTCCCTCGCACGTATTGAGGAGCGCCTGGCAGAAGCCATCGCACAGACCGACCACCTTGCGGACGTCGCATCCCGTCACCTGCTCTCCGCGGGCGGCAAGCGCGTGCGCCCCCTGCTGGCGCTGCTCTGCGCAGCCGTAGACGGCGAAATCAACGATGACGTCATCGAAGCCGCCGTGGTCGTTGAGCTGACCCACCTGGCAACCCTCTACCACGACGATGTTATGGACGACGCCCCCAAGCGCCGCGGCGTGGACAGCGCCCAGATGATTTGGGGTAACTCCGTCGCCATTCTCACCGGCGACCTGATCTTCTCCCGCGCATCCCTGCTGGTCTCCGAGCTGGGTACCCGCCCCATGAAGATTCAGTCCCAGACCTTCGAACGTCTGGTGCTCGGTCAGCTCTTTGAGACCACCGGCCCCCGCGAGGGTCAGGACCTGCTGGACCACTACATTGCCGTCATTGAGGGTAAGACCGGCTCCCTGATTGCCGCAGCCGGCGAGTACGGCTCCCTGCTTTCGGGTGCTTCCGAAGAGGTTATCTCCATGGTCAAGGCGTACGGCGAGCTGGTCGGCGTGGCATTCCAGCTGGCTGACGACGTGATTGACATTGTGAGCGACGGCAAGACCAGCGGCAAGACCCGCGGCACCGACCTGCGCGAGGGCGTGCCGACCCTGCCGACCATCCTGCTGGACCGCGCGGTAGCCGCCGGCGACGAATCTGCTATTGCTGTTCGCGCTCTGCTGGATGCCGACCTCAGCTCCGACGAGGCTCTGGAGACCGCTGTGGAGGCGCTCGCCGCCCACCCGGTCACCCAGGAAGCATGGCAGATCGCCTACGACTGGGCGGACCGCGCGATTGCCGCGATTGCTCCGTTGCCCGAATCCACCGCGAAGGCTGCGCTGGAGTCCTTCGCTCACGCTGTGGTTCACCGCGAAGGCTAAAACCCGTCGTGTAGCGTGTGCCCTGGCGTAAGTGCTGATGCGTCTCATACTTCAAAACCCCCGCTGAATCTGACTGGATTCAGCGGGGGTTTTCTGCATTATGGCTAGTCAGTGCCGGTTTTCAGGGTAGGTATGAGCGGGTGCCCTGTCCCGCATAGTTCCGTATGCTGGGGTCTCCTTGACCGCTATATGCCTTTAAGGTAATCCTTATAGGCATGCCTGAGGCGCACATCCACCCTTCAGACGTTTGACGGCTCCCACGCCCAACCCGTGTTGGAGAGCCGTTTACTATTTCTGGACGCGAGCAGAGCCCCACCCACCCCGACGGGTTATTCTCGCACCAACCATCCGCGTCCCCACACATTCGAGGTTTACAACTATGGGAGCATCTACCCCTAAGGCGCCCACGAAGCGCGAAGGCTTCTCTAGCCGTCGCGTCTTTATCTTTGCCGCCATCGGTTCTGCTGTTGGTCTGGGCAATATTTGGCGTTTCCCCTACATCGCATTTGATAACGGCGGCGGCGCCTTCATGATTCCCTATATTGTCGCCCTGCTGACCGCCGGTCTGACCTTCCTGTTCTTTGACTACGCAATCGGTCACCGTGCGCGTGCGTCGTCCCCGCTGGCTTTCCGCCGTCTGAACCGTAAGACCGAGTTCATTGGCTGGTGGCACATGGGTATCAACTTTGTCATCGCTATCTACTACGCCGCTATTGTGGCGTGGGCTCTGCGTTACATGGTTTTCTCTTTCACGAATGAGTGGGGCGATAACCCGAAGGCGTTCTTCCAGGGCGAGTTCTTGAAGGTCGCAAAGGATCCCGGCGTCTCCTTGGACTTCAACATGAACATCCTGATTCCCATGGTTCTGGTGTGGGGCGTTCTGCTTGCTGTGATGGCTCTGGGTGTTCAGAAGGGCGTGGGCGCAGCCAACATTATCTTCATCCCGCTGCTGCTGGTCATGTTCGTTGGTTTGGTGATTTACTCGCTGACCCTGCCTGGTGCTGTGGACGGCTTGAACGCTTTGTTCACCCCCAGCTGGGACTCCCTGGCTAACCCCGATGTGTGGGTTGCTGCTTACGGTCAGATTTTCTTCTCGCTGTCCATTGGCTTCGGCATTATGGTCACCTATTCTTCCTATCTGAAGCCTAAGACTGACCTGACCGGTTCCGGTGCTGTGGTTGGTTTCGCGAACTCCGGTTTCGAGCTTCTTGCTGGTATTGGTGTGTTCGCGGCTCTGGGCTTCATGGCTCAGGCTGCTGGCACCCAGGTGAGCGAGGTTGCGACCAGCGGTATTGGTCTGGCGTTCATCGCGTTCCCGACCATTATTTCTCAGGCGCCCGGCGGCGTGCTGATTGGTATCCTCTTCTTCGGCTCCCTGCTCTTTGCTGGTTTCACCTCCCTGATCTCGATTCTTGAGGTGATTATCGCTGGTATTCAGGATAAGTTCGCGACGTCCCGTCTGGCGTCTACCATTCTGGTGATTGTTCCGATGGCTCTGATTTCGCTACTGCTGATGCCGACCACCACCGGCCTGTACGTACTGGATATTCTCGATAACTTCGTGAACCTCTTCGGTATTCTGGCTGCCGGCCTGTGCGCCATTATCGTGGTTGCATACGTGGTGCGTGCTCTGCCCGCTCTGGCTGAGCACCTGAACCGCTACTCCTCCATCAAGGTCGGCAAGATCTGGATGGGTCTGCTGGCTGTCGTGACTCCGCTGGTTCTGGGTTACTCCCTGATTCAGAGCGTTTGGAAGCTGATTCAGACTCCGTATGAGGGTTACCCCGCGGATCTGCTGGCGATTTTCGGTTGGGGCATGAGCGCACTGCTGGTGGTTGGCGCGATTGTTATTTCTCTTTTGCCCTGGTCGAAGAAGTCTCGTGCGGCTGAAGAGCCGCCGGCACCTCCGGTGATTTCCGGTCAGGTGGAGCACGGCCACGTTGATTCGACTATTACCCGTTAGGAGCCCTCATGTCTATCTCCGCAATTGTGATGCTCATTGTGGCAATCCTGATCATTTGGGGTGGCCTGGGTTTGGCTCTGCTGAACCTGCACCGTCATCCGGATCTGGATGCTCTCGATGCTGCTGCTGCTGAAGCTCAGGGGTCTGAGCTTTAGCGTGTGAACGCGATATAAAGTGATGCCCCGCAGGCTAAGGTCTGCGGGGCATCACTTTGTTGTATGCGGGAGTGTATTTTGTGCGGGACAGTGTTTTAGCCGGGTTGGGGAGAGCTACTTGCTCTGTACGTCTTCAGCTTTTACGAGCGGGATCATGCCGGTTTCCGGGTCGGACAGCGCGGAGGCGCGGTAGGAGCGGGAGGCACGCACCGCATCCACGGTGAAAATGATGAGCGCAATCCAGATGAGGCTCAGACCCAGCACCTTATCGGCGCTCATCTGCTCGTGCAGAACGGTCAGCGCCAGAACAAATTGGATGGTCGGGCCCAGGTACTGCACCATGCCAATGACTGACAGCGGTAGCACCTTGGTTGCCGCCGCAAAGAGCATGAGGGGCACAACGGTGACCACGCCGGTGGATGCGAGAAGCCAGAAGTGCCCGGCACCTTCGCTGAAGAGGGTCATTTGTCCCTGAGCATTGAGCACAAAGAGGGCGGCAATGCCGAAGGGCGCCAGAATCAGAGTTTCGAGAGAGAGTGAAACGATGGGGCTCACGTCGTGGGCTACGCGTGCCTTGAGCAGGCCGTAGATGCCGAAGGAGAACGCCAGGCCCAGACCCGTCCAGGGCACCTGACCATAGATGAGGCTCATCATCAGCACCGCGATACATGAAATTGCGACGGATACCCACTGCGCGGCGCGCAGGCGCTCCTGCAGGAAAATCACGCCCAGCACCACGGAGACCAGCGGGTTAATGAAATATCCCAGGGACGCATCAATCGTGTGACCGCTGGTTGTTGCCATCACGTAGATAAGCCAGTTCGCGCAGATGAGGAACGATGCCGCCGTCAGCACCAGCATGATGCGGCGGTCCTTGAGGGCGCGGCGGAAGTCCGCGGTTGCCCGCACAATCGGTAGTAGCAGGGCGCAGAAAATGAGGGAGAAGACCACTCGCGCCACCACAATCTCAATCGGTCCTGCCGGCGCCATCAGCACAAAATACAGGGGGAGCAGACCCCAAATGATGTAGGTGCCGATGATGGTGATAAACCCGTTGCGGGTGGTGTGCTTCTGCGTTTCTGACATGGTTTCGTCTGACCTGATTCTTCGGTTACGTTCTTCTAAGCTATTCATCGGGATGCGCCGGCTGGGTATCCACACAGGTTTCGATGCGCGCACACTACTGTACCCGATACAGGGTGCAGCATACGCTATAGATGCCTCAGGCGCGGTACCACGAGGATACCGCGCCTGAGGAGTGCTGCGTATTCGGTTTAGAGGCCGAAGAAGCGGGAGAAGAAGCCCTTCTTCTTGGGCTGCTCTGCCTCGCGGCGTGCAGTTTCTTCCTGCTCGCGGCGGGCTGCCTCTTCGCGCTCTGCCTGCAGGTCGGGAGCTGCGCCAGCGTTGCGGATGGGCTCCACGTGCTGCTCTTCGTATTCTGCTGCGGGCTGCTCGGCCTCTGCGGGCTGCTCAGCTACAGTCTCAACGGCGACCGGCTCCTCAGCGTACTCTGCGGAAGCCTCAACGGTCTCGTACTCGGGCTGCTCGGCGCCGATGGACTCGTCAGTGTAGACGCGAGCCTGCTCGGTCTCCTCTGCCTCGTACTCGCCGGGCAGGGTCTCCACGGTGACCAAGCCGGGCTCTGCGTACTCTGCCGGCTCCTGATCGAAGGGAGCCTCGTCGGCGGGGTAGAGGTTCTCGGTGCTCTCGACGCCGGGTACCTCGGTCTCTGCGACCGGTGCGTGCTCGGCGATCTCGACCGCGCGCTCAGCTTCGGCCTCGGCACGTGCGGCGGCGCGTTCTGCTGCCTCCTGCTCGCGCTGTGCGTTCTGAGCGGCTGCCTCTGCGGCTGCCACGCGCTCAATCTCGGCGCGCAGTGCGGCGAGGGATTCGCGACGCTGTGCGGCAGCGGCTGCGCACTGCTCCAGAACCTCGGGGCCAACCTGGGGCTCAGCCTGCTCGATGCCGCTGATGCGACCCTCGTCGAACCACAGGCGCAGGGCACCGTCGGTTGCGGTCAGCACGGCGGTTGCCTCGGTGTCCCAGGCGATGTGGAAGCCGCGCTGCTGAGCGTAGGAGTCCACCGCCAGAACCTGGTTGTGGATTTCTTCGCTCTGCAGGGTCTTCGCGATTACGCGACCGATACCCTTGTAGGTCGGGGCCTCGAGGGTCAGCTCGGCACCCTCCAGCAGGGTCCATGCGCGCACGCCAGCGCCCGCGGGCAGCGGGTAGTGTGCGTACAGGCCGCTGATGGTCTTGGTTGCCAGGGTCAGGCGGCGTGCCAGGGACTCGGAGAGGGGCAGCTCGTCGGTGGTCAGTTCGGCCAGGCCGTCACGCTCACCGGTTTCGCGCGCCTGAATAGCAGCGGAAACAACGGAGTCGGGGAAGTAGCCCAGCTGCTGCCAAGACCAAATCCAAGTACCGCGGTTCTCGGATTCGGTGCCCAGCAGGTGCGGCTTGAGCGAAAGCGGGGGAGTGGTCTCAAAATCCAGAGACTGGGAGGTGAAATCCACGTTCCACTCGGAGGTACCCACGAGCTCAGCGAGTCGAGCCTGGTACTCGGTGGAGATAAAGATCGATGCGTCGATAAGGTCCTGCAGAGAATTCGTCATGCTTCAAGATTATCAACCTTTTAGCGTTCACTATGCCGTGTATCCCCGGTTTTGGGGTGCGCTTTAGGCGTATTGGACGTTAAGAGGGTCGAATGCACCGTCTGTAAGAGGTGTAGGGGAGAGGTAGAGCATATATCTTTCGGCGTAAACTATCTGCGTTGAGTGCCTGTGTTCGTTAGAATCGAAGAGACGGCTTCTTCCGGCACCCTGTAAGCCGACACTACGACCGAACACGGATGCCTCCAGCCGCGCCGTATTCACACTCAAGGATGTATGAACTATGACTGAACCCCGCCTCGCCGAGACGAGTAGCCGCGCCGCGCGCATCCAGGATGCGCTGAACAACATTGGAAGCTGGCTGCTGGATGTCGTTAGTGTTGACCCCGGCTGGAGCGAAATGGTGCTGGACGTCAAACCTCTGGCAGGTCAGATTTTCGTGCGTGTGCGTGAATTCCGCGACGGTGAAGAGTTCATTGGCACTATCGGCCCGCTCAAGGACGGCTCGCCCATTATTGCTGAGGTTCGCAAGTTGCAGCGTGCCGCCTACGACGGTAACCGCGGCACCTGGTTCACCGCCTCCATTGTGGTGGCGGCAACCGGCTGGCCGAACCCGCAGTTCAGCGTGGGTGCCTCCTATAACCGTGACGATGAGCCCGCCAGCTGGAAGAATGAAGGCACCCTGACCGCGACCGACGTGCGTGAGCACCTGACTGAGTTCCCGCGTGACGCGTCGCGTATTCCCGCCTGGGCTCGTGAACGTATGGAGGGTCGCGCCCGCCACTCTGCCGCCGCAGCGCTGTCTTCGAGCGAGCACGAGATTCCGAACCCCTACCTGGTCGCCGCTCTTGAGACGTTCCGTAACGATGTGCAGGAGCGAACCCTCATTAACGTGGTTCGCACGATGCTCGGCGGCGACGTTCTACTGGATGCGACCGGTTCCCTGCTGATTCCGTCTGAGACCGACCCGATGGGCCCCGAGTCGGTGCTGACCCACCAGGTTATTCGCATGCCCGAGACCGGTATGCAGGCGCTGTGCGTGTTCTCCTCCTCCGAGCACATTGGCAAGAGCTACGTGCGTCAGGAGTCCGAGGGCGACGAGCTGATTCTGCGCGAACCGGCGATGAAGGTCTTTATCGATTTCCTCGGCAACGAGGCGCTGGACCTGATTGTGGTTGACCCCGGCACCGACCACGAGTGCTACATTGAGCGCGCTCAGGTGCAGTGGATTGTCACTTCGCCCCGTAACGACGGCGCGAAGATGGCGCTGACCCAGGACAACATGCAGATGCTACTCGGCTCGCTGGTGTCCCCGGCGTCCGTGCTGCTGGTGGGTGTTGACCCGGCTGACCCGTCCGGTACCTCTTTCGTCTTTGACCCGGATGAGAACGGCAACCCGCAGAGTCTGCTGGTGTTCACTTCGCCCATTGAGATTGCGGCACTGGATCCGCATATTGAGGTGCGTTCGGCGAACGCCCTGGATATTCTGCGTTACGCCCTGGAGATTGGTGCTCCGAGCGTGAAGGTGAACGCGATTAACCCCTCCACGGTGTTGACCGCGGCGCAGATTCGCGAGCTGCTGGAGATTGTGGGCTCTCAGCCCCGCATGGGTGCCTAAGCTCCTGCATTAAATAACTTAAACCGTTGAGGCGGCGACACTACTCGTGTCGCCGCCTCAACGGTTTAAAAGCTCTCATGACCGAGCCTGCCCGAGACTCCCGGGGCTATAGGGTTATGCCGCCAGGATGCGCGTTGCCGCTTCCTGCTGGGTGCGGGCGAGTGCCGCCTCCTGCTCGGTCTGGCAGTCTACACATACGCCCTGGTAGAGCACGTCTGCGCTGAAAAGTGCCATGCCGTGAAAATCGCTGGGGGTCAGGCAGGGTGCGGAGCCGACCGCGCAGTCCACGTCTTCGACCTTGCCGCAGCGTACGCAGAAGGCGTGGTGGTGGTTGTCGCCCGTGCGGGTTTCGTAGAGGGCGGGGGTTCCCGGCGGCTCAAACTTACGCAGCAGGTCGATGTCGGTCAGGTCGGCAAGAATCACGTAGACGGACTGGACCGTAATGGCGGGGATGCGCTCGCGGACTGCCTGCACGATGGTGTCGGCGGTGGAGTGCGGGTGTTCCTGCACTGCGTGGAGTACGGCGAGGCGTTGCTTGGTGACGCGGCGGCCCCTGGCGCGCAGCCCGGTGGTCCATGCTTCTTCGAGCTGTTCAGGGCTCATTGCGGAGAGCATGGGCAGGCCGGTGGTGTGGGCGCAGCCGGTATTGTAATGGTCTGGGCTTTGAGCCTTCTTCGTGTCGGAGGTTGTCTTTGCGTCGGTCATAAGTTTAAGTCTACACATTATTATGAGAAATTCATCATTATCTTATGAAAAACTCATAATAAGCCGGCAGGGCGTCCCTTTCATCCACTCTGTGGCGCCCCTCCTCACCCCGGCCTCGGGTGTGAAGAGATGCCGTACAATCAAAGAACCTAGAGTAACCCGTACCGGCGATCACCATCAAGGAGGATAGGGTCATGGTGTACGACTTCACAAACCCCATCTACATTCTGCTGATGATTCTGCTCTTCGGTGTGCCCATCGTGACCCCGGTGATTTACGGCCAGTACCGTAGCACTACCACGGGTTTTGATCTGGAAGGTCAGCTGATGCTCGGCCTGCTCTTCATCCTTTTCCTGGGTGCTTACAGCACGATTCTGCTGCTCGGTATTTTTCCGACTGCTACGGCACAGGTGCTGGAGCAGGTGCCCCTGGTGAATATTCCGGGCGCTATTCCCTAATCCCTTTTGCGCTTTCGGCGCATGGGTGACGCTCTGGGTGAATCTGCGCTCCAGAAGGTGCACACGCGGGTGCTTGCACGTATTCTATAGAGTCAAGTACACGCTGTACGCACTGACCTAATTGTTCAGGAGGATACCCATGCACAGCCATAACAACGGACTGAAAACTGCCCTGTTGATGGGCTCCATGGTGGGCATGATGCTGCTCATCGGTGGCCTGCTTTCGGCGACTTTCCGCACCTCCATTTTCATCTGGGCTATGGGCCTGTTTAGCTTGGGTTCGGTCGCGTACACCTACTGGAACTCCGATAAGCTTGCTCTGCGTTCCATGAATGCTTACCCGGTCAGCCGCGAAGAGGTTCCGGTGCTTTACGACATTGTGGAGGAGCTGTCCTCCCGCGCGGGTCAGCCTATGCCCGCCCTTTATGTGGCACCGACCATGACCCCGAATGCGTTTGCAACCGGTCGTAACCCGCAGAACGCGGCGGTGTGTTGCACCGAGGGTATTTTGCAGTTGCTGGATGAGCGCGAGATGCGCGGCGTGCTCGGCCACGAGCTGATGCACGTGTACAACCGCGATATCCTCACCTCTTCGGTGGCAGCGGGTATCGCCTCCATCATCGGTACGATTGCGCAGATTCTTTCGTTTGGTGCGATGTTCGGTGGTTCCAGCCGCGATGGTGAACGCTCGAACCCTCTCGCGATGTTTGTGATTGCGCTGCTAGCTCCCATTGCTACGCAGGTTATTCAGATGGCTATTAGCCGCACCCGCGAATTTGATGCCGACGAAGACGGTGCACGTCTGACCGGTGACCCGCTGGCGCTGGCTTCGGCGCTGAACAAGCTGGAGAGTGGTGTGTCCATGTATCCGATGGACCCGAACAACCGCAACACGGAGGCGGCGAGCGCCATGATGATTGCGAACCCCTTCGGCTCGCTGAAGAACATGCTCTCTACTCACCCGCCGATGGACCAGCGTATTGCGCGTCTGCAGCAGCAGGCTCGTGAGATGGGGCAGTACTAAGTCTTTTCTTCGCTGAATCATCCGGGAGCAAAAGCGATGCTGTATGAATATGACCCGGCGTGACGATTGTGACCCGCGATGACGGGTCGGCAGGCAAAAAATCCTCGGGGTGGCTACTGTGGAAGTAGCCACCCCGAGGATTTTTGTGTAGAGGATTTTTACCTTTCGGATTCTCGCCACCTCCCCTTACCCTTCAGGGGGTGGGGGGTGCATGAGCTTAGCGGTAGTTGACGAACTGCAGGTCAACCTCAAGGTCAGCGGACTTGAGCATTGCAATGACTTCCTGCAGGTCATCGCGGGACTTGGAGGAGACGCGCAGCTCATCGCCCTGGATGTTTGCCTTCACGCCCTTGGGGCCCTCTTCGCGGATCATCTTGGAGATCTTCTTCGCCTGATCCTGCGCGATGCCTTCCTTGATGGAGCATTCGATGCGGGTTTCCTTGCCGGATGCGTAGGGCTTGCCGGAGTCCAGGGACTTGAGGGAGATGCCGCGCTTGACCAGCTTGGACTGGAAAACGTCGAGCACTGCCAGGGCGCGCTCTTCGGCGTTTGCCTTGATGAGAATCTTGTCGCCGGAGTAGTCGATTTCTGCGCCGACGCCGCGGAAGTCGTAGCGCTGGGAGATTTCCTTCTGCGCCTGGTGCAGGGCGTTGGATACTTCCTGCTTGTCGACCTTGGAGACAACGTCGAACGAAGATTCGCTAGCCATGGGCTTTCCTTTCGTGAATGAGGTGCTACTGGCACCGGTTAGTACTAGCCTACCGGGTTGGGGGCTCTTGTTCACAGCTAACTATCAGAAATACGAGCCTGTTTTACAGGCGTTACTAACCTTAAAAGAGGACAATAGAAATATGACTACTCCTAACCTGTCCACGACGGACCTGCGCACGAGCGAGGAAGCTCGCGACCTGCAAACCCTCCTTTTCATCGACCTGCATACCTCTCTGGGCGCTGAGCCCGAGGGTATTCCTGAGGCGGAGCGTCTCAACGAATCTGACCACCACGAGATTCATCTTGACCTGCACGAGGAAGACGCTGAGCCCTCCCTCTTTGACGGTATCGGTATCACTCTGACGGAACCTTCGCTGGTGGCGCGTTTCCGTGGAGTTCGCCGTGACCTGGAGCGTGAGATTGCTGGCGACATGTGCACTGTGGAGCAGGCGCGCCGCTACCTGGAGCACCTGGAGATTGTGCTTCTGCTTGAGCAGGATGGCGATACTCCGTCCCGCTCCTTCTAAAGTTGCTGTAGGCATTGGCTTTATTTATGAGGTGAGAGCGCGGGCGCTGCGATAGATATGGATGCGCGGTGAGCGCGCACCGACGCTCTGATGTGACGAAAAGATGATAAATATAACCAGATATATAACCTTCGTCACAAAACCCTGCGTGAAGTGTACAAGTCTCTAAAACTGCTGTAGAGTAGTCTCTGTTCGCTTGAGCGAGCAACTAGCACCTAGCTAGGCGGCAGGTTACCCGAGCGGCCAAAGGGGGCTGACTGTAAATCAGCTGGCACTGCCTACGGGGGTTCGAATCCCTCACCTGCCACAAATAGCCCGGTTACGAAAGTAACCGGGCTTTTGTGTATCTAAAACCAGTTTCAAGGTGGCTCCCGCAGCTACCCTCCTGCCCAGCGGCTTTCCACCACAGCGGTCTTCCGTGGTTGCGCCCGTATTTTCCCGATGTCCGCGAGGGGCTTTTCTGCGGGGGGGGTGGGGAGGGAGAGCTCACTCGGTGGCTTCGGTTGCCGGGTCGGGCGCCTCCAGCAGTAGATGCAGGGGCGTTCGCCAGAGTGTTCGCGACACGCCCGTGAACCGGCTGAAACAGCTGCGAAAAGTATTTACTATGACGGCAATTTGTCATATCTTTCACAATGTTTGAATCCCAGGGCGAACAATTAGCGATTGGGGTCTTGAGGGTGTAGCTTTATCTCATGGCTACTATTGAAATTACTCAGCAGAACCTGACTGCTACCGTCGAGAGCAATGACATCGTCTTCCTGGACTTCTGGGCAGATTGGTGCGGTCCCTGCAAGCAGTTCTCCCCCGTCTACGAGGCGGCTTCGGAGAAGCACAGCGACATTGTTTTCGGCAAGGTTGACACCGAGGACCAGGGCCAGCTCGCTCAGGCAGCAGGCATCACCTCCATCCCCACCATCATGGGCTTCCGTGGCGGTATCCTGGTTTACCAGCAGGCTGGCGCACTGCGCGAAGACCAGCTGGAGACCGTGATCGGTTCGATCCGCGAGCTTGACATGGACAAGGTCCGTGCAGAAATCGCAGCAGCAGAGGGCTCTGCAGAGAAGAAGTAAGCTCACCACCACAAAAGAGCTTGAACGGGGCGCACCCGCCGGCACAACCGGCAGGGGCGCCCCGTCCCCTTTTAACCTCGTGAGGGAGCGTTAGCGGCCGCGGTGATCCTCAATGGTCATACGCGCCCCGTAGCGCTGCTTCGAAAAGCCCGAGGCGTGCATGAGCCGCACCAGGCGCTGCCGATGCGGGCTGTAGGGTGCCAATAGGGAGAGCATACCCGCATCATCGGTGCGCTGACCGGTGAATAACTCACCGACCGCGTGCGCCAGATGGTAGTCACCCACGCTGATGGCGTCCGGGTGCCCGCACACGCGCTGTAGAGCCTCGGAAATACTCCACGGGCCCACGCCGCGCACAGTGTGCAGGCTTCGCGCCAGTAGCGCGATGTCCCCACTTGCTGCAATGTTTTTCAGAGACTCAGCCGAACGCGCGTAAGCGTACACGGCATCGTAGCGGCTTTTGTCCACACCCGCCCGATGCCAATCCCAGGTAGGAATCGTCGCCAGGGTCCGGGCGGTCGGGTAGACGCGCATGCCTTCGGGCTGATGCTCCAACCCGGTCGAAGGGGCGGGGGAGCCGTACTTTCGCAGAACCCAGCCCAGGGTTCTGAACGCTTCAGTCTGGGTGATGCGCTGCTCCACAACGGCGTTGAGCATCTGCCGGTCCAGTTGCCCCGAGGCGCTGAGGCGGAGCCCCGGATTCTGCCGCCGCGCCTGCTGAATACGCGGCGGAAGAGAAGCAAAAGAAGGCAGAGCGCCAAACTGCTCGGCGGGGTCGTGCAGACCCAGCCAGTACGTCATTTCCTGCGCCAACGCCTGAAGATCGGCTCGCGCCTGCATCTGCTGATCTGCGGCACTATAAGAAACCCAGATGCGAATACGCACCGGGCGCATCAGCACACGAAACAGGGAAGGGATAGACTCGGGAAGCTCGGCTGGCTGCGCCAAACGTTCGGCGTACAGTACGGCCGGGAACTCGTGAAACGGTGTGCGAGCCGTCACCCAGATTCGCTCGGCACCATCCGCGCGGCTCAGCGCACGATACGAAAGATCCTGAGCACCGCGGCGCAACGAACCCAAAGTCTGCGCCAACTGCACCGGAACATGCGGCTCAATTACAACCTCGCACGCCTCGGGAGCCAGGGCACCGGGAAGGGGCGAAGCGGCGGAGGAGAGAGTACGAACCTGAACGCGCGGCTGGCTAAGAATGGTAGGCTCCTGAAGAACATCCGTAAACGCCGGCGCATAGGGCACACCAGCTGCCGCCAAAGGATGCCGGATGCGCCGTGCACCCGCTGCCGGGAGGCTACCGGAGGCCGTACCGCCGGGGTTTGAGGAAGGAATCGTACTCACTCCACCAGTCTATTCCCTCATCGACCACGCCCCACCAATCTACGCCCCCCAGCTAAAGCACCAGAAATACTCGGCAGGGCAGGCACACCGCTAATGCGATACCCTAAAAGGTAGAGCGAGAACGAACGCAAACTCCGCCACCGGCACAACACAGGCTATGCGTTCCGCCCGTTCACAAGGGCGCCCACGCCCGGACATACACCCCGAGAGAAGGACGCCTATGGCACCGGAAGCACATGACGCACCCTCGACGACTAACGCACCTGAAACGACGAGAGGCACCGCTACAGGCGCGCGCCGCCAGCGTACCCAGAAAAAGCCGCGTCAGTCCTTCACCGAGCGCGTCAAGAGCATCCGCCCCCTTGAACTTCTACCCGGTCTGCTGCTTGCCGCCGCCGTCATGGCGCTGTACACCTACTACTCGCTTCAGCAGATGAAGCACTGGGTGACCCCCTCCTGGGACCTGGCGATTTTCACCCAGATGGCGCAGGCGTACTCGCACTTCTCCGTGCCCATCGTGCCCATTAAGGGGCCCGACTTTAACCTCTGGGGTGACCACTTCCACCCGATTCTGGTGCTTCTGGGACCCATCTACGCGCTGTTCCCCTCGCCGACCACGCTACTGGTCGTGCAGAACGCCCTGGTCGCCTTCGCAAGCTTCGCCATTGTGGGCTTCACTCAGCGTGCCTTCGCACTTGCCCAGAAGGCTGAAGACGCCCAGAAGACTGAGGACGCGCAGAGGAACGAACCTGCGCAGAATGCTCAGTCCGCAAAACTTCAGAGCGTCATCCCGACCATCACCGGTCTGCTACTCGGTGCCGGATTCGCCCTCAGCTTCGGCGTTCAGCAAGCTATCGCCGCCCAATTCCACGAAGTAGCCTTCGCCGTGCCGCTACTCGCCATGAGCCTCGGTTACCTGGTGCTCGCCTCGCGAGTGAGTGGCACCGAACGTGCCCGCTACCTCGCCTACGCCTGCTGGTGGTCCCTGCCCATCGCCTTCGTCAAAGAAGATATGGGTATTACTGTCGCAGCCATCGGCCTCATCATCTTTATCCGCACCGGCTGGCTGAGCATCGCTGTTGACATTCTGATGCCGCGCCTCTCCGCTGGTACCCCCGCCCCCATGCGCACCCGCATGCAGCAGCTCTACTCCTCGTGGGCACGCACCCCCGCCGTCGCAGAATCCACCATGGTCATAATCTGGGGTGTGTTCTGGTCCGCCGTCGCCATCTACGTGATTCTGCCCTACTTCAACAGCGGCGGTAACTTCGACTACGCCGACAAAGTGAATTTCTCCGCAGCCCTGGGCGACCCCTTCGGCTCAGCGCTGCAGATGCTCAGCAACAACACCAAGCTGGCAACCCTCGGCCTGCTGCTCATTACCGGAGCGGTCCTCTGGGTGATTTCTCCGCTCGCGGCAATTGCCCTGCCGACCCTCGCCTGGCGTCTGCTCTCCACCATGGAATCCTACTGGGCAAGCACCTGGCACTACTCGCTCGTGCTCATGCCCGTTGTCTTCCTCGCCTTGCTGGATGCCGTCGTGCGTGTACGCTACGGCGTGGTTCCCGCCGCAATTCCGGTACGCTCGGCTGCGCGAGTAGCCGATAGCGCCTCCGCCGAGGAATCCCAGGCCAACACCGAACCCGGCCGCCTCAGCGCCCTGGCATGCCGCATACCCGTATGGGCTCTGCCCGCCGTGGCGCTCTTCCTTGCGGTATCCCCGATCTTCGTGGCAGGCTCCCAGCAGCCCCTCGCCTCCCTGGGCAATGCGCAGTTCACCGCCTCGGCTCTGACCGCCACCGACCAGATGAAGCAGGACGCCGTGCAGAAGGTACCCGAAGGGGTGTCGGTCGCCTCTGACCTGTCGATTCTGACTCAGCTGATTCCCGGTCGCACCGTCTACTGGATCGGTCACACCGGTGAGCCCGCACCCGACTACGTGGTCATCGACCGCAGGAGCAACTCCTGGGGCGGCAACCCGCCGACCAACGCCGCACAGTACGCGGCCGACCGCTACGGCCATTCCTACGCTAAGTACGCGACCGTCGGCACGATTGATATTGTGCGTCGCGTAGATTAATCCGAGGACTACATAGGCACGATGCGTGCCCGAAAAGCGCCCGCCCTCCGGCTGCGAGGGTGGGCGCTCGCCGTTAAGAGATGAGGTTTTAAGCACCTTTTGGGGTTAATCGGGTGCCGCTAAGGTAGACTAGGTAGAACACGGGAACCCCCGATGAAGGTCTTGTGCGCACCCGGCACCCAAGGTGGTGCTGGAATTGTAGGTGCGCCGTACTCACCATCACCGATTGATACGCCCCATAAACTTGCGGTTTACACCGTACACGCGGGCTTCTCTTAACGATCTCTGGTCCAGCGTCTTTGCTGCGTCTGCTGTAACAGACACACCACCGCCGTGTAAGCGGGAAGGCGAACCACCAGGAATACGTGACATTGCATGTGAGCATTACCCACCCTGTACACCCCTGATCCACAGGGACTACTGTGCGCCAAGCGCAGAGTACGAACAAGCGTGCGGATAATGTGCCGAGAAATTCAAGACCACCCCCAGCAAAAGCCGCTACCCGCAGCATCCGCAGAACACCTCTGCAGAATGCGCCGGTAACGGAGGACCCCTGGACGTTCTACTCCCCAGGGGATGATGTGTGGCTGGGCCGTGAAGGGGACACCCGGTAAGCGCCGAAAAGCGTGCGCTTCCACCCCTACCGTATAGAGGAAAAATTGACTGAGAATACTGCTACCCCGGGCGAACTGAACGCCGAGGCAGAGACCGTTGTGACCACTGAGAACATCACCGAGAACACCGTTGAGAGCCCTGCTGTAGAAGCAGAAGAAACCACCGCAGAAGCTACTGTAGAAACCCCCGCAGAAGAAACCGCCGACAAGGCTGAAGAAGAAGGCGTACGCTTCACCGACCTGGGCCTGGATGCCCGTGTCCTGGCAGCCCTGGAAGAGGTCGGTTACGAGAAGCCGTCCCCTATTCAGGAACAGACCATCCCCCTGCTGCTGGAAGGCCACGACGTGGTCGGTCTGGCACAGACCGGTACCGGTAAGACCGCAGCATTCGCCCTGCCGGCACTGTCCCGCATGGCTGAACTTGCTGACGTCAACGGCATCTCCCGCGACACCCAGGTTCTGGTCCTGGCACCCACCCGCGAGCTGGCTCTGCAGGTTGCAGAAGCCTTCTCCTCCTACGCAACCCACATGGAGGACTTCACCGTCCTGCCCATCTACGGTGGCTCCCCCTACGGCCCGCAGCTGGCTGGTCTGCGCCGTGGTGCGCAGGTCGTCGTCGGTACCCCCGGCCGCGTGATTGACCACCTGGAGAAGGGCTCCCTGGACCTGTCCAACCTGCAGTACCTGGTACTGGACGAGGCAGACGAAATGCTGCGCATGGGCTTCGCAGAAGACGTGGAGAAGATCCTCGAAGGTACTCCCGACAGCAAGCAGGTTGCGCTCTTCTCCGCAACCATGCCCAACTCGATCCGCAAGATCGCTCAGCAGTACCTGAACGACCCCACCGAGATTCGCGTCAAGGCTAAGACCACCACCAGCGCAAATATCTCCCAGCGCTACATGCAGGTCATGCACTCCCACAAGCTGGATGCAATGACCCGCGTGCTCGAGGTCGAAAACTACGATGGCATCATTGTCTTCGTGCGCACCAAGAAGGAAACCGAGGAAGTTGCCGACAAGCTGAAGGCACGCGGTTTCGCGGCAGCAGCGATCAACGGTGACATCCCCCAGCAGCTGCGTGAGCGCACCGTTGACGCCCTGCGTGATGGCCGCATCGACATCCTCGTAGCAACCGACGTGGCTGCACGCGGCCTGGACGTTGAGCGCATCTCCCTGGTCGTCAACTACGACATCCCCCACGACACCGAGTCCTACGTGCACCGCATCGGCCGTACCGGCCGTGCAGGTCGTGAAGGTGCCGCAATCCTCTTCGTCACCCCGCGTGAGAAGTACATGCTGCGTCAGATCGAGAAGGCAACCCGCCAGAAGGTCGAGCCGATGCACATGCCCACCGCAGAGGCAGTGAACGAGACCCGTAAGCAGCGCTTCGCACAGCAGATTACCGAGACCATCGAGTCTGAGGACCTGAGCTTCTTCCGCCAGATTATCGAGGACTACGAGAACGAGCACGACACCACCGCTGAGGACATCGCAGCCGCACTGGCTGTTATCGCCCAGCAGGGTCGCCCGTTCTTCCTGGATGAGGAAGAGGACATCGCGCGCAACTCCCGCCCCTTCTCCGACGACGATTCGGACCGCGGCGGCCGCAAGGCAAAGCGCGCGCACAACGACGAGGGCATGGTCAACTACAAGCTGAACGTTGGCCGTTCCTCCCGCGTGACCGCAGGCGCTATTGTGGGTGCACTGGCTAACGAGGGTGGCATTAAGGGCTCCCAGATTGGCTCCATCGACATTCGCCAGCACTTCACCATTGTTGGCCTGCCTGAGGACCTGCCCCGCGACTTCTTTGACCGTCTGCGTGACACCAAGATCGCTGGCGAGTTCATCAACATCCGCAAGGACAACGGTCCCAAGGGCGGCGGCGGTGGCCGCAGCTTCGGTGGTGGCCGTCGTGAAGGTGGCTACCGTGGCAACCGTGACGGTGGCCGCGACTTTGGTGGTCGTGATAACCGCCGTGAGGGTGGCTACCGCGGTAACCGTGAGGGTGGCCGTGATTTCGGTGGCGACCGCGACTTCAAGCGTGGCGGCCGTGACTTCGGTGGCAAGCGCAATGACCGTGACTTCGGCGGTCGCGACTTCGGTGGCCGTGATAACCGCCGTGAGGGTGGCTACCGTGGCAACCGTGACGGTGGCCGCGACTTCGGCGGTCGCGATAACCGCCGTGAGGGCGGCTACCGCGGTAACCGTGACGGCGGCCGCGACTTCGGCGGCCGCGGCAAGCGCTACTAAGATTTCAGCTAAGCCTGGATTTGCGGTAGGAGGGGCTTGCTGAGGCTATCGGCTAGCAGCCTTGTCATCCGCATATGAGTCAAAGACCGGCAGGGGAGTGATGAGCTCTCCTGCCGGTCTTCGTGTGTCTGCGTCAGCTGGAGTGATGGTGTCTGGTCGATGCTGGGTGCTCATGAGGCACCGTGGAGAACAAGTAAGCATCAAATGTGGCGTATGCCATAGCTTTTCCGCTTGCGAGCATTCTTGAAGACCTGTATAGTTTTACCTGTTGCCCCGATAGCTCAGTGGTAGAGCGCCATCTTGGTAAGATGGAGGTCCCGGGATCGATTCCCGGTCGGGGCTCTCTCATTAATTCATGCGAGAGCACGTATTAATGATGTGGCGGTGTAGCTCAGCTGGTTAGAGCGCACGACTCATAATCGTGAGGTCGACGGATCGAGCCCGTCCACCGCTACGCCCCGATAGCTCAGTGGTAGAGCGCCATCTTGGTAAGATGGAGGTCCCGGGATCGATTCCCGGTCGGGGCTCAGATAAGCCTGTCTCTTCGGAGGCAGGCTTTTTTGTTTGCCAATTTTGTCTGCCTATTTTCTTTGCCGGAAGCCCGGTTTGCAGGTGCTCAATAGGTACTCAGCCCCACGGCTCGATGCCGGGCATAGCGAAGCCCCCGAGAAAAATACTCGGGGGCTTCATCTTTATGCTCTGATCAAAGCGTTAGGAGGCGCGGCTCACTACCGGCAGCTGGGACAGTAGCTCGTAGGAGCGCAGGCGGTCCTCATGCTCCCACGCCTCGGTCATGACGATGAGCTCGTCAGCGCCCGTGCGCGCCACCAGGTCCTCAATACGAGCCTGCGCGGTGGCGGGGGAACCTACGATTGCTTCGGCGGTCATGCGTTCAATGTGCATCTTCTCCGCGTCGGTCCAGACGGCGTCCATATCCTCCACGGGAGGTGCGAAAGACAGATTGCCGCGCACCACGCCCAGGAAATGCTGCTGCTGGCTCGTGTACAGGTAGCGTGCCCGCTCGTCGGTATCGGCGAGCATTGCGGTGGCACCCACCATGACGTAGGGCTGCTCCAGGTGCTCCGAGGGCTTAAAGTTTGCGCGGTAGGTGTCTACCGCCTCCTGCAGCATTGCGGGCGCAAAATGCGAAGCGAACGCGTAGGGCAGACCCAGCTGTGCGGCAAGCTGCGCACCGAACAGGGAAGAACCCAGAATGTACAGGGGCACCTTCGAGCCCTGGCCGGGAATGGCGTGCACGCGGTGCATGGGGGAGGGCTCGCCCAGGTAGCGCTGCAGCTGCTGCACCTCGGCGGGGAAGCTCATGGCGGCAGAATCGTCGCGGCGCAGAGCGGCGGCGGTCATCGGGTCGGTGCCGGGCGCACGGCCCACACCCAGGTCAATACGACCAGGGTGGAACGCGTTGAGGGTACCGAACTGCTCCGCCACCACGTAGGGTGCGTGGTTGGGGAGCATAATGCCGCCCGAGCCCACGCGAATACGCTCGGTTGCGGCAGCGATTTCCGCCATGACCACGACGGTTGCTGAGGACAGCAGGGAGCCGGCATTGTGGTGCTCGGCGACCCAGAAACGCTCGTACCCGTAGGACTCAGCCGCGCGGGCGGCATCGATGGTGTTGAGCATGGTCTGGTGCTGGCTCTGGTCGGGGCGGTGCGGCATCAGGTCAAGCACCGAAATTTTTACGTTGGAAGACATAACTTTTCCTTCTGAAATAGATTGCGGGTACCCGTCCAGCCTACGCCTGCTTGGGCTGGATGGGTAGGGGCCTTCGCTAGCAGGTAAAAATGCGACGAAATACTGCACGCCTGCACGCTGGTTGCCTGCACGCCGGTTACCTGTACAGTGGTCTGTCCACTCTGTGCGTATGAGCTGAACACTGTGCACAAGAACGGTAGACTGAAATCATGAGCATTAACCCTGAGATTGTGGGCAGGGTCTACCCGTCCGAGAACACCTACGTTGTCGGTCGCGAAAAGATCCGCGAATTTGCCCGAGCAGTTCACGCAGAAAACCCCCTCCACCACGACGTTGAGGCAGCCCGCGCGGCAGGGTACGCAGATGTGATTGCCCCGCCGACCTTCGCCATTATCCTGGCGCAGGCAGCTGACGCGGCACTCATCAACGACGATTCCGCCGGTATTGATTTCTCCCGCGTGGTGCACGCCGACCAGCGCTTCACCCACCACCGCCCCATCGTTGCCGGTGATGAGCTGCGCACCGAAGTTCACGTGGACTCCGTGCGCGTTATGGGTGCCGGCGCAATGCTGACCACCCGCGAAGAAATCGTTGACGCGCAGGGCGAGCCGGTCACCACCTGCATCTCTTCCCTGCTGGTTCGTGCTGAGGAGGAAAACTAATGGTGCGTTTTGTAGATCTTGAAAAGGGCCAGGAAATCGGTTCGCGTACCGTGGAGCTCTCCCGCGCTTCGCTGGTGCGTTACGCTGGCGCATCCGGTGACTTCAACCCGATTCACTGGAACGAGCGTTTTGCTCAGTCGGTGGGCCTGTCCGGCGTGATTGCTCACGGCATGCTGACCATGGGTACCGCCGTGCAGCTCGTGAGCGACTGGGCGGGCGACCCCGGCGCAATCGTGGACTACCAGACTCGATTCACCAAGCCCGTTCCCGTGGCGGATGCGCCCGGCGGCGAAAACCCCGACACCCCCACGAACGCCCTGACCATCAGCGGTAAGGTGGGTGCCCTGAATGAGGAGGAGCGCACCGCCCGCATTGACCTGACCGTCACCGCTCGTGACGAGGAAGGCAAGGAGCAGAAGGTTCTGATGAAGAGTCAGGCTGTGGTTCGTCTCTCGGTATAGAGTTTCTGTGCTTGCAGATAGCCGTGTGAAAGCAACTATGTGAAGGCCCCGGCGCTACCCGATGCGGTGGTTCCGGGGCTTTTGCATGCTCGGCTGCGCGCTCGCCGGCGCAGGTGGTGGCGCTTCTTTCTGCGGGAGGCGCGCCGGAAAATGAAGGAAAAATCACCATAAGGTTTTCGTGACTTTAACGCGTGGCGGGTGTTGACCCCGCACAACGACCGGTATTCTTAACCTATGACTGAAAAGCTGTTGAGCGAACTGACCACCGCCCAGGTAGGCGGTCCCGCTAAGACCTACGTCCGCGCCACCTCCGAAGCAGAAATTATCGAAGCAGTCTCCGCTGCAGACGCCGCAGGCGAACCCGTCCTCATCGTGGGCGGCGGCTCCAACCTGCTGGTTTCCGACGAAGGCTTCAACGGAACCGTCGTGCACATCGCCTCCGAAGGCGTAGAGGTTCTGCCCATCCCCGCATGCGGCGGCGCAAACGTGCGCGTGCAGGCGGGCACCATCTGGGACGACTTCGTGAAGCTCAGCATCGAGAACGAATGGGTTGGCCCCGCGGCTCTCTCCGGTATTCCCGGCACCGTGGGTGCAACCCCCGTGCAGAACGTCGGCGCATACGGCGTTGAGGTGGGCGAGTTCATCGCCTCCGTACGCACCTGGGACCGCGAAAAGAACACTCGGAAGACCTTCGCGAGCGCAGACCTGCGCTTCGGCTACCGCGACTCGGTGCTCAAGCGCGCAACCGTCAACGGCTCGCCCCGCTACGTGGTGCTGACCGTTGATTTCCAGTTCACCCTCGGTAGCCTGTCCTCCCCGATTCGTTACGCCGAGCTGGCGAAGAGCCTGGGTGTTGAGCCCGGTCAGCGCGCCGAATCCGCCCTGGTACGCGAGAAGGTGCTTCAGTTGCGCGGCTCCAAGGGTATGGTGCTCAACCCCGAGGACCGTGACACCTTCTCCACCGGTTCTTTCTTCACCAACCCGATCGTTCCGCGCTCGACCCTGGATTCCCTGCCGGAGGGCGCCCCGAACTTCCCGGTGGTCGTGAAGACTTCCCCGTTCACCGCGGGTGTCGAGGACCCCGATCACGTGAAGCTTTCGGCTGCTTGGCTGATTCAGCACGCCGGTTTCGAGAAGGGCTTCGGTCTGGAGGGTGAGTCTCGCGAGATCGCTCAGGGCCGTGCAAGCCTGTCGACCAAGCACACCCTGGCGATTACGAACCGCGGCGGCGCATCCGCTGAGGACATCTTCGCTATCGCCCGCGCTGTGCGCGATGGCGTGCGTGAACGTTTTGGTGTGACCCTGGTTCCTGAGCCTGTCGTGGTCAACGGCGAAATCTAAACGCTCAACTTCTCGCCTCTCGTAGCGCGAGGATGCATAGAATAAACGCTTCGGGCGGTCTCTGATAAAGAGGCCGCCCGAAGCGTTGTATTGACTTGCTGAGCTAGTGGCGAGGTGAGGAGATGCGCACCTGCCCCGGCAGGTAGGGCCTGCGCTTGGGCGCTGTGCGCGTTGCCGCAAGGGGAGCGGCGGGCAGGTGCTCCATCAGTACCTGAACCGCCAGGGGAAGCTTCTGCGGCGGGCTGGGGGCGTGGAAAATCGGCTTATGGCGCGTGGGCCGGTACGGGTAGTATTCCGCATCCTCGCTGTGCGACCAGACAAGGTTGCCGAACTCGCCGGGAACGGGGGAAAGCACGTTGGCGTAGTAGGCGCGCGTCTGCAGATCGGCACGCTCGGAGGCGCCGGTAGTGGTGCCGGTGGATACGCCGCTGGGCACGCGGTCCTGCTCGATGATGAGGGCGCGGACCATGCCGCCTACGGTGCTAATCGCGTTTACGTGTAGGGCGAGCAGATCCCCGTCCTTGTGGTCGACCTGTACCTGCCCGTCCGCGAGGATTTGGGTGCCCATTGTGATGCTGCTGGCGATTCCTTCGCAGAGGGCGCGGATGAGCGCCATGCGTGCAGGGTAGAGGTCTGCGATATCCCAGCCGATGAGGGCGGGCGCGGCGGAATTGCCTGCGTATTCCGCGCAGGATTCGTAGGCTACGACGTCCACGTAGCCGCGGGCGATGGGCTCATGGTCGTAGGGGCGGCCGTCGCGCTGTTCCCAGAAGCTGAGGGCGGTTGCGGTGAAGACAGCCTGGCCGTCGCGTACGGCGACGCTGAGCGTAAAGTCCTGTGGGTAGCCGTTTTTGGTGCGCGGGCGCAGGGTGATTGCGCGGGTGTATTCGTTGAATTCCTCGGGCCAGTCCAGGTAGTAGCTCATTTTTGCCCCGTCGCCACGGTGCACGGTGAGTTCGCCCGGCAGCAGCATGGCTTCGGGCACCCCGCCGGCACGTTCGGTGGCGTAGTGTTCGCTCACGGGCCAGGGGCTGAACTCTGTGCGGTAGGGGCTGGAGAGGAAGGAATCGAGCATAGAACGTATCCTCTCATAGTTTGAGGTTGTGGCGCATGGATAGGGGGCTTAAATGACAAATGAGCTGCCCCTTCTGACTGCTCGGAAAAAGCGTTCAGGAGGGACAGCCCATCATGTAGGCTAGGCGGCTCGTTAGAGGGACTCGCCGCGGCGTTCAGGCAGCAGGAACACGGTGGTTGCCGCTACCAGGAACGCGGTGGAGAAGAGCGTAAAGAGCAGCGGGGTTCCACCGAATGCGACCAGCGGCGGCACAATGAGCGGCGCCGCGATGGAGGCGATACGGCCGATACCGGCGGCGGCACCGGTGCCGGTTCCTCGCAGGTGGGTCGGGAAGATCTCCGGGCTCAGGGCGTAGAGGGCGCCCCACGCGCCGAGGTTGAAGAAGGAGAGCATGCAACCGGCGAGGATAATGAATACCTCGGAGTGCGCCATGCCGTAGCCAGCTGCCGCCAGTGCGGAGCCGAGCAGGAAGGTCGCCAGGGTTGCGCGTCGGCCCCACTTTTCGATGAGGTAGGCGGCGACCGCGTAGCCGGGCAGCTGGGCGAGGGTCATGATGAGGGTGAATGCGAAGGACTTCACGAGGCTGAAGCCCTGGGCGTTCAGCAGCGCCGGAATCCAGATGAACGCGCCGTAGTAGGAGAGGTTGATGCAGAACCAGATGACGCACAGGGCGATGGTCTTGCGGCGCTGACCGGCAGCCCAGATGGAGTGGATTTTCGCGGATTCTGCGTTGTCAGCACTTTCTGCGGCACCGTGTGCGGAAGCGTCTTCGGTCTGCTTCTTACCGGTTCGGGAGAAGAGCGCGGGGGAGGCCTCGAAACGTTCGACCACCTGGCGTGCCTGATCGTGCTTGCCGACCGACTCGAGGAAGCGCACCGACTCGGGGGTTCCCATACGGATTACGAGCGAGTAGATGGCGGGAATCAGACCGATGGCAAGCGCCCAGCGCCAGCCGTTCGCCTGCGGAACGATGAAGGTGCCGATGAGAGCGGCGAGGATCCAGCCCAGAGCCCAGAAAGCCTCCAGAGCGACCACGACGCGGCCGCGGATAGCGCGAGGCGAGAACTCAGAAATCAGGGTGGATGCCACGGGAAGTTCCGCGCCCAGACCCAGACCGACCAGGAAACGGAAGACGAGCAACACACCCAGGGAGGTTGCCAGGGCGGAAGCACCGGTCGCCAGACCGTAAATCAGCAGGGTGAGTGCGAAGATGTAGCGGCGGCCGAGCTTATCGGCGAGTAGGCCGCCGAAGGTTGCGCCGAGCGCCATGCCGACGAATCCGATGGAACCGAGCCAGGAGGCTTCGGTGGGGCTCAGATGCCATTCCTTGATGAGGGCCGCCATGACGAAGGAGATGAGACCTACGTCCATGGCGTCGAGTGCCCAGCCAAGACCCGAGATACCCAGGAGCTTGCCGTGGGCACGGGTGAAGGGCAGGTTTTCGAGGCATTCGTTGAGGGTCGGTGCGGCGTTGCGTTCAGTAGCGGGTGCAGCGGTACCAGCGGGTGCAACAGCATTGGTGCGGGATGAGTCCGTTGATACGGGACGAGGGGAGGACACGGTAGTGGGTCGCTTCCTTAGTGTTTAGGCGTAGTGCCGGGCGAATTGTTCCCTTACAGTGTATAAAGGTACTTTCGACTTGAACACTATTGAAACGAAAAAATTTTGAAGATGACGGAAAAATCTCAACATAAAGAAATCTTTCACAGCACCCATCCAGCGGTAGGTGCTATCCTCTAACCACCGCCGCCCGGTGAAACTCACCTACGGCACGTCTGGAAGGACCACCCCTGAAAACCATTGAAGATGAAGTCAAGGAAAGCGAGACCAGCCGCTTTCACCGCTGGCTCGAAGCCCGCAAGGAGCGTATGCACGCGCATCCGGTCATGCGTCATCTCTACAAGCCCCTTGTCATCGGCGTGGGCGCCTTCTGCTTCATCGCCGGACTGATTATGCTCGTCACCCCCGGCCCCGGCTGGCTGTTCATCTTCATAGGCCTGGGCATTTGGGGCACCGAATTCACCTGGGCACGCCGCGCCAATATTTTCATGAAGCACGTGGTGCTCACCGCCTGGTACCGCTACCGCGCCTGGCGACAGCAGCGCAAGGAACACAAAGCCGCACGCAAGGCAGAACGCAAAGCCGCCGCCGCAAACCAGCGCTAAACCAGCTCGCGCTGATCCGCTCTGCGCAAGCTATAGGCAAACACAAAAAGCCCTCGCTCCCATCCGAAAAGAATGGTAGCGAGGGCTTTCTTATAGCTTGTCAGTGAGCCTTAGAGCTTACCAACAGCAATCTGCAGCATGCGGCGAATCGGCTCAGCAGCACCCCAGAGCAGCTGGTCACCCACGGTGAACGCGCTAATGTACTCGGGGCCCATAGCCAGCTTACGCACGCGACCAACCGGAATCTCCAGAGAACCGGAAGCAGCCACGGGGGTCAGCTGCTCCATGGAAGCCTCACGCTCGTTCGGCACGAAGCGAACCCAGGGGTTGTCCTCAGCGATGATGCGCTCGATCTCTTCGAGCGGCAGATCCTTCTTGAGCTTGATGGTCAGCGCCTGAGAGTGCGAGCGCATCGCAGCGATGCGGACGCACAGACCATCCATGGTGATCTTGTCATCTTCGGAGCGGCCCAGGATCTTGTTGGTCTCAACCTCAGCCTTCCACTCTTCGCGGGACTGGCCGTTACCCAGATCCGAGTCGATCCAGGGAATCAGGGAGCCAGCGAGCGGCACACCGAACTGGGAGGAATCCAGCTCACCGGAGCGCTGCTTAGCAAGAATCTTGCGGTCAATGTCCAGAATTGCGGATGCGGGGTCGTTCAGCTCCTCGGAGACCTCGTTGCCCAGGTCGCGGAACTGTGCGAGCACCTCGCGCATGTGGCGGGCACCGCCGCCGGACGCTGCCTGGTAGGTCATGGAGGTAGCCCACTCGACCAGGTCGTTCTTGAAGAGGCCGCCCAGGCCCATCAGCAGGCAGGAGACGGTGCAGTTACCGCCGACGAAGTCCTTCACGCCGGATGCCAGGCCGCGGTCGATGACGTCGCGGTTGATGGGGTCCAGCACGATGATGGAGTCATCGTTCATGCGCAGGGTGGAAGCGGCATCAATCCACAGGCCGTCCCAGCCGGCTGCACGCAGCTTCGGGTGCACAGCCTCGGTGTAGCCACCGCCCTGAGCGGTCACAATAATCGAGTGCTTACGCAGCTCATCAATGTCGTATGCGTCCTTCAGTTCGGACGGTTCAATTACGCCGTCGAAGGTGGGCGCAGCGCCACCAACATTAGAGGTAGTGAAGAAGACGGGGGTAATGCCCTCGAAGTCGCCTTCCTCAACCATGCGCTTCATGAGGACCGAGCCCACCATACCGCGCCAGCCAACAAAACCTACAGAGTCACCGGGATTAAAGTTCATGGTTCCCAGTGTACTCTCAGGCTGGCGGGTGCGGACTAACACCGTACAAAAAATTTGATATTCGGAACGGGACATTCCGCGCAGGCGCTAGGCTTGGTATCCGACTCGGCACCAGGTACTGTATCGGGGCGCGTTAAAGCGTTCAAGCCCGCGGTACTCCGGGCGGAGTAGCCGCAGGCTTGAGTCGCTCGTCTGAGCTTGTTTGTCAGAGGTTGTTTGCTAGAGCTGACGGTCTATGGAGACGTTCTTAGGAGAGACGTTCCAGACGCTGGAACGAGAAGTACATGGGGTTCTTCGTGCCCGACTCATCGAGCAGGTAACCCTTCTCGCTATTCTCCCATGCACTCTCGGAGGTGACCCGCCAGCACCCGTTCGGTGAGCCGCCTTCGTAGCTACCCGCAGAATTTGCAAGCTGCAGTTCGGGCGCTCGCGTATCGCCGGTAATCTCGTTACCTTCCTGGCAGTAGAAGAGGGTCCGCTCCACCGTCTTCACCCGACCGAAGGCGGGCAGGTCGGTGCGGGAGAGCGCCTCCACGTAGACGGAACCGCCACCAATAATCCAAGCATCAACCGCGGCGGTATCTGCGGGGGTAGCTTCGACCGGCGCGCCTGCAGCGTCACGAGCCGCGTACAGCGCCGCATCCAGCGAAGGAACCCACAGGGCACCATCGCGTTCTTCCGCCTCGGTAACCGAACGGCTAATCACAATATTCGTACGGCCCGGCAGGGGGCGAAAACGCGGCGGGAACGACTCCCAGGTGCGGCGACCCATAATCACCGGAGCGCCCAGCGTCACCTTCTTGAAGTGCGCCAAATCCTCCGGCGCGTACCAGGGCATATCCCCGTCACGACCAATGATGCCGGCATCAGTTTGAGCCCAAATAGCGCCCAGACGAAACATCATGCCTCCTCATTACCTGCAGTTAGACCGCAATCGGTGCGGCAATACCGGGATGGTGCTTATAATCCACCAGCTCAAAGTCTTCATACTCGTAATCGAAAATAGAAGGCTTCTTCGTCTTAATAACCAGCTTCGGGTACGGGTATGGCTCACGCGGCGGGTAGGGGTTACCCTCCGGGTCGGTGCCGTAGCCCAGCTGCTTCTTCACCTGCTCCAGGTGGTTCGAGTAGATGTGGCAGTCGCCGCCGGTCCACACGAACTCGCCCGGCTCCATGCCTACCTCCTGCGCAATCAGGTAGGTCAGCAGCGCGTACGAGGCGATGTTGAAGGGCACACCCAGGAACATGTCCGCGCTACGCTGGTACAGCTGGCAGGACAGCTCCTTCACACCGTCCGCGCGTTCGTGCACGTAGAACTGGAAGAGTGCGTGGCAGGGCGGAAGCGCCATATTGTCCACCTCGGCAGGGTTCCACGCCGAAACAATATGGCGGCGCGAGCTCGGGTTATTCTTCAACGAATCGATAACCTTCGCAATCTGGTCAATCGTGCCACCGTCGGGGGTCGGCCACGAACGCCACTGCACGCCGTACACCGGACCCAAATCGCCGTTCTCATCAGCCCACTCATCCCAAATGGTCACGCCGCGCTCCTGCAACCAGCGTACATTCGAGGAACCGCGCAAGAACCACAGCAGCTCAATGGCAACAGACTTGAAGTGCACGCGCTTGGTGGTAATCAGCGGGAACGACTCACGCAGGTCAAAACGCATCTGACGCCCAAACACGCCGAAGGTGCCGGTGCCGGTACGGTCGGAACGCTGCGCATCCGCCGCGATGGCGTCCTTGTTCTCCTCGAGGATTTCGCGCAGAAGATCTTCATAGGGAGTGGGGATTGCGTGAGTCATAAGAAAAACCTTGAATCCTGTCAGTAGACGTGAGAGACGGTCACAAATCAACCGCCCCTCTATTGTAACACCCACGAATGGGCGCAGGTAGAGCAAACGCGCTGAGCATAAAGCCCAGCGCGCTCGCCGTTAGAAGATCAAAGTATATGGATGCTAGTCCAGAGCCGCGCGTACTCGCTCCACCGAGACAATACGCGGGTCATCGCCCTCAGTCACCTGCAGAACCAGGGCATCGCCAGGCTCCAGGTACGGGTCCTCGGTCGGAAGAACCTCCGCGGAACCCTCAAACAGGTACTCACGCAGAACATCCATCACCTGGGGCAGAACCGGGCGGTGAGTGCACAGCAACGAGGAAGAATCCTTATCGAACAGCGACGCCACGGTACGGGCAACACGCGCCGGGTGACGCTGAGCGCCCGCCTCCGATAGGGACTTCTTCTCCTTCACCGACACACCATAATCCACCGAGTACGGGGTCACGGTCTGAACGCAACGCAGCCACGGGGAAGAAATAATACGGCTCGGAGCCCACGCCGCAAAGAGACGGCTAGAGGCCAACGCCTGACGCTTGCCGGTCGCCGCGAGCGGACGGTCATCCTCAGCAGCAGCCCAGTTCGAACGAGGCTTAGCCTTCGCATGGCGGGCAATGAGAATCGGGCGGGTGCGCAGCGCATCCGCCTCAGCCAGAGCCTCCAGGGACTCCAGGGGCGCCAGGTCGTCCTCGTTGGTCAGCAGGGCGCGAGCAACCTCGGTGGATACCCAGCGCAGCTCATCCACTTCACCCTCATCCGCCAGGGCGCGGGCGCCCTCGGGAAGCTCAGCAGACCAGTAGAAAACATCCTTCGGACGGCCGCCCACCGGGTAGGAAGTCACAGCCAGGGGCACACCCAGAACAACCTGCAGGCCGACCTCTTCGCGAATCTCACGAATAGCGGTCTCAGCCAGGGACTCGCCCGGGTCCTGCTTGCCCTTAGGCCAGGACCAGTCGTCATAGCGGGGGCGGTGAATGATCAGGACCTCAAGCGCACCGTCGCGCATACGCCAAATCAGTGCGCCAGAAGCAACAATATCCGCAGTGTTCGCGGGGGCTCGGTCAATGCTGTTGACCGCATCAAAACGTCGTGCCGAGTAGTAGATGGAGGGGGAATCCAGCGGTGCCATATCTCTCTCTGAACCTCTTCGCTAGGCTTGCGCACAATGCCAGAGGGCACCATGCTCCGCGTCTAATTGTAGGTGAGAGAGCGGTCAAGTTGTAATCTCAACGTAACCTGTTGTTCACTTTTGCGCTAAGTGCACTAGTCCACCGCACGTTTTTGCACGACACGCGGAAAACCCCGCCTGCCTCACGCCATAAAGCGCGAGAACAGACGGGGTTCACAACCAGAAATCACCGGTAGGTCAGCGGCACATCCTTAGACCTTATCGACCACGTTCTTACGGGAACGCGAGCTCAGGTAGTACGACTGCACGTCCTGCAGCGGGTTGCCCTGATCGTCGGTGTCGTGGCGGGTCCAGTTGCCCTCAGAATCCAGGTGCCAGGTACGCGAAGAATCACTCATATAAGTGGTGAACATGTCACGCAGGTACTTCACGTGGCGCGGATCCTTCACCGGCACCAGAGCCTCAATACGGCGGTCCAGGTTGCGGTGCATCATATCTGCAGAGCCAATGTAGACAATCGGATCGCCGCCGTTCTCAAAAGCAAACACGCGCGAGTGCTCCAAGAAACGACCCAGCACCGAACGGACGCGAATATTCTCGCTCAGACCCTTAACACCGGGGCGCAGGGCGCAAATACCGCGAACCACCACATCCACCGGCACACCAGCCTGCGAAGCGCGGTACAGCGAATCGATGACGGCCTCATCCACCATGGAGTTACACTTGATCTGAATCTTCGCCGGACGGCCCGCCTTGTGGTTCTCAATCTCCTGATCGATGCACTCAATCAGGCCGCTACGCAGAGTACGCGGCGCCACCAGCAGCGACTGGTAGTTGGTCTTCGGCGCGTAACCGGACAGCTGGTTGAACAGGCGGGAGACATCCTCACAAATCTGCTCATCGCAGGTGATGATGCCCAAATCCTCGTAGAAACGAGCGGTCGACGGGTGGTAGTTACCGGTACCAATGTGCGCGTAACGGCGCAGATGGTTACCCTCGCGGCGCACCACCAACGACAGCTTGCAGTGAGTCTTCAGACCCACGATGCCGTACACCACGTGCACGCCGGCGCGCTCCAGCTTACGAGCCCACGAGATGTTGGCTTCCTCATCAAAGCGAGCCTTGATCTCGACCAGTGCCACAACCTGCTTGCCCGCCTCAGCTGCCTCAATCAGCGCATCCACGATGGGGGAGTCACCACTGGTACGGTACAGGGTCTGCTTAATTGCCTGAACACGCGGGTCAGCGGCAGCCTGCGCCAAAAACGCCTGCACACTGGTCGCAAACGAATCGTACGGGTGGTGCAACAGCACGTCGTGGTCGCGGGCGGCAGCGAACACATCCGCAGCCTTCGCGGTCTCGGTGGCGTTGAGCCAACGGGAAGTGTGCGCAATGTGCTTGGGGTAGTGCAGCGCCGGACGGTTCGCACGAATAATCGCACTCATACCGCGCAAATCCAGCGGGGCCGGCAGACGGTACACCTCAGACTCGTTGATGTTCAGCTCAGAAATCAGCAGATCCAGGATGGTCGGGTTGATGGTGTCCTCAACCTCCAGACGGACCGGAGGGCCGAAACGACGGCGCAGAAGCTCCTTCTCCAGGGCCTTTAGCAGGTTCTCTGCGTCGTCCTCTTCCACCTCAAGATCCTCGTTACGGGTCACGCGGAAGACGTGGTGCTCCACAACCTCCATACCCGGGAAGAGGGTGTCCAGGTGCTCAGCAATGATGTCTTCGAGCGCAATGTAGCGGCTCTCACGGCCCGCCGTGTTGGCGGCGCGGGAACCATCCACAGAGACCATACGGTCCAGCTGATCGGGCACCTTCACACGAGCGAACAGTTCCTTGCCAGTCTGCGGGTTACGCACCAGCACCGCAAGGTTCAGCGACAGACCCGAAATGTACGGGAAGGGGTGCGCCGGGTCAACAGCCAGAGGGGTCAGAATCGGGAAGATATCCTGCATGAACTCCTGGCGCAGGCGCTGCTTAGCGTCCGCATCCAGGTCGCTCCAACCCACAATGCGGATGTTCTGCTCCTCCAGAGCCGGCAGAACCTGGTTGTGGAACACCTCAGCGTGGCGAGTCTGCAACTGGTGAGCGCGCTCAGCAATCTCTTCCATCTGCTCCTCGGGGCTCAGACCTGCCGCCGAAGGCACCGCCAGACCGGTCGCAATGCGCCGTTTCAGACCCGCCACACGCACCATGAAGAACTCATCCAGGTTAGACGCCACAATCGACAGGAAGTTCAGACGCTCCAGCAGGAACAGGTTCGGGTCCTCCGCCAGCTCCAGCACGCGGGTGTTGAAGTCCAGCCAGCTGCTCTCACGGTCGAAGAAACGCTCCGGGCCGAACTCCTCTTCCAGGCTGAAGTAGGAGCGCTTCTCACCCTTCTCAATGCGGTCGCCGCGAGACTCGGCACGCTCAATCTTCGAAATATCGTGGCCGATATGAATGACACCGGTCATGGGTGCCGGCTCAGACGGCTTAGGCTTAGGCGCCTTATTCAGGCCATTGGGGGCGGGTACCATACTGTACTTGCCTTTCTGCTCGGGGATAAGTCGTGAAGAAGCACGCCAACTGTGGCGCACCAAAACTAGGCGGCAGGTTCGTCCTGCTGGGCGGGGGCGTACATGCGGTCAACCGTCGCTACACCGAAACCCAACGAAGTGTAGAGGGAATATGCGGTGGTGTTATCGGCGTCCACGTACAGGTCGATGGCGCGCAGCGGCTCGCCGTTCTCGTCCTCAGCGCAGGCGAGGTATGCCAGCGCGCGCAGGGTGAGGGTTCGGCCCAGGCCGCCTCCCTGAGCCTGCGGGTTCACACCCACCACGTAAATCTCACCGGAGGGGGACAGCTCGCCCTGCTCCTGACCGGTCGGAATCTTCGTCCAGGTGAATGCCGCGATGGCGGAGTCATCCTCCACCTCGGAGGCGATGAAGAAACCCTCAGGACGGAACCAGGGGGAGCCGGTGCGCTCGCGCAAATCGGCAAGGGTGAGCTTGCCCTGCTCCGGGTGGTGCGCAAACGCTGCGGCATTCACGCGTAGCCAGGGGAACTCATCCGCGCCGGTGAAGGTGCGCATCCGCAGGTTCTCCGGCAGAGTGCGCGCGTCAGAGCGTTCCACGAGCTCTTCGCGGGTCTGAGCATCCAAAGGCAGAACCATCTTGTACAGCACGCGCACCGGCTCGAAGCCGTGCAGGGTAGCGAACGCGTGGGCGGGGCTTTCAATGCCGGTGTCGGTGGCGCTGCCGTGAACCCAGAGTCGGTATCGTACGGCGTCTTCACCCAGCTGGCGAACGGCGTGGTCGAAGAATGCGCTGCCGGCGCCTCGTCCGCGGTATTCGGGGGCGACGGCTGCCTCAATTACGCCGGTATCTTCGTCGTCTGCCGGGGTGAGCGCCACGAAGACGGCGGCGAGGGTGCCGTCGTCCTCGGCAACAAAGAAACGCGGAGGGGTGAGGGTGCTTTCGCGCAATGCCTTGCTCAACTCAACGCGGGTCTGCTCAGAGAACGCCGAGACGCCGTCATGGCGGGCAACCTTCTGCGCAAAGGAATCGAATCGTTCCAGCAGCTCTTCGGTGAGATGCGGTTCCGCGTAGACAAGGGAGCTTTCAGCGGGCAGGGTGGAGGGATTGGGTGTCTGACTGTGTACCATCATCGCCTTCTTTCGTAGCCTTCTGATTCAACTCTACCGGGGATAGTTGCTCTTTGAAGAGTTTGTTCTTCGTCCTGGGCGAATATGACAAGAACCGGAACATTTACACATTCTGGTACTCGGCTCAGCGGAGAGGCTACTTTATAACGGGTACACCAAAACAGGGGTTGGAGCCCCAAAATTTAGCGGGTGCTGTTGAAGGAATAGCCCACGTTACGCACGGTCGAAATCATCTGCTCGTATTCGGTGCCGAGCTTGGAACGCAGACGACGCACGTGCACGTCCACGGTGCGGGTGCCGCCGTAGTAGGAGTCGTAACCCCACACCTCGGAGAGCAGCTGGGCTCGGGAGAAGACGCGTCCGGGGTGCTGAGCCATGAACTTGAGCAGTTCAAACTCTTTGAAGGTCAGATTCAGAGCGGTGCCGGAGAGGTGCGCCGAGTACGCCTGGGTGTCAATGACGAGGTTACCCGCGCGCACGATGCGCTCTTCGGAGTTCTCTTCTTCTGCGGCTGCGTCGCTCTTGATGGCGAGGCGCAGGCGCGCATCCATTTCGGAGGGGGACGCCTGGTCAGAAACAATATCGTCAACCTGCCAGGAGGCAGCAACCGCCGCCATACCGCCTTCATTCAGGAGTGCGATGAGCGGCAACTGTACGCCGGCGGCGCGCAATAGCTGGGCGCATTGGCGTGCTTTGACGAGTGCGGTGCGGGCGTCGACCATGAGCAGGTCGAAGGTCTCAGATTCGAGGGTGGTGTGGGCAGTGTCGAGGGGGAAGACGTGTACCTTGTGGCTGAGGAGGCTCAGCGAGGGGATCATATCCTGCGCGGCGGTATCGCTCATGAGCGCAATACGGTACACACTCTCTCCTTTCCTGCATATTTCCCGTGTAAAACTTTTGGCTCTTTCTAGTGTACTCGCCCGGCTGTGATGCAGTTGTGGGAGCTGGCGTAGCCTGTCGCCGAATATCGTATTCCGGACTGTTCATACAGCCTTTTCAACCGATGACTACGGGGGTTCTGGCATGCTGGCGCGGAACCGGGGTCCTGCCCGGCGCTAGGCGGGTCTTGCACCCGGGAAGCAGCTTGGGTGTCCACTATGTTTCCGCCGTTGATTCTGCGCCCTTTCGGGGTGGGTCTGTGGTAGGTTTAAGGCATGGAAAACAATCTTATGGCTCTTGAAGCTCTCTTCATGTCGCTGATGGCTATTATCTCCGTGTGCATCGGTATCGGTGCATTCGCAGTGTTGCGTGGCCTCTTCAGCGGACAGAAGTAGTCTTCCCGCACAGAGCAGAAGCATCGCCCACACAGGGCTTTAGGCGGTCGTACGGTTCGTACCGCCTCGCCAATGACGGCGTGAACCCCCACCCGGTCCCCTCCGGTTGGGGGTTTTTCTTTATGCTGCCCGCCGTACCGTTTACTCTGCAGACGGCGGCGCTGCCCCGTGCCGTGAGCGAACGAACAGGCTACCGTTGTACGCACGGGTACTAAAATGGAAGGTATGGCTATTGAAATCCCTACCAACCTAACCCCTGAACTTGTTCCCTTCGCATGGCTGCTCGGCACCTGGGAAGGCACCGGAACCATGTGGTACGAAGGCCAGGAAAACACCCCCTTCGGCCAGATTGTTACTTTTGAGCAGGATGGTCTGCCCTTCATCGAATACCGCGCTGAGTCTTTCCTGCTCGACGATGAGGGCCAGAAGCTGCGCCCCATCACCGTTGAAACCGGTTTCTGGCAGATTGACCGCCCCCTGACCGACGCTGACGGCGGCTTCGGCATTGTCCCCAAGGACGTTGTTCCCGCCTTCGCTGACGCGGCAAGCGTAGAGACTCTCCGCAACGCCGACGACGGATTCTCCCTGCTGGCGACCATTGCGCACCCCGGCGGTATTAGCGAAAACTACGTGGGCATGGTCAAGGGCCCGGTTATTCGCATGCAGACCGGCAACCTGCTGCGCGATGATATTTCCCACGACTACGCCGGCTCCGTGCGCCTGTGGGGCCTGGTCAACGGCAACCTCATGTGGGACTGGGAGATTGCAGACGCCGAGGGTAAGCTGCACAAGCACGCCTCCGCTGAACTGCGCAAGACCTCCTCGATGACCGGCGATTCCCTGGGCACCTCGATGTTCGGTTCCCTGGATGGCGAAGAGCCCACCGGCGAGCCCGGTTCCGAGCCCACCGCCTAATAACTAACTTGTGTCTGCCCCGCTGGTCGGCGGGGCAGACTCTTTGCGTGAAAGGTGCACCTTCCGTGACTGAATCTTCGATTGAAGCGCCTCAGGCTGAGGCACCCCAGCCCGATGCCTCCCGCCCGGTGAGCCCCCTGCTGAGCCTGCACGGCGCTTTTGCCGCCTCCGGGCTGGATGCCGGCGTCGCCGCACACTACGGCAACCCCATGCTGGAGCAGCGCGCCCTCAGCTTCGACCGCTCCGCCGAGGCAAGCGAACCGCTGGTGCTAGTGGATCGCTCCTGCCTGGGCGTAGTGCGCATTGAGGGTGCGGACCGCCAGACCTGGCTGACTTCTATCGCCTCGCAGATTCTGACCGGTATGACCGCCGGGGAGAGCCGCGAGTTCCTGCTGCTTTCCCCTCAGGGCCGCGTGGAGTACGCACCCGCCGCAATTGAAGACGGCGAGGCGCTCTGGCTAATCGTTGAGGGCTACCAGGCTCAGCCGCTGACCGATTACCTAAACCGCATGAAGTTCATGATGCGCGTTGAGGTGCAGAACCTCAGCGACGAGTATGCGGTGCTGGAGAGCGCCCGCAACCCGATCCTGCAGGACGGCTCGGTGCATCAGGTACTCGCTGAGTGCAAGCTGCTGGTGTGGGAGGATCCCTGGCACACTCCGGCACCGGGTAGCTACCGTTACGATGAGGCGGGCGATGCTCACCCGGGTGCGGACTACGTGCGTTTCTTAAGCATCGTGCGGCGCTCTGTTCTGTCCGCCCTGGCTGAATCTTCGGACGCGCGTTTTGCGGGTCTGTGGGCTGCGGAGGCTCTGCGTATTGAGGCGTGGCGCCCGCGCTACGGCACTGAAGCTGACGATAAGACCATCCCGCAGGAGCTGGATTACACCCGTACCGCGGTGCATTTCGATAAGGGCTGCTACAAGGGTCAGGAGACGGTGGCTCGTGTGCATAACCTGGGCCGCCCGCCGCGCCGCCTGGTGTTCTTGGATATTGACGGTTCGGAGCACACCCTGCCGGCGGCAGGTAGTGAGCTGTTCGTGGAGGGAAAGTCCCGCCCGGTCGGTCGTATTACCTCAGTGGCGTTGCATCACGAGGCGGGCCCGATTGCTCTGGCTGTGATTAAGCGCGGCGTTGACCCGCAGGCGCCTTTGCGTGCGGTTGATGGCGGCGATTTCCTGCCCGATGGTTCGCCGGCGCCGGCGACCGAGTACGCGGTGGCTCAGACGACGGTGGTTTCGCCGGAGTCCGGTGAGGTGGCGCGTCGTTCTTTGGCGGGTCAGGACTTCCTGAAGCGCTAGGCGCTCCCCGACCCAAAACCGCCTGAACTAGAACCCATCCCAACTAGAACCGCGGAGGCGGACACTCGTTGCGAGTGCCCGCCTCCGCGGTTCTAGTATGAGTGCTCAGCGAGCTTGCTGAACCTGCGGGGTTTAGCGGCCGAAGAGGACGGCTGCTTCTTCCCAGCGTTCCTGAGGCACGGACTTCAGGCCGTCCAGTGCCTCTTCGAGGGGTACGTACTTAATCTCGGTACCCTGCACGGAGACCATCTTGCCCCACTGCTTCTGAGCGACCATGTCGACTGCGCCCATGCCCAGGCGGGTTGCGAGCACGCGGTCGTAGCCGGTGGGTGCGCCACCGCGCTGGATGTGGCCCAGGATGGTGTTACGGGTCTCGACGCCGGTCATCTTCTCGATCTCGTGGGTGATGTACTCACCGATGCCACCGAGGCGGGGACGACCGTCCTTTTCGGTACCCTTGTTTGCCATGACGTCGTCGAAGCCTTCGGGGATGAAGCCTTCAGCAACAACAACCAGGGGAGAGCGGCCGCGGTCGTGTACTTCCTTGACCCATTCAGCAACCTGCTCCATGGAGACCTTGACCTCGGGAATCAGGATTGCGTGCGCGCCTGCAGCCATACCGGAATGCAGTGCGATCCAGCCGACGTGGCGGCCCATGACCTCTGCAACCATGCAGCGGTGGTGCGATTCACCGGTGGTGCGGATGCGGTCCATAGCCTCGGTCGCGATGGACACTGCGGTATCGAAACCGAAGGTGTAGTCGGTTGCGCGCAGGTCGTTGTCAATGGTCTTGGGGACACCGATGACGGGCAGGCCTGCGTCTGCCAGGCGCTTTGCGCCTGCGAGGGTGCCTTCACCGCCGATAGCAACGATTGCGTCGATGCCGTGGCGTTCCATCATGATTTCGATGTTTTCGGGGCCACCGTTGGGGCCGTCGAAGGGGTTGGTGCGGGAGGTACCGATGATGGTGCCGCCCTGGGCTGCCAGGCCGCGGACCTTCTGACGGGGCAGATCCATGTAGTCGCCTTCAACGACGCCGCGCCAGCCATCACGGAAGCCGACGAACTCGTAGCCGTACTTCTTGACGCCGTTGAGGACAGCGCCGCGGATGACAGCGTTCAGGCCGGGGCAGTCGCCGCCGGAAGTAAGCAGACCGATCTTCATAGTTGGCTCCTAATGTCTGCGCGTTTTAGGTGTTGTGCGCGCGTGTATATAACTATGACCTCCACGAATTCGGCACGCGAATGTTCGCCGGTCGGGAGGTCGTTCTCTTGGTCTCTATTTTAGCGATGTTTGGGTTGTGTGGGTAGTGGTGGAAAGCCGTGGGAACGCCTGTTTTGGTGCTGAAAAGTTCAGGTTTTTAGTACCTGTATGTTTGGGTTTGAAACACAAATAGCCGCCCTTTCCCACCTATGGCACCGAAGAGGCGAATGAGGCTTCCTCACATCTGTAAAGATGCGGGAAGCCTCATTCGTTTTAAAAATATTTTTAAATATTTGTGGGATTCTCCGTTTTTAGGACAAAAAACGGTCAATAGTCCTGTGATTGATTGTTTCGCACCGGTTTATCCCACGTCTGAACCGCTTCCCACGGGGTGAGTTGCAGGTTCAGCAGGCGCGCTCAGAGGGGGGCGGAACTAGTCGCGTGCCTGACCGAGGAACTTCTGCAGGCGTGCCAGGCCCTCCGCCAGGTCCTCGTCGCTCAGGGCGTAGGAGAGGCGCAGGTAGCCACTGGGGCCGAATGCCTCGCCGGGAACTACGGCGACCTCAGCCTTTTCGAGGATGAGCTCGGCCAGCTCTGCGGTGGTCTGCGGGCGTACGCCTTCAATTTCCTTGCCGAGCAGTTCGCGTACGTCCGGGTAGGCGTAGAACGCGCCGGTGGGTACGGGACAGTGCACGCCTTCAATAGCGTTCAGACCATCTACGATGGTGCGGCGGCGGCGGTCGAAAGCTGCGTGCATGATTTCCACGTCGTCCTGCGGACCGGTCAGTGCGGCAAGGGCTGCGCGCTGGGCGATGTTGTTGACGTTGGAGGTCATGTGGGACTGCAGGTTGGAGGCTGCGGCGATGACGTCGCGCGGGCCAATCATCCAACCCACACGCCAACCGGTCATGGCGTAGGTCTTTGCCACGCCGTTGAGAATGACGCACAGGTCAGCGAGCTCGGGTACAGCCTTCAGGATGGAGACTGCCTGAACACCGTCATAGGTGAGGTGCTCGTAGATTTCATCGGTCAGCACGAAAATGCCCTTGGACAGAGCCCATTCGCCGATGGCGCGGGTTTCCTCTTCGGTGTAGACGGCACCGGTCGGGTTGGAGGGGGAAACGAAGATGAGCGCCTTGGTTGCGGGGGTGTAGGCGGCTTCGAGCTGCTCGACGGTGACCTTGTAGTGCTGGTCGCTACCGGCGAATACCTCGATGGGGTTGCCGCCTGCCAGGCGGATGCACTCGGGGTAGGTGGTCCAGTAGGGTGCGGGCAACAGAACGTCGTCGCCTTCGTCAATGACGGTTGCGAATGCCTGGTAGACGGCCTGCTTGCCGCCGTTGGTGATGACAACCTGGGAGGGGTCAATCTCTACGCCGGAGTCGCGCAGGGTCTTTTCCGCGATTGCCTTCTTCAGTTCGGGAAGACCGGACGCGGGGGAGTAGCGGAAGTTCTTGGGGTCGTTGAGCGCTTCGCGTGCGGCGTCCACAATGTGCGCGGGTGTGGGGAAGTCCGGTTCGCCTGCACCGAAACCGATGACGGGGCGTCCCTGAGCCTTGAGTGCTTTTGCCTTTGCGTCGACGGCAAGGGTTGCGGAGGGTGCGATGGCACCGATGCGGCTTGAAATACGCGCCATGGGGCTCTCTTCTCTTTCTTCTTGTGCGCTGCCGGCGTGAAGTCGACAAGGAAATAGGTGATGGGAATGCGCGTGCGGGACCAATCTGCGCCTGATGGGCGCGGGTGTGTGCGGCGTTCCTTGTAATAGGATACGGTCCACTAGTAGCGATGCGGAACCCTTCGTCAAGGTATCTCAAGAGGTTTTTCGAAAAATATTACATTTTGAAGTTGCATCGGCCCCGAAAGATGGTTTACAGTTAGTTCTGCACCCGCAAGGGTGTAATTGTTTGCCCCTCTAAAGCCACGGCTTAGGAGGCAGTGGAGGAGTAGACAAGTGAGAAGCAACTCTCACACCTGAAGTTAACGCTTCAAAGGGTGGTGGCTCAATTGGTAGAGCAGCGGTCTCCAAAACCGCAGGTTGCAGGTTCGAGTCCTGTCCGCCCTGCTTTTATTGCCTCAATAACATCTTTGTACGCCCGCACCCCGGGCGTACTTTTTTAGACTCAGAAAGGGGCAGAAGAAATGGCATCGTCTGCTACCGCCGAGAAGGCTGTTCAGCCCGGCGCATCGTCGAAGAGCGATAAGAAGCTCGGTTTCTTCGGCCGTATTTTTGCATTCCTCCGTGAAGTTTTTGCGGAGTTGAAGAAGGTTACTACTCCCACCGGACGTGAACTGGTTGGTTACTTCTTCGGAGTTCTGTTCTTCGTCGTGGTGATGCTCCTTCTTATTTCTGGTCTGGATTATCTTTTCGGCCAGGGAGCATTCTGGATTTTCGGTAACGGAACGATTCAGCGTAACTAGTACAGGCTGCATCCTTATCTGGGGTGCCCCATCAGTGATTTCCCTCAGCACATTGGTGAGTGGGAGTCCCCTCTAGATGATTAACGATAGAAAGTAGGAGCGACGTGTCCGAGCAGGAACTGGTATCCGAGATTGAAGAGGTCGAGGTAGCCGCTGCTGAGGCTACTGAGGAGTCTGCAGCTATTGAGCAGCAGGCTGAGGAAGCTACCGAGGCTGTCGAGGTGGCTGAAACAGCTGCTGAGGCTGCTGAGGAAGTCGACGCTCTGGAAGAATTCAAGTCCAAGCTGCGCCGTCAGATGGGCGATTGGTACGTGGTGCACACCTACTCCGGTTACGAGAACAAGGTGAAGACCGGTATCGAGACCCGTATCCAGAACCTGGAAGCTGAAGATGAGATCTTCGAGGTTCAGGTTCCCATGGAGACCGTGGTTGAGTTCAAGAACACCGTGAAGAAGACCATCCGCCGCGTGCGTGTTCCCGGTTACGTTCTGGTTCGTATGGAACTGACCGACCACTCGTGGGGCGTTGTCCGCCACACCCCCGGTGTGACTGGCTTCGTGGGTCAGGATGCGTACAACCCGGTCCCGCTGCGCATGGACGAGGTCTTCGACATGCTCCTGCCGGTCTTCGAAGAGCAGCAGCAGAGCCAGGGTCTGCCTGTTTCCAAGCCCGTTATCGAGTCCGACTACACTGTGGGCGAGAATGTCCGCGTGAAGTCCGGTGCTTTCGAGGGCATGGACGCTACCGTTTCGGAGATCAAGGGCGAGTCCCAGCAGATTGTCGTGATGATTTCCGTCTTCGGCCGCGATACCCCGGTGACCTTGAGCTTCACCGAGATCGAAAAGATTTAACGTTTTTAGCGTGTGAATATGAGCCTCGCACTTCGGTGCGGGGCTCATATTTTGTAGTGGCTGTATAGCCGGCGGCGGCTGTGCGGATGAGGTTTACTCTTTCTGCTAGCTGGCGCTGGATTAAGTCGCTGATTAACGCTAGAATGTTGGTTTGTGTATGCGCATGTCACGCTTTCATGCGGATGCACGGGTGACCGCGCCACGGTCACCGTCTTGCCGGCGTACGCTCCTGTGCGTCGGTTCCCAGCTAAGAAAAGGACCCTACATTGGCTCCCAAGAAGAAGGTCACTGGCCTCATCAAGCTGCAGATCCAGGCAGGCGCCGCTAACCCGGCTCCCCCCGTCGGCCCCGCACTGGGCTCGCACGGTGTGAACATCATGGAGTTCTGCAAGGCATACAACGCTGCAACCGAGTCGCAGCGCGGTAACATCATCCCCGTTGAGATTACCGTCTACGAGGATCGCTCCTTCACCTTCATCACCAAGACCCCTCCGGCTTCCCAGCTGATTAAGAAGGCTGCTGGCGTTGCTAAGGGTTCCGCTGTTCCTCACACCACCAAGGTTGGTTCGCTGACCGAGGCTCAGGTGCGCGAGATCGCTGAGACCAAGATGCCCGACCTGAACGCAAACGACCTGGATGCTGCTTCCAAGATCATCGCAGGTACCGCTCGTTCCATGGGTATCACCGTCGAGTAATTTCGGTTCGCCGAATAGCCGAGTAATCGGCACCGTAGATTTTTCTACACAGAACTTGTAAATGCCCGTCGTATGGACGGGATGTGGCAGAGCCGAGCGCGGCTCACGAGACCACAACTGCATAAGGAGAAAAGCAGATGGCAAAGCGCAGCAAGGCGTACAAGGCAGCTGTAGCCAAGATTGAAGAGGGTAAGCTCTACACCCCCGCTGAGGCAGTTGCCCTGGCGAAGGAAACCTCTTCCACCAAGACCGACGCAACCGTTGAGGTTGCAATGCGTCTGTCCGTTGACCCCCGTAAGGCAGACCAGATGGTTCGCGGTACCGTGAACCTGCCCCACGGCACCGGTAAGACCGCTCGCGTGGTCGTTATCGCAGCAGGCCCCAAGGCTGCTGAGGCTGAGGCAGCTGGCGCTGACTACGTTGGTTCCGACGAGCTGATCGCAAAGATCGCTGGCGGCTGGACCGACTTCGATGCAGCGGTTGCAACCCCCGACATGATGGGCAAGGTCGGCCGCCTGGGTAAGATCCTGGGTCCCCGTAACCTGATGCCGAACCCCAAGACCGGTACCGTGACCATGGATGTTGCAAAGGCTGTTGCAGACATCAAGGGCGGTAAGATCGACTTCCGCGTTGACCGTAACTCCAACCTGCACTTCATCATCGGTAAGGCTTCCTTCACCGCTGAGCAGCTCGAGGAGAACTTCCAGGCAGCTCTGGAAGAGGTTAACCGTCTGAAGCCCTCTTCGGCTAAGGGTCGTTACATCTCCAAGGCAACCGTTGCTACCACCTTCGGCCCCGGCATCCCCGTTGATCCGGCTGCCGTTGCTGCCTAAGGTATGCACCTGTAGCTTCTAGCATGAGCTAGTAGTCGCCCCCGACGTTTAGGTGTCGGGGGCGATTTTTTATAGGCTTAAAATATGGAGCGACTTGCTGGCTCCGAGTCCTGGCTCCGGCTGGCTTTGGCCTTGTCCGTGTTCCGGGGCTGTCGAAACACCTATTGGGGCTGCGTGCCCACAGTCTGCCCTACAACCATGAGAGGTAAAACCTAATGCCTTCTTCCCTTCAGAGCGAGCAGAGCGCCCGCCGCGGCCTCAGCGTGCCGGTCAATTATTTTGCGGTGGCGCTGGGTACCGGTGCGTTGGGTGCTGCCTGGCGTACCGGAGCCTCGAAAGGTATGGCTCCTGGATGGGTGGGGGAGAGCATCCTGGCTTTTAACGCTGTGGTGTGGCTGCTCCTGATGGGTTTTCTGGTTCACTCGGTGGTGAAGTATCGTGCGTGGGTGTGCAGTTTTTGGGAGCATCCGGCGCGTACCTGCTTCTTTTCGCTGATTCCGGCGACGACGGCGCAGGTGGGTGCGGCTCTCTACCCCTATGCGGAGACTCCGGCTCTCGCTTTGGTGGTACTGGGAGGCGTGGGCCAGCTGTACTTTGCCTCTCACCGCATTGCCGGTACGTGGCGTGGTGGGTATGTGCCTGAGGCCGCTTCGCCGGTGCTGTATCTGCCGACTGTGGCGACGAATTTTGCGACCGCTACGGCGATGGGCTTTGTGGGGTGGCACGATATGGCGATGCTCTTCTTCGGTGCGGGCCTGATTTCGTGGTTCAGTGTCGAGGCCGCGATTCTGAGCCGCCTGCGCACCTTGACTCCGCTACCTCAGGGGGAGCGCGGCATTATTGGTATTCAGATGGCGCCGCCTTTTGTGGGTGGTAACGCGTACCTGGCGGCTAATGGCGGCACGGTGGACTGGTTCTTCCTGGTGCTGACCGGTTATGGCATTCTGCAGCTGTTCTTCTTGATGCGTTTGCTCCCGTGGACTCTTGAGGGTGGTTTCTCGATGAGCATGTGGGGTTTCTCGTTCGGTATGGCTTCCATGGCGGCGAGCGGTATTCGCTTGGCGGCTGCTGGCTCCCTGGGGTTGGTGGGTCCTGCGCTAACGGTGGCGGGTACGGCTTTCCTCATTTTCCTGTGGGTGGGTACGTTGCATCTGGGGTTGAAGGGGCGTTTGCTGGTACGACCGAGCTAGGGCGCTCATATGAGACTCTGGTGCGAGGCTCGCGCGCTGTTTTATGACGGTGCTTATCTTCTGCACCCGTGCCGGGCACAAGTTTCGGCGATAATGGGGGAATGACTTCTGCATCCTACTCTTCTGCCGCGGCGGAGCCTTTTGAAGGCCTGCGTATTCGAGGTGTCGCTAAGACCTTTGGCACCGATACGACGGTTCTGAATGAGATTGACCTGGATGTGCACCCTGGCGAGTTGATTTCTCTGGTTGGTTCTTCGGGCACGGGTAAGTCGACTCTGTTGCGTATTATTGCCGGCCTGGAGGAGCCGAGCGCGGGTCGGGTGACCTACGCCGGTCAGCCTCTGGAACGCGGCTCGGTGGGTGTGGTTTTTCAGCGCCCTATTCTGTACCCGCACCTGAGCGTGAAGGACAATATTCTGTTTCCGACCCGGCTGGGTGCGTTCGCCGGTCGGGTTGATATGGACTACTACCGTGAGCTGCTGGAGGCTTTGAAGCTTGAGGGGCTGGAATCCCGTAAGCCTTCGCAACTGTCGGGTGGTCAGGCTCAGCGTGTGGGTATTGCGCGTGCTTTGATTCGTCGTGCTCCGGTGGTTCTTTTTGATGAGCCGCTGGCGAGTGTGGATGAGCAGATGAGTGCGAGTATCCGCGCCGACATTGTGCGCCTGCATGAGCGTTACGGTTTTACGGGCCTGTACGTGACCCATGATCAGAATGAGGCGCTCATGCTGGGGCAACGGGTGGCGGTGATGGATGCTGGCTACCTGGTGCAGGTGGATACTCCGGAGCGTTTGCTGGCGCATCCGCATACTTTGCAGGTGGCTAAGCTTTTGGCGGCGCCCGCGCTGAACCTTTTGGCCCTTGAGGATTCGGAGTCTCTTCCTGCCGGGTGTGAGCTGGCGATTCGTGCGACCGCGCTGTGCCCTGTGGCAGCAGACGCTGCTCATGCTCTGCCGGTGCAGGTGCTTGGCAGCCGTCATCTGGTGGGTGGCATGCTGTACCGTGCGCGTCTGTTAGAGGCGGTGTCCCTACCTCTGGAATCTCGGCGGGCTTCGGCGGAATCTGAGCTGAGTGCCCGAATGTATGCTCGAGTGCGTGCCGGTCAGGAGCTTGAGTTCTTTATCTCGGATGCGCAGGGCACCGCCTCCCTAAACGTGGGGGAGCGGGTGCACCTGGGGGTGGCGGCGGAGCGCTGCTTCTTGTTCTCAGGCGGAAAGCGCTTTTACCTCTAAAGTATGGGTTGCCAGGCCTTTTACCGTGGAGAAAGCGCGGGTTGGGCAGCTTAAAGAGGGTCTTTAAGTGATTAACCCCGCTTAATCACGTTTTTAACTTGCGACTCGGGCTTTAACCTGAGATGATGAATGAACCAAAGACCGCCGGTCTAGAACTATGTCCTTTATCGCCACCTCGATGGAGACGAAGAACAGAGTTCTGATAAGAGCAGATTTCACTAGAAATCGCCGCCCGCGTAGGTAACTCGAAGTGAATAGCCGTCGCCCTCATGCAGGGTTCCGTCTATCGTGCCTCGTACGCCTACGCGTCGGGGCATTTTTTATTGCTTGCAATAAATGCTTCGAGGCTCTACCGGCGACCTTACAAGAATCGGAAGAAGGAACTACCATGGCGACTCAGGAAAAGATCGCTGCAGTATCCGAGCTGAAGGAACTCTTCGAAGCTTCGAACGCAGTCATCCTGACCGAATACCGCGGTCTCACTGTTGCACAGCTCAAGGAGCTGCGCCGCGCACTCGGTGCAGAGACCGAATACGCCGTGGTGAAGAACACGCTGGCTGCTATCGCAGCTAAGGAAGCTGGCATCGACGCATTCGAAGGCCACCTCCAGGGTCCCTCCGCACTGGCATTCATCAAGGGCGACCTGATCGATGCTGCTAAGGGCCTGCGTGACTTTGCCAAGGCTAACCCCCAGCTGATTGTGAAGAACGGTTACTACGAAGGTGCCGCTCTGACCGAGGACGACGTCAAGCGCTACGCTGACCTGGAATCCCGCGAGGTTCTGCTGTCCAAGGTTGCAGGTGGTGCAAAGGCTACCATCGCACGCATCGCACAGGTTGTGGACGCACTGCGCGTCAAGCTGGAGGAGCAGGAAGGCGCAGCTCCCGCTGCTGCCGAGGAGGCTTCGGAAGAGGCATAAGCCCCTTTCGTGCTACTGCACCAGCGCTGAGATACTCAGCAGCGTGAACGCGAATAGCGTGTAACGCACCCTAAATTTGACCGACCCTTTCGGGTAGGTACTGAAGATTTACACCGCGGGCGTCAGTCCGCACCAGATAGTGAAGGAGCCAAACAATGGCTAAGCTGTCCATCGAAGAACTCATTGCAGCATTCAAGGAACTGTCCCTCGTTGAGGTTTCCGAGTTCGTCAAGGCATTCGAGGAAGAGTTCGACGTCACCGCAGCTGCTCCCGTTGCAGTTGTAGCAGGCGGCGCAGCAGGCGAGGCTGCTGAAGAGAAGTCCGAGTTCGACGTTATCCTGGAGTCCGCTGGCGACAAGAAGATCGCAGTGATCAAGGAAGTTCGTGCCCTGACCTCCCTCGGCCTGAAGGAAGCAAAGGACCTGGTTGACAGCGCTCCCAAGGCTCTGCTCGAGGGCGTTTCCAAGGAAGACGCTGAGAAGGCTAAGGAGCAGCTCGAGGCTGCTGGCGCAACCATCACCCTCAAGTAATCGACTTCTTCTCGATTCTTACGCGGGCGGTGCATCCATCGGATGTGCCGCCTCGCGGCATTTAACAGCCCCGAACCCGCCCGGTATGAAGACTGGGGAGGTTCGGGGCTTTGCCGTGTCCGCTCTTTTCTCCTGTAGCAAACGGGGTATGCGCTACATATTCGGCAGGTGGCGGTATAAGCCGCTGTGACCACCCTGTGCCCCGGGTGAGAGAGGCTGAGAGCACTGTGGTGCCTCTCTCCTAGAGCCCGGCAACGGGGCAGAGGTGCCGTATGATGGGATGAGACAACCCAGACATTCCTTTGCACGAAAGCGGATAGACATGAGCGAGCAGAAGAAAAAGAAGAAGAGCGCAACCGAGCGACCCGCCCGCGACTTGGCGGCTGAAGCACAGCAGGTCCTGGACGCTTTCGGTGCCGGTGTTCGTGAAGACCGCGATTACCCGGCTCTACACCTGGCGCCTCCCGTGGGCCGTCTGAATGACCCGAACGGCCTGGTCTTCGATGGTAAGCGTTATCACGCCTTCTACCAGTACTCGCCCCTGCACCCGGAGCGTATGGTCTACTGGCGCCATGCGGTCAGTGAGGACCTGACCCACTGGACCGATGAGGGTACCGCGCTGGTTCCCGATAGCCGCTACGACTCGCACGGCTGCTACTCCGGCTCCGGTATTAAGGTTCCCGGCGGTTTTGAGTTCTTCTACACCGGTAACGTGAAGGACGAAAAGGGCAACCGCGAAACCTACCAGATTCTCGCAACCGCTGGTGAGGACGCGAAGCCGACCCGTCAGCTGCCCCCGCTGATTTCCGGCCCCGCAAAGGGCTACACTGCACACTACCGCGATCCGCACGTTTTTGAGCGTAACGGCGAATGGTGGATGGTCATTGGTGCTCAGCGTGAGGATCTGACCGGCGCCGTGGTCGTGTACACCTCCGCCGACCGCCGTGAGTGGACCTTCCGCGGCGAGCTGGGCATCAAGGACAAGACCCTCAAGGGCACCTACATGTATGAGTGCCCCTCCCTGCTGAGCATGCGCGATGAGCTGACCGGCGAAATCCGCGACGTGCTGATCTTCAGTCCGCAGGGCATGGAGCCCCTCGGCGAGAAGTACAACAACATTTTCCAGAGCGGCTACATTGTCGGTTCGCTGGATAACGAGACCCTCAAGTTCACCGTGGAGACCCCCTTCACCGAGCTGGATGCAGGTTTCGAGTTCTACGCTCCGCAGACCATCTCCGGTACCGGCCTGACTGCTGACCCGAAGGCACCGCACACCGTGAGCGGCGATGCCCCGGTGATGATTGCGTGGCTGGGTAACGCAGCCCAGGACGACCTGCCCTCGTGGAGTCACCGCTGGGTGCACATGTTCACCTACCCGCGTGAGCTGCACCTGCGTAACGGCAAGATTTTCCAGCGTCCGGTTCCGCAGCTGAATGACGCGATGGAGATGAAGCCTCTGTACCGTGAGGAGGAGAAGGGCAAGCTCGTAGAGCTGAAGAACGCCCTGACCTTCCGTCTGCGCGGCCGCGTGAACGTCTCTGATGAGAGCGTGAAGCTGAAGATTAAGGACACTCACGGCGTGGCTCTGAGCATTGTGCTGGATAAGGACTTTGTGCAGATGGACCGTGGCGGTACCCGCTACACCGAGGGTGGTAGCCTGCGCCGCCGTACCCTGAAGCGTTCGAAGATTCGCGAGTTTGATCTGCTGGTGGATGGCTCGGCTACCGAACTGTACGTGGGCGGCAAGTTGGTCGCGTCCATGGGTGCTGAGGTCATGACCGCTCGTACCTTCTTCAAGGGCGATAAGCGCCGTGTCCGCCTGACCGGTGGCGAGGTGCTGTCCCTGGAGTACGGCCGTCTCTAAGCCGTTTTCTAAGCGTTAGGAGCCGCCTGCACGGGTGGTTTCTGGTAATTTCTGAATATGTCTGAGGGCTCACTTTCCGTATGGAGGGTGGGCCCTCGCTTTTAAGAACTTTCCCGTGATACCATGTTTTACATCCGATATGTCAAACGTATGACATATGCATGACATGCACACACAGACATATCTCACCTCATTCACAAAGCATCATACGGTGGTGCTCCAAACAAAGGAGAGCGAGCGTGGACCACAAGTCAGTGGCACAGCGCGTGCTGAAGGACGTCGGTGGCGCCGGCAACATCGTTGCAGCCGCACACTGCGCAACCCGCCTTCGCCTCGTCCTGAAGAACCAGGACAAGGTCGACCAGGCGGCAATCGACAACGACGAAGACCTCAAGGGCAGCTTCCTCAACGCTGGCCAGTTCCAGATCATCGTCGGCCCCGGCGACGTCAACGAGGTGCATAAGCACCTCATCGCTGCTGGCGCACCCGAGGCATCCAAGGACGAACTCAAGGAAATTGCCTCCAAGCAGGGCAACATTGTCTCCCGCTTCATCAAGACCATTGCTGACATCTTCGTGCCGCTCATCCCGGTGCTGGTCGGTGGCGGTATGCTGATGGCGCTCAATAGCCTCCTGACCTCTAAGGGTATTTTTGGCCCCCAGGCAGTTATTGAACTTTTCCCTGAGTGGGCTGACTTCGCGGATATCGTCAACCTGCTCTCCGCAGCTCCCTTCGCCTTCCTGCCCGTGCTGGTCGGCTTCTCCGCCACCAAGGTCTTCGGCGGTAACCCCTACCTGGGTATGACCATGGGTGCCGCAATGGTATCCCCGGCCCTGATGAATGGCTACAACGTCGCAGCATCCCTGGCAGGTGCTGAAGGCACCGACCCGATGAAGTACTGGAACCTCTTCGGTCTGCAGGTTCAGCAGGCGGGCTACCAGGGTACCGTGCTGCCCATCATGCTGGTCGCATTTATCCTGTCCCACGTCGAGAAGTTCTTCCACAAGGTCCTCAAGGGAACCATCGACTTCATCTTCACCCCGACCCTCACCATCCTGATCACCGGCTTCCTGACCTTCCTGTTGGTCGGACCCCCGATGTTCCAGCTGGGCACCTGGCTGGGTGAAAGCATCAACTGGCTCTACACCGTTGCCGGCCCGCTCGGCGGTCTGCTCTTCGGTACCTTCTACGCATTCATCGTGATGACCGGTATGCACCAGGCATTCCCGCCCATCGAGATGAGCCTGTGGGCTACCGGTGGTTCCTTCATCTTCGTCGTTGCCTCCATGTCTAACGTGGCTCAGGGCGGTGCCGCAGCCGGTGTCGCGCTGACCACCAAGAACAAGAAGATTAAGGGTATTGCTTCTGCAGCCGCACCCTCCGCGTTCCTGGGCATTACCGAGCCCGCAATGTTCGGTGTCAACCTGGCTCTGCGCTGGCCCTTCTACATTGCAATCGTTTCCGCGGGTATTGGTTCGATGGTTACCTCTATTCTTGGAATTAAGGCGGGTAAGCTGGGCGCTGCTGGTTACCTTGGCTTCCCCTCGATTGAAGCAACCGTTGGTGCAGGTATCCCGGGCTTCTTGGGCTGCCTCGTCCTGACCACCGTCATCGCCTTCGTTGCCTCCTTCATCTGGGGTAAGAAGGTCGAGGCAGGCAACACTGAGGAAGTTGAGGCACCCGCTGCTGCAACTCCCGTAGCAGCTGCCGCAGCCCCCTCTACTGCCGTAGCAGCTGAGGTTGGCGAGAGCGTCGAAATCGGCTCCCACATGGTCGGTTCCGTGGTTCTGCTGGCTGACGTCAAGGACCCCACCTTCTCCTCCGGCGCACTGGGTGCAGGCACTGCTGTGGAGCCCACCGAAGGTAAGCTCTACGCACCGGCTGACGGCAAGATTACCGTCGCATTCCCCACCGGCCACGCCTACGGTCTGCGAACCGAGGACGGTCTGGATTTGCTGATGCACATCGGCATGGACACTGTTGAGCTCGACGGCAAGCACTTCGAGCCCAAGGTTGCTAAGGGTGACACCGTCAAGCGCGGCGACGTGATCGCTGAGTTCGATATTCCCGCGATTAAGGCTGCTGGCTATCCGCTGGCAACCCCCATGGTGATCACCAACTCCAAGAAGGCAGCTGCTTCGGTTGAAGATGTCCAGGCTTCGGGCGCTTCTGTGACCAACGCGGATTCGCTCCTGAAGGTTGCACTGAAGGCAAAGGCTAACGCATAGTCTGCACTCTTAATGAGTAGATAACCTCAACGTGATGTGCACCCCGTACCGCTCTCCCTAGAGCTGGTGCGGGGTGTTCAATTTTTCCTGCAAGAGCGTGCAAAAAGTATGTGAATAAATATTCGCTAAAATTATGCATATTGGTGCAATATAAGCTGGCACACATTGGTGCATGGCCATGAAAAATGTCTTGATAAGGAACAATTTATTAGCCAGGAGTGAATAATCCAGCTAATATTTATGTATAGTTTCAAGCTTTTGTAAAGGGTGAATATGACCTCAGCCTCCTATACCGTCCGCACCGCCGAGTCTCATGAATATGCAGATGCGCTCGAGGTGCTGATTGCCGCATTCGACGGAGACCCCGCCATGATGGCAGTCATTGCAGGTGGTAGCCGCCGACAGGAACTTGCCAAGCTCCGCGCAATCATGACCCTGCAGGTCTACGGTAACTTCCAGGGCCGCGGACGTATCGACATTGCTATTGACAACACCACCGGAAAAATCGTGGGTGTCTGCCTCTGGAACACCCCCGAATCCCAGGAAGGTTCCTTCGCTAACGAACTCAAGCAGATTGGCGCCTACTACAAGGCGCTCGGCTGCAAGACTCTGCTGAAGGCGATCCTAATGGAGCTGCATCTGCTCAAGTACCGCCCCGCGTACAAGCACTGGTACCTCTTCAACATTGGTGTTCTCGAAGAGTATCGTAGCCGGGGCATTGGCTCCCAGCTACTCGACTACGGTACCGAACGCATTGGCGACTACCCCGCCTACCTCGAAGCATCGACCTACGACAGTGCACGCCTCTACGAGCGCCGCGGATTCTTCTCCCTCGGCCCGTTCCACGGCATCTTCTCCAAGGCGCACGCCGTCGGCATGGTCTACCCTGGAACCGGCCCGGCCGAGATTGTGCAGCGCAACTCCTAAAACTTCCGGACGCTCACAAAACCGATAAATGTATATACAAAATCCGCCCCACCGTGAGCACTCGCACGGTGGGGCGGATTTTTATCGTCAGAAGAGGAGTATCTTATTGGAGCTCGTCCGGGGCGGAGGTGTCAGGCTGAATCTGATCCAGATTCGGGATAGAACGCACCGTCGCCCCCAGATGGAGCTCAACCGGGAGTACATCCTCGGGCTGGGTAATTGGGGGAGCGGTCTTCTCTGAAGATTCCTCCTGCTGTAGCTCAATGAGCTCCAGTAGACGCTGGGCGGTACGCGCTGCCATGCCCTCAATCGGCTGAACCACGGTCGCCAACTCCGGCATGAGTAGCTGAACGCTCTGCGTGCCGTCGTAGCCAATCACCTGGAAATCCTCAGGAACACGAATAGCGCGTGCACGCGCCCAGCCCAGCGCCAACGCGGCGTAATTATCGTTGGAGGCGAAGACCGCATCCACCGGCTCCGGGCTATCGGCGCGTTCGTCGAGGTAGCGGTAGAGCACCTCACGCTTAATGCCCAGGGAGGGGCGGAAACCCAGCTCCAGGAACTCCGGCATGAGTCCGGCTTCGAGCATTGCCTCACGGTATCCGCGCTGACGCTCATTGTGCTCACCCAGGGTCGACGTCACGTGCACAATATTCTGCGCACCCGTGGCGATCAGGTGCTCCGTGGCGGCGCGAGCGCCTCCGTAGTTATCGGAACGGATATTCGGGTAAAAGCCGCTTTCGAGGCGGTCCACGGTCACCAGGGGAGCCTGGGCATGCGGAATATTCACCAGTGCGTCAGAGTGCGCGCCGCTGATAATGCCGTCCACCTGATTGGAGAAAAGCATCTCGAGGTAGCGCTTTTCCTGCTCGGGGTGATCGTCGCTATTGCAGAGAATGACCCGGTATCCGGCCTCGGCGAGGTAGCTTTCGAGTCGGTACACCATCTCCCCGTAGAAGGGGTTAGCGACCGTGGGGAAGATGAGGCCCACCATCTGCGAGCGCTGACCTTGCAGGCTACGGGCGATGGCGTTGGGCCGGTAGCCGAGTTCCCGCATTGCCTCGTGGACCTTGGTGCGGGTGCTTTCGCTCAGGTAGCCGCGGTTGTTGAGCACGCGGGAGACCGTGGTGGGGGAGACTCCCGCCAGGGCCGCAACGTCGCTGAGTTTGGGCTTAGCCACGGAGGCTCCCTTCGGTATGCTAAACGATTGACATATCTCTCTACTATACCCCGACCGCATACCGCATAAACATTCCAACGCCGGAAAATAGCGCCTTACTACAGCACCGGAATAATCGGAACCCGGGCCCCCACCTCATGAGCAGAACCCCGAACCGAAGAATCATCCAACACCGCGCAGTGAGTAGCCGCCGCCAACGACGACAGCATATGCGACGCCGACTTCGGCAGAGGATACGCCACACCATCACGCACCGACACGGGAAGCAGACGAGCCCCCGCTGGCTTACGCAAAGTATCAACAGGCTCACCCAGAACCGCAGAATCCAGCTCCGGCAGAGGCATATCCCTCATACCAGCCAAAAGCGGCGGCAAATACGAATACAGGGCAGTGTAAGCCGCCAAAGGATTACCCGGCAGACCCAGCACAAAACGCTCACGACCCGAATTCGGGCCTGTCTCCGGAACCGGCAGGCGCGCAGCCAATGCAGGGTGCCCCGGACGCACATCCACCGACTCAAACAGATACGTCGCACCCATATCGTTGAGCACCTTACGCACCAAATCAACACCCGAAGTGCTCGACCCGCCCGTAAACACCAGCACACGAGCCGTCGACGTGGACAAGAACGTGCGGAACTCAGACTCAACATCCGCCAGGCGAATCGACGGGCGCGCCTCGCAACCAGCAGAAATAATCGCATGCTCCATGAAGCCGCCAAAGGCATCACGCACCTGACCCGGCGCAGGCACACCAAAGGTAATGACCTCATTACCCGTAAACGCGCAACGCACCGGAATCGGGGCATACACCGGCAACTCATCAAAACCATTCGTGCCCAAGAATGCCGCCATACGAGCAGACACACGGTCACCGTGGCGCGCCAACAACTCGCCACGTTCCAGCTCAGCACCAGCATGGCGAATATCAGCACCCGGTGCTGGAGGCTCAAAACCCTCCGCCATATCCAGGTAATGAATGCTCGACGCAGTCTCCAAATGAGCGCTCACGCCCGGATGCGAAGAACCCTCCGCACCTTCATACAGACGCGAATGCTCCTCACGCACAATCGCCTCCGCGCCCTCCGGGATCAAGCCACCCGTCAGAATTGGGGTCGCCTCACCCGGAGCAATCGGCACCGTTAGACGGTGAATATTCGCGCGAGAATCCTCCGGGTACGCAGGAGTCACCAGACGCCACGGAGGCACACCCGCCACAGCGTAACCGTCCATCGCGGAAGAGCTGTAGTGGGGCACCGGCATCACCGAATAAATATCGGCCGCCAAATAATGGCCAATCGTCGCCAACAGCGGCAAAGATTCCGTCTTAACATGGGGCGCAACCTGCTGGCCCTCCTCATGCAGAATCTGACGGGCCTGCTGCCACGAAACAGAAGGAATATGGTGAGACATCGTACCTCGTAAAAGTGTGTGCGGGACGCGCAACAGCGCGCGAGCTCAAAAACATCGCCGGGTCGGGCGTTAAGAACTGAGACCTACCACTAGGGTACTCGTAGCTTGGCAACTAGCGCTCCCGCGCGCCTCAGATGCTAATAACTCGACCAGAGCGAAGTCGTATAGCCAAGAGCCTGCGCCTGCTCCCACGTATCAACATCGGCGGTATCAGCGGCAGACATCTCCACCGCCGCGGGGTTCAAACGGCGCAAAAAAGAACGAACAGAAGCGTCAGTCGTGCCGGTCGAAAAGACCGAACGGATCGCCTCAAAACGGTAAATACCCACCAGCGGCTGATAGATGCCCTCAGAAACACCCCAGAAACCTGCAGATGCTTCAGAATCGTTGGGCGCTTCAGAATCGGTGGGGGAGGGGGTAGCGGTCGCGGCCTGCTCGGCACCCCGCGCGGCGGTAAGTAACTGCTGAACCGCCGGAGCAATACGCGGAGTATCTACGCCTAAAATCAGGCACCAGCTCGGCAGCGGCGCCTGCGAGCGCTCGCAATCCGTCGCAATACACTCCAACCCGGCATGAATCGCAGCGGCAGGACCCGAAAACGGCGGATCCTCACGAGTGTGCAACACCCCCGACGGCAACGGCAAGCTCTCAGGACCCACCACCACGCGCGGGGACGCGCTCGCCACCGCCTCCAGGGCGCAATCCAGCAGGGTGCTCGTGCCGTCAGACAGGGACGCCTTCGGAACGTGGTTCAGGCGGCGAGAAGCGCCTCCGGCAACAACGACCGCGGCGCACGAAAAATCACCCTCAGCGGGAAGCTCAGAACCGGGCATCTTATCCGCCCGCATTATCCACCCGCAAAGGGAGGCAGAACGTCCACACGATCGGCATCCTGTAGCGGAGCCTGCGCATCAGAACGGGAGCCATTGACCAGGAACGAGCACTGCTCCATGACCTGCGCAAGAGTCAGACCCGAAGGGGTTGTACCCTCCAAACTCTGGCCCAGATGCTCAATCAGCGCGCCAAGAGTTGCAGACGGCAGCTCAGCCAGGGGCACCGACAGCTGCGCGGTACCCGCCGCAGAACGCGCGGCAGCGAAAAAATGAACCTGCATAATGCTCCTCAATCCTTGAATAAACTCTGAGCAGGGTAGCCGAAAGCCAGGGGGGCGCAAGGTACCAGTAAAAGACCTTGTCCCACGCATATTTGGCTGTATATCCGGCTAATAAATAGGGTAGCTTCCTTAGCCACCAATAGCGCTCATCGAGCGGCTCGCCTTGGCGAACTCCTCAATATCGAAGTCAGCGTCTTCCTTGCCGTGAGCGCGTGGCTTAAACCACATGCCTTCACGCCAACGCAGAGCCAGCTGCTGATCGTCAGCGCCGGAGCGCAGAAGCTGCATCAGGTCAGTCTCAGTGTCAGAGAACAAGCACGAGCGAATCTTGCCGTCCGCCGTCAGACGGGTGCGGGTGCACGCATTGCAGAACGACTCCGTCACCGAGGCGATAATGCCCACACGGCCCAGCGACTCGGTGCCGTCAGCCGGGAATCCTGCCTCATCCAGGGCAGTGCCGAGCGGGTACACCTCCCACAGCTGGGCGGGGGAGTCACCACGTGCCTCAGCCACCGAACCCAGAACGTACTCAGCCGATAGCTTCTCGCGAATCTCAGCGGCAGTAATCGTGCCCTCGCGGGTCCAACGGTTATCGGCATCCAGCGGCATCTGCTCAATAAAACGCAGCTGATAGCCACCCGCCAACGCCCAGCGCAGAAGCTCCGGAGCCTGATCATCATTCAGACCCGGCATCAGCACAGCATTAATCTTGATGGGCCACAGACCAGCCTCGGCAGCACCGTCAATACCCTTGAGCACGGCATCGAGCTTGTCGCGGCGAGCCAGAGCCGCGAAAGTCTCACGGCAAATCGTATCCAGAGAAACATTGATGCGGGTCAGACCAGCCTCCGCCAGGGCGGCGGCACGCTTCTCCAAACCAATACCGTTCGTCGTAATAGCAAGCGGAACATCCGGATGCGCCTGATGGATACGGGAAATAATGTCCACCAAATCGGCGCGCACCAGCGGCTCGCCACCGGTAAAGCGGATCTCCTCTACGCCCAGCTCAGTAATCGCAATATCGGCAAGGCGCGCAATCTCCTCGGCGGAGAGCAGATTCTCCTTGGGAAGCCACTGCAAACCATCCGCCGGCATGCAATAAATGCAACGAAGATTACATTTATCGGTCAGAGAGATGCGCAGATCCGTTGCCACGCGACCCCAACGGTCCAAGAGCGGACCGCTGTTCGTAATATTCGGGAGCTTACGCTCGACCTTTACGCCACTCTCAGATTTTTTGGGCGTAATAAAAGCAGCCCCGTTACCCTCCGCAGAAGATAAGGTGCTTAACGTTGGGCCCGCAATGAGCTCAGAAGAGGCCGAATTCGCCGTGTACGCCATGTAAAACCTATGTGGAAAATTTGCATATTTCAGGTGACAATATGATTATTCCATGTTCCGGCGCCCCGTACATAGTGTGTGCAGGGTAAGTTACAACTGCGCCACGGCAGACAACCACGACGAAGTAACGCCGCATGTACAAGCTAGGGACGTACAAGGAACGTCATACAGAGCCCGCACATGGACGCACCTCACCTTCAATAGCAGTACGAACTAACCAAGGAAATACCTCATGAAGAGCCCCCTCGCAGCCCTCAGCGCGCTCGCCGCAGCAACCCTCGCTCTCACCGGATGCGGTGCCACCCAGAGCTCCTCCTCATCTGCGGTAAGCAGCCAGGCTGCCTCCGGCAAGGTCGAAGTCTTCGCCGCAGCCTCCCTGAACAACGCAGGTGCAGACCTTGAAAAGGCATACGAAGCCGCCAACCCCGGCGTAGACGTCACCTTCGTCTACGAAGGCTCCGCAAAGCTCGTCAACCAGATTGAACAGGGCGCAACCCCCGACCTGCTCATCACCGCAGACACCAAGAACATGGACAAAGCAAAGAAGCTCGACCAGTTCTCCGACTCCAAAACCAACGTTCTGGTCACCAACAAGCTCGTGCTCGTCACCGCCGAAGGCAACCCCGGCAAGATCAACAGCCTCGACGACCTCAAGACCACCGACGGCGTCGTCGCAGTCTGCAAAGAAGACGTCCCCTGCGGTACCATCGCTCACCAGGAACTGAAGAAGCACGACATTACCCTCAAGAACGCAACCACCGAAAGCAAGGTCACCGACGTAGCAACCAAGGTCACCACCGGTAACGCCGATGCGGGCTTCATCTACACCACCGACCTCGCCGCCGCCAAGAAGAAGGGTGTCAACCTCGGCTCCGTCGAGCTGACCGATGTGGAACGCAACGAATACCCCGCAGCGCTCAGCAAGACCGGCTCTTCCTCCGAAACCGCGAAGAAGTTCAACGAATGGCTGAAGAACTCCGACGAAGCGAAGAAAATCCTCACCGAGTACGGCTTCAACACCGCACAGTAATTCAGCACCGCCACAGTAGGGAACAACCCGCGTCTCATCACCCATGACAGACACTACCGCTACCCGCCACAACGCCGGAACCTCACGCACACCCGGAAGTAGCCTCTTCGCCTCCGTGCCCGTGCTCTTCCTGGTTCCGGCGTCGCTGGGTATTTTCCTCATTGCCGGACCCCTCCTCGGGCTCTTCCTCAACATCCCCTGGAACCAGCTCGGCAGCATCTTCACCCCGCAGGTGCTTGGGGCGGCAAACCTCTCCCTCAGCACCGCCGCCGCCTCCACCCTCATCTGCGGGCTTCTCGGTGCACCCCTGGCGCTCGTGCTCTCCAAAGTGCTCAACCGCTCGCGGCTACACCGATTCGGATCAGTTCTCTACGCCATCATCTACACCCCGGTGATTCTCTCCCCGGTCGTCTCCGGACTCGGTCTGCTCTTCTTCTGGGGACGCAAAGGCATGATCGGCACCTACCTCTACCAGGCAGGAATCTCCATCCCCTTCACCCCCAACGCGGTGATTATCGCCCAGGTCTTCGTCGCCCTACCCTTCTTCGTTGCCACCGCGGTCACCACCCTGCAGGCTATTCCCCGCGAATACGAAGAAATCGCCCTCGTCGAAGGCGCTAAACCCGCAGAAATCACCTTCAAAGTGCTCCTGCCCCTCGCCGCGCCCGGCCTCGCCACCGCCTTCCTGCTCTCCTTCGCCCGCGCCCTCGGCGAATACGGCGCAACCGTCACCTTCGCCGGCAACGTGCAAGGCAAAACCCAAACCATACCCCTCGCCATCGACCTAGCCATCAACAGCAGCGACATCCCCAGCGCCCTCGGAAGCGCCCTGATTCTCATCAGCCTCTACCTAGGAATCTTCGGGGTCCTCGGCCTAATCCGCGCCCTCAAAAAACTACGCGAAAGCACCCGATAAGCCACCCCTCCGCTCACCCCACCCACACCTGGTATACAGAGAGCCTTAGGACAAGCTCCATTTACCAGCCCGCAAACACACACCTACACTAGTCATAACCGCCGCCGCACGATTGGAACCTCCATGATTTCCCCCGAATTCAACGGAACCCCCAGCACCGAAGAATACCGCGCCTACCTGGCGTTACTGCTACGCGAAGTCTTCATCGGCACAGCAGAAACGGTTCCCCTCTACCACGCGGCAGGACGCATCCTCGCCCAAGACGTCACCGCACGCATGGACGTACCCAGCTTCGACAACTCCCAAATGGACGGCTACGCCCTCACCGCCGAAGCTGCAGAACGCGAAGACCGCATCTTCACCGTCGGACGTGAAATCCCCGCAGGCCGCCCCCTGCAGCGTTCCCGCTCCTCCGACGACCTGACCTACCCCATCATGACCGGCGCGCCCATGCCCAAGGGCTACGATGCCGTTATTCCCGTCGAACAGTCCGAACGCATCGAATACCCCGACCTGCCCGAATCCTTCGGCCGCCCCAGCGAAAAGGTCAAACTTGCCCCCGGCAAGCCCGGGCAGTTCGTGCGCCGCCGCGGTGAAGACGTCGTCACCGGTCAGGTCCTCGCACGCGCCGGTGAACGCGTCACCCCCGCTCTGCTCGGTGCGCTCGCATCCCAGGGCTATGCCCGCTTGACCGTCGCGGCAGGTCCCCGCGTGCTCGTCTGCACCGGCGGCGACGAGATCCTCTCCGGTGTTGAAGAAGACGGCAGCGCCACCACCCAGGAACTCGGCCAGGGCCAGATTTTTGACGCCAACGGCCCCATGCTCACCGCCATGCTCCGCGAAGACGGAGCGGAGGTGCGGCGTATCGCTATCGGTGACGATCCTATCGAGCTACTGCACCGCCTCACGGCAGAATACGAGAGCTTCAAACCGGACATCATCATCACCTCGGGCGGTATCAGCCACGGTAAATACGAGGTGGTCCGCAACGCCATCGCCAAGGCGCACGAAGCCGATATTCTGGTGCCCGTCTCCTGGTTTGGCCACGTCAGCCAGCAGCCTGGCGGCCCCCAGGGCGTGAACCTGCTCGACTTCAAGGGCCACCGCGTGCCCATGATTTCCTTCCCCGGCAACCCGGTGAGCACCCTCATCTCGTACGCGCTGATTCTGCGCCCCTACCTGCGAGCCGGCGGCCCCTACGGTGTGCCCCACGCGGTTGCCTCTGAACAGGCAACCCTGAACAACGCACCCCGAGGCGTGCTCATCACCGACACCCCGCTTACCGCACCGGCGACCAAGCGCCAGTTCTTGCGCGGCACCCTCGCCATGGTCGAGGTGGAACCCGGAACCTACCGGGTGGAGCTCTACCCGGACATCCTCTCAGGCTCGCACCTGCTGCACCGCGCCGCCCAGGCGGATGTGCTCATCGAGCTGGCACCCGGAACCACCTACACCGGGGGAGAGGCGGTACACTACCACCGCATTCGCCTCACCGATAACTAAACGAAACGCCCCGCATTGTTCCTTGTCCGATAGACAAGGAATAATTGAGACTCACACTAAGTAACGATTCGCGGCAGAAGAATACCGCGCAGAAGCCAGGAGAAACGATGACCTCTACCTCGCAGCCCAACCAGGAACTGACCCATGTGCGCGCCGACGGCTCGGCGCACATGGTGGATGTTACGGAGAAGGCGGTTACCACCCGCACCGCCCTGGCTGAGGCGACCGTGCGCACCCGCGAAGACGTTATCGCCATGATTTTTGATGCCGATCTGCCCAAGGGCGATGCTCTTCCCGTTGCACGCGTTGCCGGCATCATGGGCGCTAAGCGCACCCCGGAAATCATTCCCCTCTGCCACCCGCTGCCCCTGGGTAAGATCACGGTGGACTTTGAGCGTGGCACCGACTTCGTGCGTATTGAGGCGTCCGTGAAGACCCGCGGCGTCACCGGCGTAGAGATGGAGGCGCTCACCGCCGTCTCCTCGGCGGCGCTGACCGTTTTCGACATGATTAAGGCAGTCGATAAGCACGCCGTCATTACCGATATCCGTGTTCTGGAGAAGAGCGGCGGCAAGTCCGGCGACTGGTCCGTCCGCGAGGACTCCTAAGTTACGGCGGCACACCGCCCCCACCGATCCCACCGCCACCTGATAGATACAGAAAAGGAAAGCCAATGAGTAGCGAAGACTACACCATGCCCGAGAACCTCACCGGCCTGGTGATTGTCGCCTCCACCCGTGCAGCCCGCGGTGTGTACGAGGATAAGTCCGGCCCCATCGCCGTGGAGTGGCTGCGCTCGCGCGGCTTCGACACCCCGGATGCCGTGGTCATTGAAGACCGCGATATTGTCGAGTACTTCAACACCCTGGTGGCTGAAGGTAAGAAGAACGGTAACCTACCGACCTTCATCCTGACCAGCGGTGGTACCGGTCTGAACTCTGACGACCAGACCGTGGAGGCGGTTCGCCCCCACCTGGACAAGGAAGTACCCGGCATCATGCACGCCTTCTGGATGAACGGTCTGAAGAACGTTCCCGCGGCGGTGCTTTCACGCGGCGTGGCGGGCGTCATTGACCGAACCTTCGTGATGACCCTGCCCGGTTCGCGCGGTGGTGTGAAGGACGGCGTGGCAACCCTCGACCCGCTTGTTGAGCACATTTGCCGTCAGATGGAGGACTACCATGACCACTAAGCCGCAGAACGAAGAATCCCTGGACCATTCGGGTGCGCACGGTGCTGAGCCGAGCGGCTCGACCGTGGTGTTCACCGATATTACGGAAGCGCCCCTGGAGCCGCTGTACGCGGCGGCTAAGGCTGAGGTCATGACTGACGCTATGGGTGCCCTGGTAATTTTTGACGGCATTGTACGCAACCATGATCACGGTAGTGCGGTTCGCGGGCTGTCCTATAGCGCGCATCCGCAGGCTCGTGAGTATATTGCGGAGGTTGCCGCCGAGGTTGCTGCCGAGCTGGACGGTGTGCGTCTGTGGGCTGTGCATCGTGTGGGTCCGATTGCTATTGGTGAGTCGGCTCTGACCGTGATGGCGGCGGCTGCTCACCGTGGCCGCGCGTTTGATGCCTGTGAGCTGGTGGCTGACCGGGTGAAGGCTCGTGTACCGATTTGGAAGGAACAGGAACTGCTCGATGGAAGCATCGAGTGGGTTGGTGTGGACACTTCTCCCGCTTAGCCTTCTGAATATTCTGATATCTCTATATAAGCCTGTCAGGGGGTTTTCTCTCGGGCAGGCTTATTCTCCTTGAAAGCTCAAGTCACCTCTACTACTAGACGCGAGGAATCCCTATGTCTTCTCAGCCTTCAACCGGCACGGGCGAGCTCTCTGCCGCTGAGCGTGCGTTCTATTCTCGTCAGCTGATTCTGCCCGAAATGGGTTACGAGGCTCAGTTGGCGCTCAAGCGCGCACGCGTGGTGGTGCTGGGTGCTGGCGGTTTGGGTGCTCCCGCGCTGCTGTACCTGGCGGGTGCCGGGGTCGGTCAGATTGTGGTGGTTGATGATGATTTCGTGGATGCCTCGAATCTGCACCGCCAGGTGATTCATACGCACGCCAGAGTGGGTAATTCTAAGGCTGAGTCTGCCGCAGAGTCTTTGCGCTCGCTGAATCCTTTTATTGAGGTTGTGCCGGTGCGTGAGCGTTTGACGGAGGCGAATGTTGATGAGCTTCTGTCTGGTGCTGACCTGGTGCTGGATGGTAGCGATAATTTCGAGTCGCGTTATGTGGTGTCGGCGGCGGCTGCGCGTGCTGGGATTGCGCATGTATGGGCTGCGATCCTTGGTTTTGATGCGCAGCTGAGTGTGTTTTGGGCTGGTCGCGGTCCGGTGTATGAGGATTTGTACCCTCATGCTCCTGCTGCCGGTAGCGTGCCGTCGTGTAGTACTGCTGGCGTGGTGGGTGCTATGGCTGGCGTGGTGGGTGCTGCGATGGCCATGGAGGCGGTGAAGTTGCTGACCGGGGTGGGGGAGCCGCTCATAGGTGAGGTTGGCCTATATTCGGCATTAAGCGGAAGGTGGGAATATATACCTCTTGTAGCTAGCGTGCAAGCTGTACCTAAGAAAAGCGCTGTTTTGCCCCAAGAAACAAGTCATAAGCCCAAAAATTATGTAACAATTCGTAATATTTCTCAGGATTTTACAAGCTCTTCTGCTGACTCGAAACCCCGCTCGATGAGCGCTCAGGACCTTAAAAAGATGTCATCAGGTGAAAATATTGCCCTTTTGGATGTCCGTGAGCAGGTGGAGTTCAATGCCTTTGCGATTGACGGTGCCATTAATCTGCCCCTCACTGAATTGCTTGAAGCGGCTCGAAATGACTCCCTCAAAGCCCTGATTGAGCGTAAAATCCCCGCAAATGCCCAGAAAATCGTTATTTACTGCACCGGATACACCCGAACGGTTGAAGCGGCTCGTGAAATAGCGCCTCTGGAGGAGCGTTCTGTGTACATGCTTGAGGGTGGAATTTCCGCCTGGCTTACGGTCTAAAACACCCTTATTTCGCATGAATTAGGCAAGGTTTTTATCTCGTATTTTCTATGCCAAATTTCCGATATATTGGGCAGTATGGAACAAGCATCACAGATTAAGGGCCCGGATGGCCCCCTTACCGATCAGCTGATCAAGTTCGGTAAGTTCTTCTCCCGCTGGGATGAGACTGAAGACGGCCGCGCCGTCTTCCGTGAAGGCGGCCGCGAAGGTGACGCCTTCTACCGCGACCGTTGGAGCCACGATAAGGAAGTTCGCTCTACCCACGGCGTGAACTGCACCGGCTCCTGCTCCTGGAAGGTGTACGTCAAGGACGGCATTATCACCTGGGAAGCACAGGAAACCGATTACCCCTCGGTTGGTCCCGACCGCCCCGAGTACGAGCCCCGCGGTTGCCCCCGCGGTGCAGCATTCTCGTGGTACACCTACTCTCCCACTCGCGTTAAGTACCCCTACGTTCGCGGTCTCCTGCTGGAGATGTACCGCGAAGCGAAGGCAATCCACAACGATCCCGTGGACGCCTTCCACTCCATCGTGTCCGACCCCGCCAAGCGTGCACGCTACGTGAACGCACGTGGTAAGGGTGGTCTGGTGCGCTCGACCTGGGCTGAGGCTCTCGAGCTGATGGCTGCTGCTCACGTGCACACCATCAAGTACTACGGCCCCGACCGTAACACCGGCTTCACCCCGATTCCGGCAATGTCCATGGCGTCCTTCAGCGCGGGTGTTCGCTACATCCAGCTGGCCGGTGGCGTCATGACCAGCTTCTACGACTGGTACGCTGACCTCCCCGTGGCTTCCCCGCAGGTCTTCGGCGACCAGACCGACGTTCCCGAGTCCGGCGACTGGTGGGACGCTGCATACCTCATCATGTGGGGTGCAAACGTTCCGCTGACCCGTACCCCGGATGCTCACTGGGTCTCCGAGGTCCGCTACCGCGGTACCAAGGTTGTCACCGTGAGCCCCGACTACGCCGACAACACCAAGTTCGCTGACGAGTGGCTACCCGCCCAGGCAGGTACCGACGCGGCACTGGCAATGGCGATGGGCCACGTCATCCTCAAGGAGAACTACGTCGACCAGCGTGTCGAGTTCTTCGAGGACTTCTCCCTGACCTACACCGACCTTCCCTTCCTGGTCACCCTGGAAACCCGTGAAGACGGCGTTAAGGTCCCCTCCAAGTTCCTGACCGCTGCTAAGCTCGCTGGCGAGGCTGAGCAGCCGAACGCTGACTTCAAGCCCGTCCTGATGGACCGCGAGACCGGTGAGGTCTTCGTTCCCAACGGCACCATGGGTCACCGTTACGCTCAGGAAGACCAGGGCAAGTGGAACCTGGACCTGCAGGGCCGTAAGCCGATCCTGTCGATTCGCGACCTGCCCCAGGGCCAGACTGCAGCTGCAGAGATCAAGATGCCGACCTTCGACAACCCGAAGGGTCACGGCGACGTCATTACCCGCGGTGTGCCCGTAGCTTACGTTGAAGGCCACGAAGTCACCACCGTCTTCGACATCATGCTGGCACAGTACGGTGTGGGCCGTGAGGGCCTGCCCGGTACCTGGGCTAAGGACTACGAGGACTGGGACGTTCAGAACACCCCGGCATGGCAGGAGCAGATTACTTCTGTCCCCGCCGAGGCTGTTATCCGCGTTGCCCGCGAGTTCGCTAAGAGCGCCCTGGATTCCGGCGGCCGCTCCATGATCATCTTCGGTGCAGGTATCTGCCAGTGGTACCACGCTGACACCACCTACCGCGCTATTCTCGCTCTGCTGAACCTGACCGGTTGCCAGGGCCGTAACGGTGGCGGTTGGGCTCACTACGTGGGCCAGGAGAAGGCACGTCCGCTGACTGGTCTGACCAACATTGCGAACGCTCTGGACTGGAGCCGTCCGCCGCGTCACATGATTGGTACCGGCTTCTGGTACATGCACACTGACCAGTTCCGTCAGGATGCATACTCCACCGACTACCTGCAGTCCCCGCTGGCTAAGGGCGAGTTGCGCGACGTTCACACTGCTGACGTTGTGGCACGTTCTACCCGTATGGGCTGGATGCCGTTCTACCCGCAGTTCCCTGAGAACTCGCTGGACCTGGCAGACAAGGCAGAGCAGGCTGTGGCACGCGGCGAGGCTTCCTCGAACGCGGACTACATTGCACAGCGCCTGAACTCCGGTGACCTGGAGTTCTCCGTTGAGGACGTTGACAACCCCGTCAACTGGCCTCGTACCCTGACCCTGTGGCGTTCAAACCTGTTCGGTTCCTCCGCTAAGGGTGAGAGCTACTTCCTGAAGCACCTGGTCGGTAGCATGGACAACGTCCAGGGCTCCGACTCGGAGAAGCTGCCGAACGAAGTGAAGTGGGTTGAGGACGCACCTCAGGGCAAGCTGGATCTGCTGGTCACCTCGGACTTCCGTATGACCTCCACGACCCTGCTGTCTGACATCGTTCTGCCGACTGCTACCTGGTACGAGAAGCACGATATCTCCTCGACCGATATGCACCCGTTCCTGCACGCGTTCTCCCCGGCAATTGACCCGCCGTGGGAGGCAAAGACCGACCACGAGACCTTCAAGGCACTGGCGTTTGAGTTCAGCCGCCTGGCTAAGAAGCACCTCGGCGTCCGTAAGGACATCGTTTCGGTCCCGCTGCTGCACGACACCCCCGGCCAGATTGCTCAGCCTGGCGGTCACGCACCCGACTGGAAGAACACCCCCGGTATGGTGGGCGTGCCCGGCAAGAACATGCCGAACTTCGTCACTGTCGAGCGTGACTACGGCGCACTGTACGACATGTACACCACCGTTGGTCCGCTGTTCGACAAGCTCGGTGCTACCACCAAGTTCGTGACTTACGACCTGAAGGACGAAGTTGCGAAGATGGCTAAGGAATTCGGTGTGATGGATTCCGGTAAGGGCGCAGGCCGCCCGGCACTGGACACCGATGTGAAGGTCTCTGAAGCAATCCTGATGATTTCCGGTACCTCCAACGGTGAGGTCGCTGTCAAGGGCTTCAAGGAGCTTGAGAAGCAGACCGGTCTGCACTTGATGGACCTGGCAGAAGGTAACGAGGAACGTCGTATTACCTTCCCCATGACCCAGGCCGCACCGCAGCCCGTGATGACCTCCCCCGAGTGGTCCGGTTCGGAGACCGGCGGTCGCCGTTACGCTCCGTTCACCGTCAACATCGAGAAGAAGAAGCCGTTCCACACCCTGACCGGCCGTATGCACTTCTTCCTCGACCACGACTGGATGCACGAAATGGGCGAGGCTCTGCCGATTTACCGTCCGCCGCTGGATATGACCGGCCTGTACAACGAGCCTGAGCTCGGTACTACCGATGGCGTTTCGGTTGCTGTTCGCTACCTGACCCCGCACAACAAGTGGGCAATCCACTCGCAGTACTTCGATAACCACTACATGCTGAGCATGTTCCGTGGCGGTCCGACTGCATGGATGAGCCCGCAGGACGCTGAGAAGATTGGCGTCAAGGATGGCGAGTGGATTGAGTGTGTGAACAACAACGGTGTCTTCGTCGGCCGTGCGGTCGTTTCGCACCGTATGCCCGAGGGCGTCTGCTACGTCCACCACGCTCAGGAGCGTACCGTGAGCCCGAAGTCTGAAGTCACCGGCAAGCGCGGTGGTATTCACAACTCGGTGACCCGTATTCTTCTGAAGCCCACCCACATGATTGGTGGCTACGCTCACCAGGCGTTCGCCTTCAACTATCTTGGACCGACCGGTAACCAGCGAGACATCGTCTCGTACATCCGTCGCCGTAAGTCCCAGGAGGTAACTTTCTAATGCGCGTTATGGCACAAGTTGCTATGGTGATGGCGCTCGATAAGTGCATCGGCTGCCACACCTGCTCCGTGACCTGTAAGCAGGCATGGACGAACCGAGCCGGTACCGAGTACGTCTGGTTCAACAACGTTGAGACTCGCCCCGGTCAGGGTTACCCCCGCCGTTACGAGGATCAGGAGAAGTGGAAGGGCGGCTGGGTGCTGAACAAGCGCGGTCGTCTGGAGCTCAAGAGCGGTAACCGCTTCCAGAAGCTCTTCACGATCTTTGCTTCCCCGATTCAGCCCGAGCTGAACGACTACTACGAGCCCTGGACCTACGATTACCAGAACCTGACCAGTGCTCCTCTGGGTGATGACTTCCCGGCTGCTAAGCCGGTCTCCCTCATCACCGGTGAGGACACCAAGGTCGAGTGGGGTATGAACTGGGACGACAACCTGGCTGGTGCGACCGAGTACGGTCACCTGGACCCGCTGGTTGAGAAGGTTCGCAAGAAGGCTGAGGACAAGATTAAGTTCGAGTTCGAGCAGACCTTCATGTTCTACCTGCCTCGTATTTGTGAGCACTGCTTGAACCCCTCCTGCATGGCTTCTTGCCCCTCCGGCGCTATCTACAAGCGCGCTGAGGACGGTATCGTTCTGGTTGACCAGGACCGTTGCCGCGGTTGGCGTCAGTGCATCACCGGCTGCCCCTACAAGAAGGTGTACTTCAACCACAAGACGGGTAAGGCTGAGAAGTGTACCTTCTGCTACCCCCGTATTGAGGCTGGTATTCCGACCGTGTGTGCTGAGACCTGTGTTGGTCGTATGCGCTACATCGGTATCTTCCTCTACGATGCAGACCGCGTGACTGAGGCTGCTTCGGTTGAGGACGAGAAGGACCTCTACGAGGCTCAGCTGTCGCTGATGCTTGATCCTTCGGATCCGGCTGTGATTGAGCAGGCTCGTAAGAACGACATCCCCGATGCGTGGATTACTGCAGCTCAGAAGTCGCCCGTGTACAAGCTGGCGAAGGAGTGGAAGGTGGCTCTGCCCCTGCACCCCGAGTACCGCACCATGCCGATGGTTTGGTACGTGCCGCCGCTGTCTCCGATTGTTGACCTGCTCAAGGAGCAGGGCCACGATGCAGAGAACAGCAACAACCTGTTCGGCGCTATTGAGTCTCTCCGTATTCCGGTTGAGTACCTGGCTGAGCTGTTCACCGCTGGTGACACTGAGGTTGTTACTAACGTTCTGCGCCGCCTGGCTGCGATGCGTTCGTACATGCGTGACATCAACCTCGGTGGCGAAGGCAACGAGGAGATTGCTCAGGCAGTTGGCATGACTGGTCAGCAGGTGTACGAGATGTACCGCCTGATGGCTATCGCTAAGTACAACGAGCGTTACGTCATTCCGAAGGCTCACATGGAAGACGCCCACAACCTTGAGGAAATGGGCTGCTCCCTGAGCGTGGATGGCGGACCCGGCATGTACGGCGATGCGTTCAACGACATGGAGGGTCGCCCGACCCCCGTGTCCACCGGTGTCTACGAGGCTAACAACAAGGTCAGCTTGTTCAGCTGGGACGGTTCTTCCCGTCCTGACGGCCTCTTCCCGAATACCACCGGAAAGAAGTAATAAGTGGCTGGATTCTTTTCCAAGCTCATGGGCAAGGCCGGTTCCGAGGCTGCTGTCTCGGAACCGGCTCAGCCGGAGAACCCGTTCGATATCGATTACGGTCCCGGCGAGGATAAAGACTCGGTGATCTACCAGGTGAGCGGTATGCTCCTGGGCTACCCCGATGAGGAAACTCTGAAGGTTCTGCCTGAACTGGTGGAGATTACCGCTTCCACCCAGGATGAGGCTTTCATTGCTGCCGTTGATGCGGTTCAGCAGTGGCTGACTTCTAAGGACCTTGAGGATGTGCAGTCCGAGTACGTGCAGGAGTACGACCTTTCGCGTCGTCATTCTCTGCATCTGTCCTACTGGACCGATGGCGATACCCGCCGCCGTGGTGAGACTCTTCTGCGTTTCAAGCAGATGTACCGCGACTCCGGTATGTTGACCGTTTTGAATGGTGAGCTTCCGGACTACCTGCCGCTGGTGCTGGAGTTCTGTGCGTTGGTGGATCGCCGTAAGGGCCGTTCCGCTTTGCAGGCGTACCGTCCGTCCCTTGAGCTTCTTCGTCTGTCCATGAAGGACGGAAATCTGCCCCACTACGGGTTGTTGCAGAGCATCTGCGATACCCTTCCTGGCGTCTCTCCGCAGACTCAGGAAGAGGTCCAGAAGATGGCTGGCTACGGCCCTCCCGTCGAGACTGTTGGCCTGAATGGCTACGCTGATCACCAGCTGCTCCAGCAGGCTTCGGCTCGTTCTAACTAGTTTTATCCCTTGTGAGGAGACAACACGTGTACGTACTTGCTTCTGAGAACGCAGGACATGCTGCACAGGCTGTAGTCGATCCGGGTATTGTTGACATCCTGCTGTGGGGCGTTCTGCCCTATGTTGCACTGGTCGTTCTGATTGGTGGCACCATTTGGCGTTACCGTACTGACCAGTTCGGATGGACTACCCGCTCGTCCCAGGTCTATGAATCGAAGCTGTTGCGCATCGCTTCGCCCCTGTTCCATTACGGTCTTGCGGCCGTTTTCCTTGGCCACGTTGGTGGTCTGGTGGTGCCTAAGGCATTCACCGACCTGGTCGTTTCGGATGACACTTACCACATTGTGGCGCTGGTTGGCGGTTCTGTTGCTGCGGTCGCAACCATTGTTGGTATGTTCGTTCTGATTGGTCGCCGCGCTTCGAACTCTCGTGTGCGTTCGGCTACCACTCGTAATGACGTTTTCATGTATGTCGTTTTGGTTCTGGTGATTCTCGCCGGTACTGCGGCTACTCTGATTTCGGCAGTGAACCCCTCGGGTGGTTTGCCTCCGGTGAATGGTCACGAGGTTCACTTCAACTACCGTGAGACCATTTCTGTGTGGTTCCGTTCGCTGTTCTACTTCCACCCTGAGGTGGCTCTGATGGTGAATATTCCTGTGGCTTTCAAGATTCACATTGTGGTGGCTATGGTTCTGTTCATCATTTGGCCGTTTACCCGCCTGGTGCATGCACTGACTGTGCCCCTGCACTACCTCTTCCGCCCCTACACCGTGTACCGCTCTCGTGGTGGCCAGCGTGTTGGTGCACGTCGAGGTTGGGATCCGGTTGGTACTCTCCCGCGTGAGCGCGCCGACCGCTAATACACATATCCATATTGCAAAAGAGGAAATATGAGCACCCCTGCTGCACCGAGCTACGACCTGAAGAATGGTCAGCTCCGTAACGTTCTGCTTGCAACCTTCGCCTCTACCATTGGTTTCTGGGCGTGGACCGTTGTTGGCCCGCTGGCCAAGATGTACGCAAAGCAGATGCACCTGGACGCTGGTATGACCAGCCTCCTGGTGGCTATGCCGATTTTTATCGGCGCTATTGGCCGTATTCCCGTTGGTGGTCTGACTGACCGCTACGGTGGTCGTATTATGTTCACCGCTGTTCTGGCGATTAGCGCACCCCTGGTCTTCCTGGTTGGTGTTGCTGGTCAGATGAACTCTCTGCCCATGCTGCTGATTGTCTCCTTCTTCCTGGGTATTGCGGGTACCGTGTTCGCTATAGGTATTCCCTTCAGCTCGGCATGGTATGACGCATCGAAGAAGGGCTTCGCAACCGGCGTGTTCGGTGCAGGCATGGTGGGTACCGCGGTTTCCGCATTCGCTACCCCCCGCCTGGTGCAGGGTATTGGTTACTTCCCGACTCACATCCTGATTGCTGTGATTTGTGCAGTAACCGCCGTGATTTCTTTCGTGTTCCTGAAGGATTCCCCGGCAACCATTGGCCGTGAGGTCACCCCGCTGATGCCGAAGATTGTTCAGGCATTCAAGGTGAAGACCACTTGGCAGCTCTGCTTCCTCTACGCTGTTGTGTTCGGTGCGTTCGTGGCATTCTCGAACTACCTGCCCACTTACCTGAGCAACATCTACAGCTTCAACGCTAATGACGCTGGTCTGCGTGCGGCTGGCTTTACCGCTGCCGCTGTGGTGGCTCGTCCCTTCGGTGGTGTTCTGGCTGATAAGTTCGGTCCGAAGATTATCTCCCTCATCTCCCTGGGTGGTGTGGTGATTCTGGCAGTTATTACCGCGTTCCAGCCTAATGCTGAGCACGTGTATGGTGCTGTCTTCATCCTGATGGGTGCTCTGCTGGGTCTGGGCCACGGCTCGGTCTTCGGCTGGTTGGGTCGCGTTGCTGACCCGAAGAACGTTGGTGCGGTGTCCGGTGTGATTGCTGCTACTGGCGCGCTGGGTGGCTTCTTCCCGCCGCTGGTGATGGGTGCAACCTACAACCAGGCTGAGAACAACTACTTCATCGGTCTGATGCTGCTGGCCGTGACCGCGTTCCTCGCCTTCCTGTCGGTATTCCTCGTGCCGCACGGTGGCAAGCCGGATCACGCTAAGAAGTAATCCATTGAAGATATTTAGATATTCCTCGTAAGAGGTATATCTGAGCTTGTTTTCATAGGGGCCCCGGTTCGTTCTTCCGGTAACGGAGAATGAACCGGGGCCTTGCTCTGTTCGGTATCAGGGGCGAGAGAATCCTTCGAGTCGTCAATATGAGGGTTAGGAGAAGAGTTATCGTCTCCGAGCATGTCGAATCGTGATAATGGTGAGAAAAATGTGCGGAGATGTGGGACACTTAAAGCGTTCGACTCGTCGCAATAGCGCGACGTGACCCCTCTACGGTTTGCGCCGACCAATAGGAGAATCCCTATGTCCTTTATTGATCGTCATCTCGGCCCCCGTTCCGCAGACGCAGAGCAGATGCTCGAAACCCTGGGATATTCTTCCCTGGATGCGCTGATGGACGCTGTTGTCCCCTCGCAGATTCGCCTTGACGGCGAATTGCAGTTGCCTGCTCCGCTGTCGGAGCATGAGGCTCAGGCAAAGATTGCCGGCTATGCTGCGAAGAATAAGGTTCTCGCCCAGATGATTGGTGCCGGATACTACGATGCAGTAACTCCCGCGGTTCTGCGCCGTAACATTCTGGAAAACCCCGGTTTCTACACTTCTTACACCCCGTACCAGGCTGAGATTTCTCAGGGCCGTCTGGAGGCTCTGCTGAACTTCCAGAACACCGTGATGGAGCTGACCGGCCTGGAGATTGCAAACTCCTCCCTGCTGGATGAGGCATCCGCAGTAGCTGAGGCAGCTGTCATGATGCACCGTGCGAACCGCAAGGTGAAGAATGGCTTCTTCGCGATTGACTCCCGTTGCCTGCCTCAGGTTATTTCGGTGACTCGCGGCCGTGCAGAGATGCTCGGCATTCCCTTCGTCATTACTGATTTCTCTGAGGGTCTGCCTGAGGGCGACCTGTACGGTATCGTCCTGGCGTACCCCGGCAATGAAGGCGATATTCGCGATATTGAGCCGCTGATTAAGGCCGCTAAGGAGCGTAACGCCCTGGTCACTGTGGTCGCTGACCTGCTGGCTCTGACCCTGCTGAAGTCTCCAGGTGAGCTGGGCGCTGATATCGCTGTGGGTAACACTCAGCGTTTCGGTCTGCCCTTCTTCTTCGGTGGCCCCCACGCTGCGTACATGGCTGTTCACAAGGGCATGGAGCGTACCATGCCTGGCCGTCTGGTGGGTGTTTCTAAGGATTCGGCTGGTAAGCCTGCGTACCGTCTGGCTCTGCAGACTCGTGAGCAGCACATTCGCCGTGAGAAGGCTACTTCCAATATTTGTACTGCTCAGGCTCTGCTGGCGATTGTTGCTGGTGCTTACGCGATGTACCACGGTCCTGAGGGTCTGCGCGCTATCGCGAACCGCCTGCACACTAATGCCGCTCGTGTTGCTACCGCGCTGAAGTCTGCGGGCTACGGTATCGCTCACGATACTTTCTTCGACACCGTCGTGGTGGAGGCTGCTGGCCGTGCCGACGAGCTGGTTGCGAAGGCTCTGGAAGCTGGCGTGAACATCCGCCGCTTCGACGAGAACCGCATCGGTATTTCCGTGGGTGAGTCTCACGGTGAGGAGCTGCTCAAGGGCCTGGTTGAGGCTCTGGGCGGCACCCTGGGTGAGGCAGATGCACAGTACGATCTGCCCGCTGAGCTGCTGCGTACCGATGACTACATGCAGCACCCGATTTTCCACAAGTACCGTTCCGAGACCGAGATGATGCGCTACCTGCGTCACCTCGCTGACAAGGATCTGGCACTTGACCGCACCATGATTCCGCTGGGTTCGTGCACTATGAAGCTGAACGCGGCTGCTGAGATGGAGCCCATCTCCTGGCCTGAGTTCGCGAACATCCACCCGCTGGTCCCGGAGGATCAGGCTGAGGGCTGGCACGAGCTGATTAAGGATTTGAGCGAGTGGCTGGTTGCTATTACCGGTTACGATGCTATCTCGCTGCAGCCGAACTCGGGTGCGACCGGTGAGTACGCTGGTCTGCGCGCTATCCGTTCCTTCCATGAGGCTAACGGTGACCACGAGCGCGATACCGTCCTGATTCCGCTGTCTGCTCACGGCACCAACGCGGCATCTGCTGCTCTGGCTGGTCTGAAGGTTGCCGGTGTGGCAACTGCGGCTGACGGTTCGATTGATGTTGACGACCTGAAGGCAAAGATTGAGAAGTACGGCCCCAAGGTTGCCGGCATCATGATTACCTACCCTTCCACTCACGGTGTATTTGAGGAGCAGGTTGCTGAGGTTTGCCAGCTGGTTCACGAGGCTGGCGGCCAGGTGTACCTGGATGGCGCGAACCTGAACGCTCAGATGGGCTTCGCTCAGCCCGGTAAGTTCGGCGGCGACGTTTCGCACCTGAACCTGCACAAGACCTTCTCCATTCCTCACGGTGGTGGCGGCCCCGGTGTTGGCCCGCTGGCTGTTCGTGAGCACCTGGCGAAGTTCCTGCCCGGTGACGCATACCGCGCTGATGCTGAGGGTAAGCTCCCCAACGATGCCGCACTGCCGATTTCGCAGGCGTTCTTCGGTTCTGCCGGTGTTCTGCCGATTAGCTGGATGTACATTGCGATGACTGGTGCTCAGGGTCTGAAGGACTCTTCGCAGTACGCGGTTCTGAACGCTAACTACATTGCGAAGAAGCTTAACGACAAGTACCCGGTGCTGTACACCGGCCCCGGCGGTCTGGTCGCTCACGAGTGCATCCTGGACCTGCGTCAGCTGACTGATCAGTCTCATGTGACTGCTGAGGATGTCTGCAAGCGTCTGATGGACTTCGGTTTCCACGCTCCGACCTTGGCGTTCCCGGTTCCGGGCACCCTGATGGTTGAGCCGACTGAGTCTGAGTCGAAGGAAGAGCTGGACCGCTTCATTGAGGCAATGGAGACCATCTACGACGAGATTATCGAGGTGGCTGAGGGCAAGGTCGCTGTGGATGATTCGGTTCTGCGCAACGCACCGCACACCGTTGATGTGGTGAGCGCTGATGAGTGGGATCGCCCCTACAGCCGTACTCAGGCAGCTTTCCCTGTCCCGAGCCTGCGCGCTAACAAGTACTTCACCTCGGTGGGTCGTATTGATGGCGCTGGCGGTGACCGTAACTTCGTGTGCGAATGCCCCCCGATGGAGGCTTTCGACCTGGAAGCATAAGGAGCCTGTAACGCTCCTGGGTAGGCTGTAGCGGCCTACCTGCCTCACCCGTCCTCAGGTTTCTGGGGGCGGGTGGGGGTCGCCTCCGCAGCGTATCTCGTGTCTGTGGGGGTGAACTAAATCTACGACGATTGAACGATAACAGCACAAGGCTGTGCGTGAGGAGAATCTAATGTCCCCCAAGAAGACCTCTTTGTACTCTGTCCACGAGAAGCTTGGCGCTTCTTTCACCGACTTCGGCGGCTGGGATATGCCCCTGAAGTACGCTAATGATGTTGCTGAGCATGAGGCGGTCCGTACTCGTGCCGGTATTTTCGACCTGTCCCACATGGGTGAGTTCCGTGTGACCGGTCCGGATGCGGGTGCGTTCCTGGATTACGCTCTGGTGTCGAATATGTCCATCCTGAAGGTCGGTAAGGCAAAGTACTCGATCCTGGTCAACGACAAGGGCGGCGTGATTGACGACCTGATTACTTACCGTCTGGGCGATGAGGAGTTCATGGTCGTTCCGAACGCTTCGAACATTGACACTGACTTCGCTGCGATGAGCGAGCGCCTGGGCGATTTCAACGTTGAGTTCGTGAACGAGTCGGATCAGACTTCTCTGGTGGCTGTTCAGGGTCCTCGTGCTGAGGAGATTCTGCTGGCTGCTGGTGTTTCTGATGAGGAGGCTGTCCGCGAGCTGAAGTACTACGCTTCGGTGCCGCTGACTGTTGCCGGTGTTGATGTTCTGCTGGCTCGTACCGGTTACACCGGTGAGGATGGCTTCGAGCTGTTCGTTCCGAATGAGAACGCTGTTGAGCTGTGGGATAAGCTTGCTGCTGCTGGTGAGCCTTTCGGTATGATTCCTGCCGGTCTGGCTTCTCGTGACTCCCTGCGTCTTGAGGCTGGTATGCCGCTGTACGGTCATGAGCTGGGTCTTGAGATTACTCCGTTTGAGTCCGGTCTGGGCCGTCTGGTCGAGATTGCTCTGGAGAAGAAGGCGGCTGACTTCGTTGGTCGTGAGGCTCTGACTGAGCTGGCTAAGAGCGAGTCGAAGCGCATCCTGGTTGGTTTGAAGGCTCAGGCGAAGCGTCCTGCTCGTGCCGGTTCTAAGCTGGTGGATGCTGAGGGCAATGAGATTGGTGAGGTTACCTCCGGTATTCCTTCCCCGACTCTGGGCTTCCCGATTGCTATGGCGCTGGTGAACCGTGAATTCTCTGAGGTTGGTTCTACTGTGGATGTTGATATCCGCGGTAAGCGTGCTCCGTTTGATGTTGTGGCTCTGCCGTTCTACAAGCGTGAGAAGTAAGAGTTTTTCTGCAGGTAATCTGTAGGGTAGAGGCGTCGTGTCCTGTGTGGGCACGGCGCCTTTTCTGCGCCGTGAGGTGGGCGTTGAATAGCGGGGGAGGGCGTGAGGTGTTCTGAGCCTTAGTTTGTGCTGGTTCTGAAGTGCGTTAGGATTAGAGCGGCCAGTCAAGGGTGATTGTCCGCACTTATAGACCGCAGATTGATGTGTGGTTCCTCCATTGAGGGGCGCGTATCTTTTGGCGCGGTGCACAGACATTATTTATTTGAAGGACAGAACGTGGCTATTAACCAGAGCGCGCCCAGTAGCGCCCAGAAGAAGGCAGAGGCTCTGCCGTATGACATCAGTGTTTTTGAGATGTTCAGCGTTGGTGTGGGCCCTTCGAGTTCGCATACGGTGGGGCCGATGCGCGCTTCGAACCGTTTTGTGGCGGAGCTGATTGATAAGGGTCTGCTGGACCGTGTGACGGGTGTGCATGTTGACCTGTATGGTTCGTTGGCGGCTACGGGTGCTGGTCACGGTACGATGAGTGCTGCGTTGAAGGGCCTGTGCGGTTTTGTTCCGGAGACTATCAATATCGCTGATTCTGAGGCGATGATTGAGCGCAATAGCGTGGATGGTACTTTGCCGCTTGCTGGTTACCCGTCCTCTGCGTACGGTGTGACTGCGCCCGGTGGTGAGGAGCAGAAGGTGTACGGCCCGGTGGTGAATTACCGTGAGCTGGATATGACCCTGCGTCCGTTGACGGTTCTTCCGCGTCATACGAACGGTATGAAGATTGCGGCGTTTGCGGGTGAGCAGCTGCTGTTGGAGCGCACTTACTATTCGATTGGTGGCGGCTTCATTGTTGAGGGTGATGAGGAGGCGACCGGTTGTGCGTCGCTGATGAACCCTCCGTATCCGTTTGGTTCGGCTGCTGAGCTGCTGGAGATGGCGAATGAGTCTGGTCTGTCGATTGCGCAGTTGAAGATGGCGAATGAGTGTTCTCTGCGTTCTGAGCAGGAGGTCCGTGATGGTATCTTGCATATTTACCGTGTGATGAAGGAGTGTATCGGTTCTTCGTTGGCGCGTGTGGGTTATTTGCCGGGGCCGCTGAAGGTGCGTTGCCGTGCGGGTGCGTGGCATCGCGATTTGATGGTGGAGGATCCTTCGAAGTCTCCTGAGTTCGCTATTGACTGGGTGAATCTGATTGCTTTGGCGGTCAATGAGGAGAACGCTTTTGGTGGTCGTGTGGTGACTGCTCCGACGAATGGTGCTGCGGGTATTATTCCTGCGGTGCTGCATTACGCGATGAATTACACGCAGGGTATCCGCCATTGCGGTCAGGCTGCTCGTGATCAAGCGGTTGTTGATTTCTTCTTGGCGTCTGCTGCTGTGGGTGTGCTGTATAAGAAGCGCGCGTCGATTTCTGGTGCTGAGGTGGGTTGCCAGGGTGAGGTGGGTAGCGCCTCCTCGATGGCTGCTGCTGGTTTGGCGCAGGTGATGGGTGGTACTCCCGAGCAGGTTGAGAATGCGGCTGAGATTGCGATGGAACACAACCTGGGTCTGACGTGTGACCCGGTGGGTGGTTTGGTGCAGATTCCGTGTATTGAGCGTAATGCGATGGCTGCGTCGAATGCTGTGACGGCGGCTCGTATGGCGTTGCGTGGTGATGGTACGCACCGTGTGTCGTTGGATCAGGTGATTGAGACGATGCGTCAGACCGGTTTGGATATGTCTCACCGTTATAAGGAGACGTCTATGGGTGGTTTGGCTGTGAATGTGGTGGAATGCTAGGTGCACGCTGTGGCAGGTTTGCACTCCTGATGAGGGTGTGGTAGACAGAAGGGCTTTCTTCCTGTATCGTTAGTATTTACGCTTTCCCTAACCTTTGTGCCTTCATATAGCGGTGGGCACGGGCTGAAGGTGACGTTTTTCCGTCCGACTCTATAGCTTCGAGCACCGTTTTATTCGGGGGCTGAGGTTGTCGTGTCGCCGGTAATGTCGCCGGGAGGCTGATTGCTAACAGACATGTCTGTGGAAGGATCCCCATTTTGGTCGCTTCGAGCACCTCTAACCATGACGCCGCTAACGGCGCAGAGAACGTCTCGCGCCGAATTTCATTCGCGAAGATTAACGAACCGCTGAAGGTTCCCAACCTGCTTGCTATCCAGACCGATAGCTTCGACCGCCTCGTTGGTAACGAGCGCTGGGCGGAGCGTCTGGAGAAGGCGCAGGCTGCTGGTGACACTTCTGTCCCCGCTCAGTCCGGTCTGGCTGAGATTTTTGAAGAAATCTCCCCGATTCGTGACTTCCAGGAGACTATGCAGCTCTCCTTCTCTGAGCCTGAGTTTGCTGACCCCAAGTACTCTGTTGAGGAGTGCAAGGACCGCGACGCAACCTACTCGGCTCCGCTGTACATTAAGGCTGAATTCATGAACCTCGCTACCGGCGAGGTCAAGCAGCAGACCCTGTTCATGGGTGACTTCCCCCTGATGACCGAGGCCGGTACCTTCGTTATTAACGGTACTGAGCGTGTGGTCGTTTCTCAGCTGGTGCGTTCCCCCGGTGCTTACTTCGAGAAGGCTCCGGACCGTACCTCCGATAAGGACATTTACTCTGCCCGCGTGATTCCTTCCCGCGGTGCATGGTTCGAGCTTGAGATTGATAAGCGCGACCAGGTTGGTGTGCGTCTGGACCGCAAGCGTAAGCAGTCCGTGACTGTTCTGCTGAAGGCTCTGGGTTGGACCGAGTCCAAGATTCTGGCTGAGTTCGGTCAGTACGACTCCATCCGCGCAACTCTGGAGAAGGACTCCGTCAAGGACCGCGACGAGGCTCTGCTGGATATCTACCGCAAGCTGCGTCCGGGCGAACCCCCGACGGTTGAAGCTGCCCAGGCTCTGCTGGACAACATGTACTTCACCCCGCGTCGCTACGACCTGGCGAAGGTTGGCCGTTACAAGCTGAACCGTAAGCTCGGTGTGGACGTTCCCATGGATTCTCCCGAGGCTTCCGTTCTGAGCCAGGACGACATCGCTCAGATGATTCGTTACCTCTGCGCTCTGCACGCAGGCGAGACCAGCATCCCCGGCGTCCGTGACGGCGAGGAGATCTCCCTCAAGATTGATATCGACGACATCGACCACTTCGGTAACCGTCGTATCCGCACCGTGGGCGAGCTGATTGAGAACCAGATCCGTACCGGTCTGTCCCGTATGGAGCGCGTGGTTCGCGAGCGCATGACCACCCAGGACGTGGACGCTATCACCCCGCAGTCCCTGGTGAACATCCGCCCCGTCGTGGCGGCTATCAAGGAGTTTTTCGGTACTTCTCAGCTGTCGCAGTTCATGGACCAGAACAACCCGCTGGCAGGTCTGACCCACAAGCGTCGTCTGTCCGCACTGGGCCCGGGCGGTCTGTCCCGTGACCGTGCAGGCATGGAAGTTCGAGACGTCCACTCCTCGCACTACGGTCGTATGTGCCCCATTGAAACCCCTGAAGGCCCGAACATTGGTCTGATTGGTTCGCTGGCAACCTACGGTCGCATCAACTCCTTCGGTTTCATTGAGACCCCCTACCGCGTGGTGACTGATGGCCGCGTGACCGATGAGGTCCGCTACCTGACTGCTGACGACGAGAAGTCTGTTGTTATCGCACAGGCAAACGCACCGCTGAACGCTGACCGCACCTTCGCTGAGAACGAGGTTCTCTGCCGTGCGGGCGATGGTTCTGGCGAAGCTGTTCTGGTTGCTCCCGGCGCCGTTCAGTACATGGACGTCTCCCCGCGCCAGATGGTGTCTGTTGCTACCGCTCTGATTCCTTACCTGGAGCACGACGACGCTAACCGAGCACTGATGGGTGCTAACATGCAGCGTCAGGCTGTGCCCCTGCTGGAGTCTGAGGCTCCCGTGGTTGGTACCGGTATGGAGAAGTACGCAGCACTGGACTCCGGTGACTCCGTGCTCGCGAAGAAGCCCGGTGTGGTTTCCTCCGTGGACGCTAAGACCGTTATCGTCCGTAACGACGACGGCTCTGTCTCCACCTACCCGATCATGAAGTTCTCCCGCTCGAACCCGGGTAACTGCTACAACCAGCGCGTTGTGGTGAAGGAAGGCCAGCGCGTCGAGTACCGCGACGTTATTGCTGATGGCCCCTCCACCGACGGTGGCGAGCTGGCACTGGGTAAGAACCTGCTCGTGGCATACATGCCGTGGGAAGGCCTGAACTACGAGGATGCAATCATCCTCTCCCAGCGCATGGTTTCTGAGGACGTGCTGACCTCGATTCACATTGAGGAGCACGAGATTGACGCCCGCGACACCAAGCTGGGCCCCGAGGAGATTACCCGCGACATTCCGAACGTGTCCGAGGATGTTCTCTCGGCTCTGGACGAGCGCGGCATCATCCATATCGGTGCTGAGGTTGAGGCTGGCGACATCCTCGTCGGTAAGGTTACCCCCAAGGGCGAGACCGAGCTGACCCCCGAGGAGCGCCTGCTGCGCGCAATCTTCGGTGAGAAGTCTCGCGAGGTTCGCGACACCTCCCTGAAGGTTCCTCACGGCGAGTCCGGTACCGTCATCGGTATCCGTATCTTCGACCGCGAGAACAACGATGAGGACGATCTGCCCCCGGGCGTGAACCAGCTGGTCCGCGTGTACGTGGCTCAGAAGCGTAAGATTACCGACGGCGACAAGCTTGCAGGCCGCCACGGTAACAAGGGTGTTATTTCTAAGATCCTGCCGATCGAGGATATGCCCTTCCTGGAAGACGGTACCCCCGTGGATGTCATCCTGAACCCGCTGGGCGTGCCCGGTCGTATGAACATTGGTCAGGTTCTGGAAGTCCACACCGGTTGGCTGGCTAAGCAGGGTTGGAAGATTGAGGGCGAGCCCGAGTGGCTTAAGCACATGCCGAACTTCCCGAAGGAATCCGGCCCGACCCGCCTGGCAACCCCGGTGTTCGACGGTGCCCACGAGGACGAACTGTTCGACCTTATGGACCACTCGAACCCGAACCGCGATGGTGACCGTCTGATCAACCGTTCCGGTAAGGCACGTCTGATTGACGGCCGTTCCGGTGAACCGTTCCCGGACCCGATTTCGGTTGGTTACCAGTACATCCTGAAGCTGCACCACCTGGTGGATGACAAGATTCACGCTCGTTCCACCGGTCCGTACTCGATGATTACCCAGCAGCCTCTGGGTGGTAAGGCGCAGTTCGGTGGTCAGCGCTTCGGTGAGATGGAAGTGTGGGCGCTGGAAGCATACGGCGCCGCATACACCCTGCAGGAAATCCTGACCGTCAAGTCCGATGACGTGGCGGGCCGTGTGAAGGTTTACGAGGCTATCGTGAAGGGCGAGAACATCCCCGAGCCGGGTATCCCCGAATCCTTCAAGGTTCTTATCAAGGAAATGCAGTCTCTGTGCCTGAACGTCGAGGTGCTCTCCACCGACGGCAAGATTATTGAGATGAGCGACTCGGAGGAAGAAGGCTTCCGGGCAGCAGAAGATATGGGCGTGAGCCTGACCCACGACGAGCCTAGCTCCGTCGACGAGGCATAAGCACCGCCTCCTTCTAGGGTGGGGAACCCCGCATGCGCTCGCGTGCGTTGTGGGGTTCCCGCCCGCTAACCCAAGTCTTCAGAAACTTACAGAAAGAGATTAGGACCGATATGTCCAACGAATCTTCGCTTGGTTTGATGCGAATTGGCCTCGCCACCGCCGACGACATCCGTCGTTGGTCCTTTGGTGAGGTTAAGAAGCCCGAGACCATCAACTACCGTACCCTGAAGCCCGAGAAGGACGGCCTCTTCGACGAGCGTATCTTCGGCCCCACCAAGGACTGGGAGTGCTACTGCGGTAAGTACAAGCGCGTGCGCTTCAAGGGCATTGTGTGTGAGCGCTGTGGTGTTGAGGTGACCCGCTCTAAGGTACGTCGTGAGCGTATGGGTCACATTGAGCTGGCTGCTCCTGTTACCCACATTTGGTACTTCAAGGGTGTTCCTTCCCGCCTGGGTTACCTGCTGGATCTGGCTCCGAAGGACCTGGAGAAGGTCATTTACTTCGCTGCGTACATGATCACTAAGGTTGACGAGGAGGCTCGTCACGAGGATCTGCCGATGCTGCAGGCTGCTCACGATCGTGAGAAGCAGGAGCTTGAGGCTGCTCTGAACGCTGACGTGAACGCTATCAGCCGTGAGGTTGAGGCGGAGCTGGCTCGTATTGAGGCTGAGGGCGGCAAGGCTGCTGAGAAGCGTAAGCTGCGCGATAACGCTGAGCGTCAGCTCGCGTCGGTGCGTAAGCGCTACGAGCGTGAGGCTGAGCACCTGGATCGTGTGTGGGATCGCTTTAAGAACCTGAAGGTCGCTGACCTTGAGGGTGATGAGGCTCTGTACCGTTCCATGATTGATAAGTACGGCCTGTACTTTGAGGGCGCTATGGGCGCAGAGGCCATTAAGAAGCGTCTGGAGTCCTTCGACCTGGAGGCTGAGGCTGAGGCTCTCAAGGAGATTATTCAGACCGGTAAGGGGCAGAAGAAGACCCGCGCTCTGAAGCGTCTGAAGGTTGTTAACGCCTTCCTGACCACTAACAACTCTCCGCTGGGTATGGTCCTGGATGTTGTTCCGGTTATTCCGCCGGAACTGCGCCCGATGGTTCAGCTGGACGGTGGCCGTTTCGCGACCTCCGACCTGAACGACCTGTACCGTCGTGTGATTAACCGTAACAACCGTTTGAAGCGTCTGCTGGAGCTGGGTGCTCCCGAGATTATCGTGAACAACGAGAAGCGTATGCTGCAGGAAGCTGTGGACTCGCTGTTCGATAACGGTCGTCGCGGTCGCCCGGTGACCGGCCCCGGTAACCGCCCCCTGAAGTCTCTGTCTGACATGCTGAAGGGTAAGCAGGGCCGTTTCCGTCAGAATCTGCTCGGTAAGCGTGTTGACTACTCGGGTCGTTCCGTGATTGTGGTTGGTCCTCAGCTGCAGATGCACCAGTGTGGTCTGCCCAAGCAGATGGCTCTGGAGCTGTTCAAGCCCTTCGTCATGAAGCGTCTGGTGGAGCTGAGCCACGCTCAGAACATTAAGAGCGCTAAGCGTATGGTTGAGCGTTTCCGCCCGCAGGTTTGGGACGTTCTGGAAGAGGTTATTGCTGAGCACCCGGTTCTGCTGAACCGTGCACCTACCCTGCACCGCCTCGGTATTCAGGCGTTTGAGCCGAAGCTGGTTGAGGGTAAGGCTATTCAGCTGCACCCGCTGGTTTGCTCCGCGTTCAACGCTGACTTCGATGGTGACCAGATGGCAGTTCACCTGCCGCTGTCTCCCGAGGCTCAGGCTGAGGCTCGTATCCTCATGCTGTCCTCGAACAACATCCTGAAGCCGTCGGATGGCCGCCCTGTGGCTGTTCCTTCGCAGGATATGATCATTGGTCTGTTCCACCTGACTACTCCTCGCGAGGGTCAGAAGAACGAGGGTCACGCATTCTCTTCGGTGTCTGAGGCCCTGATGGCGATGGATCGTCACGAGATTGAGCTGTACACCAAGGTGAAGATTCGCCTTGATGGTGACCAGTTTGTTGCTCCTGAGGGCTGGGAAGCTCCTGAGGGTTACAAGGCTGGCGACCCCGTGCTGCTGGACTGCACCGTTGGTCAGGTTCTGTTCAACCAGGCTCTGCCGAAGGATTACCCCTGGTTCTCCGGTGTGGCAGATAAGAAGGGCCTGGGTAGCCTGATTAACGATCTGGCTGAGCGCTACCCGATGGATGTTGTGGCTCGTGCTCTGGATAACCTGAAGAACTCCGGTTTCTACTGGGCTTCTCGTTCGGGCGTGACCGTGGCTGTTTCCGATATTGCTACTCCTGCTGAGAAGCCGGCAATTATGGAGCGCTACGAGAAGCAGGCTGCTGCAATTCAGGACGACTTTGAGATCGGTACTATCGATGACGAAGAGCGTCGTCAGGAGCTGATTAAGGTTTGGACCGAGGCTACCGACGTGGTTGCAGAGGCTATGCGTGAGAACTTGAGCTCTCACGGTGGCCTGAACACCATTTACCGTATGGTGACCTCCGGTGCACGTGGTAACTGGATGCAGGTCCGTCAGATTGCGGGTATCCGTGGTCTGGTGTCGAACCCGAAGGGTGAGATTATGCCTCGCCCGATTAAGTCCTCGTACCGTGAGGGCCTGTCGGTTCTGGAGTACTTCATCGCGACCCACGGTGCACGTAAGGGTCTGGCTGATACCGCGCTGCGTACCGCTAACTCGGGTTACCTGACTCGTCGTCTGGTGGACGTTTCGCAGGACGTTATCGTTCGCGAGCACGACTGTGGCACTCGCCGCGGTCTGGTTCTGCCTCTGATTGATGAGGACGGCGGTCTGCACCAGGATGTTGAGACTTCGATTCACGGTCGTACCCTTGCGGTTGACGTGAAGGATGAGGCTGGCAACGTTCTGGCTGCTGCTGGCTCCGATGTCTCTGATGAGCTCATTGAGAAGCTCTTCAAGGCAGGTGTGAAGGATGTTCGCGTCCGTTCGGTTCTGACCTGTGAGTCCGCTATTGGTGTGTGTGCACTGTGCTACGGTCGTTCGATGGCTTCGAACGTGCTGGTGGACATTGGTGAGGCTGTTGGTATTATTGCGGCTCAGTCGATTGGTGAGCCCGGTACCCAGCTGACCATGCGTACCTTCCACACCGGTGGTGTGGCTTCGGCCGACGATATTACTCAGGGCCTGCCCCGTATCCAGGAGCTGTTCGAGGCTCGTACCCCCAAGGGTGTTGCCCCGATTTCTGAGGTGTCCGGTCGCGTGACCATTGAGGATACCGAGAAGTCCTACAAGATTGTGGTGACCCCGGACGATGGTTCCGAGCCCCAGTCCTACACCGTTCTGCGTCGTGCAGCTTCTAAGCTGCAGAACGGCGATCACGTTCAGGTTGGCGATCAGCTGGCTACCGGTTCTGTTGATCCGAAGGAGGTTCTGCGTATTCGTGGTCCTCGTGAGGCTCAGAAGCACCTGGTGAGCGAGGTTCAGGGCGTGTACAAGTCGCAGGGTGTGGAAATCCACGACAAGCACGTTGAGGTTATTGTTCGCCAGATGCTGCGTCGCGTGACCGTGATTGAGTCCGGTGATACTGATCTGCTGCCTGGTGAGCTGGTTGATAACATTGCTTTCCAGACTGCTAACCGTAAGGCACTGGTTGAGGGTAAGAAGCCCGCAGCTGGTCGTCCGGAAATGATGGGTATTACCAAGGCTTCGCTGGCTACCGAGTCCTGGCTGTCGGCGGCCTCCTTCCAGGAGACCACCCGTGTCCTGACTCAGGCTGCTATGGAGGCGAAGACTGACCCGCTGCTCGGCCTGAAGGAGAACGTGATCATCGGTAAGCTGGTTCCCGCCGGTACCGGTCTGGCACGTTACAACGATATTGAGGTTGAGCCCAGCGCCCAGGCTACTGCTGAGCGTATGCAGGCTCTGGACACTTTCGGTGGTTACCAGAGCGCATTCCAGATGGATAACGAGGTGTACACTTACGGCAACGGCGGCTTTATGGCTGTTTCGCTGGATGAGTACGGTCGTGGTCTGGACTAAGGCTCCTGCCGTGAGGGGTAGATTGGGGGTTTAGGCTCCCGGCCTGGTCCTTGATAAAGAACGCGGATACTCGAGTTGTCTCGGGTATCCGCGTTCTGTGTTTAACGAATAGGTGGGGGAGGGGTGGCGTTCTTTTAAGTGGTACTTTAATATTCTTTATCCTTCAGCAGAAGGTTGTATATTTTTTGCCTAGTGGGCAAATTTATTTATAAAAAATCATTGGAGTGCATTATTTTTTCAAATCGGGAAAATTTCTTGACTGGGTAAGAAATTAGATGATGATCAAATATTGTGAGACCCCTTATAATCCGCTCCAATACCACCATAAATAGAACATTTACTCGTTTTTCTTTATGGTATATAAAGAATGAATATTCCATATTTGAACAATGCTAATTCAACTTGGAAAGCCCTTTGACTAGGTTCTATTCTTGAAGGCATGCATATCACTCCATTCTCTTCCGGACGGGTGACGAATCAGAGCACCCAATTGTCTTCCGGATCGACACTGCCTCACGAATCTGAACAGAATTCCTCCCTGACTGCAGGTGGGCAAAAGTGCTCCTCTGTCTTTTCACGCTTTAAAGCACCCGTGCATTCTCTTGCTCGTATTGGTGCAGCGTGCCTTATTGCGGCATCCGCAATTCTTCCCGCTGGCCAGATTGCGACGGCAGCTCCTGCCTCTCAGAGCTCCAGTGCTACCCCCTACCTGGTTGGTGCAGGTGCGGCGGATATTACCGGTGAGCCCGGTGAGGTCGGCTTCATGGGTTACGGTGAGACCTCTCAGAAGGGTAGCGGTGTGCATACTCGCCAGTACGCACGCGCTTTCATTGCTGTGGATCGAGCCTCGGGTAAGCGCAACCTCATTGTTGTACTCGATACGTTGACCAGTTGGCAGTCTTTGCGTGATGAGCTGGTGAAGCGTATCCGCGCTGAGTTTGGTTCTGCGTACGATGAATCGAACATTATGATTACCGCGACTCACACCCATGCGACCCCCGGTGGTATTACGCACCAGAGCCTGTACAACATTACGACTCTGGGCTTCCATCAGGACACGTTTAATGCACAGGTAGATGGGTCACTGAAGGCGATTCGCCAGGCGACGAAGGACCTTTCACCCGGTAACCTGACGATTTCTTCTTCAAAGCTGACTGGTGTCGGTGTTAACCGTTCTCGCGAGGCGTTCAACCTGGACTCTCCTGAGATTCGCTCTAAGCTGCCCGGCGGTACCGATCCGACCAATATGACTCTGCGTCTGGAGCGTAACGGTAAGACTCGTGCGGTGTTGAACTGGTATGCGATTCATCCGACGTCTTTGACCTCGAAGAATACTCTGATTTCGAGTGATAACAAGGGTTATGCGGAGTATCTGCTGGAGACTCAGGATCATGGTGTTGATCGCAATGTTCCCGGTAGCGGTGATGGTTTCGTGGCAGCGTTTGCAAATGCTAATGCTGGTGATGTTTCTCCGAATACTTGGTTGAAGCCTGGTCAGGGTCCCACTAATGACCAGTTCAAGAATGTGAAGATTCAGGGTGAGAAGCAGGCTAATGCTGTGCGTTCTCAGCTCAAGAGCGCGGGTACTCCGGTGGGTAAGGGTCTGGATTCGCGTATTTCGTACTTCAATTTCTCGGGTATGAACGTGGATGCCAAGTACACCGGTAGTGGCCATAATGAGCGTACCTGCCAGGGCTTCCTGGGTACTCCGTTTGGTGCCGGCTCCACTGAGGATGGCGGCGGTGGTTGGGCTGTCTATAAGGAAGGCTCTGGTCGCCCCTCTATTTTGGGTACTTTGGTGTTCACTCCGAGTGCTGCGCAGACGCGTTGCCAGCAGCCGAAGGGCATTCTCTTCTCTGCAAAAAATGGAACGATCATTCAGGAAAAGTATCCGGTGCAGATTATGCGCTTCGGTGACTACTACCTGCTGGGTATGCCCGGTGAGTTCACCGGTGCGGTAGGTGTGCAGTATCGTCAGGATGCTGCCAAGCTCTTCGGTGTTCCCGAATCGCACATTATTCTGCAGGGCTACACCAACGCCTACGACCACTACGTGACGACTCCTGAGGAGTATGACTCCCAGCAGTATGAAGGCGGCGCGACCCTCTTTGGTCGTTACACCTCCAGCGCGTTCCGTCAGACCATTAATGTTGTTGGAACTTCGCTGAAGAACGGCACGCCGCTGGGTATTGGCGACCGTCCGAATGATCGTCGCCCGGTAGCCAGCCTGCAGGGTAAGGTCGTCTACGATACCCCGATGTTCGGCACTCGTTACGGTCAGGTGACCCAGCAGCCTCAGGATGCGATTGCTGGCCGCCAGGAAGTCTCTGCTCGTTTCGTGGGTGCGCACCCGAACAACAACATGCATCACGACGGTAGCTACTTTGTAATTGAGCGTCGTGTGGGTAATACCTGGAAGTACTACACCGGGGATAACAACCCGGATACCTTCTTTGAATGGAAGCGCATTGGTGTTTCGGCGTCTCAGGTGACGGTTCGCTGGAAGGTGCCGGCTAATACTCCTAAGGGGCAGTACCGCATTCGCTACTACGGCAATGCTAAGAAGAATTCGAAGACTATCACCCCGTTTGAGGGTCAGACTCGAGTCTTCCAGGTGGTGTAGCTCAGTAGCCGCTGCGGCAGACCTATAACTGAATACTTTCTTGCGGGAGGCGGACGCGGTTCTGTGCTCGCCTCCCGCAAGTATTGAAGCCGTCAAGAATCGTGTGTGTGATTCTTGGCGGCTTTCTGCTTTGGATCGCCTCAGAGAGGGTGCAGGGGAGCGGTAAATCCCAACAATGTAATTTAAGTGAGGTAAATCATCAGCTTTTGCCCTTAGATGGGGGCTTAAAAGCAAAGAATCCCAGTTCTGGCGCTAGATTAAGCGGGATTTAACCTGTATAGTCTTATCCGAAGTACTTGAGCTCGGTGCACAAGGATCCACCCCCGGTGGGTTTACGCGGGATATTTCCCGAGGGTACGGGCATGATGAATCAATGGCAGTATGGATACCGTCCTTTGGCGTTGCTTTTTGCTGACGCCTAAATGCCATTTTTAAGCGTGCCCAAAAACTTTTTCACCTCTGATGGTGGGGAATTTTAGCCCTGAGAACTCGCCGAGATGTCGAGGAACCTATAGAAACCAACCGGATATGCATCCGAGCGTTTCTGATAACCGAGAGCACCCATCCAACGTGATGGGGGCCAGTAAGTTTATACGGGCTTCTCTAACGAGAAACCTGATCAAGCAACGGAGAAAACGTGCCTACTATTCAGCAGCTGGTCCGCAAGGGCCGGACTCCCAAGGTCGTTAAGACCAAGGCGCCCGCACTGAAGGGCAACCCCATGAAGCGTGGCGTGTGCACCCGTGTGTACACCACCACCCCGAAGAAGCCGAACTCGGCACTGCGTAAGGTCGCTCGTGTCAAGCTCAACGGCGGCGTCGAGGTTACCGCATACATCCCCGGTGAGGGTCACAACCTGCAGGAGCACTCGATTGTGCTCGTTCGCGGTGGTCGTGTGAAGGACCTCCCCGGTGTTCGCTACAAGATCGTTCGTGGCGCTCTGGATACCCAGGGTGTTAAGGGTCGCGGCCAGGCTCGCTCCCGCTACGGCGCTAAGAAGGAGAAGAAGTAATGCCTCGTAAGGGTCCCGCTCCCAAGCGTCCCCTCGTAAACGATCCTGTTTACGGTTCCGCTCTGGTCACCCAGCTGATCAACAAGGTTCTGCTGGACGGCAAGAAGTCCGTCGCAGAGCGCATCGTCTACGGTGCCCTGGAGGGTGTCGAGAAGAAGACCGGTTCTGACCCGGTCGCAACCCTGAAGAAGGCTATGGACAACATTAAGCCTTCTCTCGAGGTTCGCTCCCGCCGCGTTGGCGGTGCAACCTACCAGGTTCCGGTTGAGGTTCGCCCCGGCCGTTCCACCGCTCTGGCTCTTCGCTGGCTCGTTGGCTTCTCCAAGCAGCGCCGCGAGAAGACCATGACTGAGCGTCTGATGAACGAGATCCTGGATGCATCCAATGGTCTCGGTGCCGCTGTGAAGCGTCGCGAGGACACTCACAAGATGGCCGAGTCCAACAAGGCCTTCGCACACTACCGCTGGTAATTCTCCGTTTAGAGCCTGCCGAGTCGATTCGAGTCGGCAGGCTTTCGGAGTATCTCATTTAGGGAGAATAACGTGGCACTTGACGTGTTCACCGACCTTAACAAGGTCCGCAACATCGGTATTATGGCGCACATCGACGCCGGTAAGACCACCACCACTGAGCGCATTCTGTTCTACACCGGTATTAACCACAAGATTGGTGAGACTCACGACGGCGCTTCCACCATGGACTGGATGGCTCAGGAGCAGGAGCGAGGTATTACCATTACCTCCGCAGCAACCACCTGCTTCTGGAAGGACAACCAGATCAACATTATCGACACCCCCGGTCACGTCGACTTCACCGTTGAGGTTGAGCGCTCCCTGCGCGTCCTCGACGGCGCAGTTGCTGTGTTCGACGGCAAGGAAGGTGTTGAGCCCCAGTCTGAGACCGTTTGGCGCCAGGCTGACAAGTACGATGTCCCCCGTATCTGCTTCGTCAACAAGATGGACAAGATGGGTGCTGACTTCTACTTCACCGTTCAGACCATCATCGACCGCCTGGGCGCACGTCCGCTGGTTGTTCAGCTCCCCATCGGCGCTGAGAGCGACTTCCTCGGTGTTGTTGACCTGCTCGAAATGAAGGCATACGTCTGGCCCGGCGACGCCAAGGGTGACGTGAGCATGGGTGCTTCTTACGAGGTTCAGGACATTCCTGCTGACCTGGTTGAGAAGGCTGAGCAGTACCGCGCTGAGCTGGTTGAGGCTGTTGCTGAGTCCAGCGAAGAGCTCATGGAGAAGTACCTCGAAGAGGGCGAACTGACTATCCCCGAGATTAAGTCGGGTATCCGTCAGCTTGTTATCTCCGGCGAGGCATTCCCCGTTCTCTGCGGTTCTGCATTCAAGAACCGCGGTGTTCAGCCCATGCTGGACGCTGTGATTGAGTACCTGCCCTCCCCGCTGGACGTTCCGGACGTTGTCGGTTCCAACCCCTCCAACGAGGAAGAGAAGCTGACCCGTAAGGCATCCGCAGACGAGCCCTTCGCAGCACTGGCGTTCAAGGTTGCAGCTCACCCGTTCTACGGTCAGCTGACCTACACCCGTGTTTACTCCGGTGTTGCAGCTCAGGGCCAGCAGGTTCTGAACTCCACCAAGGGTAAGAAGGAGCGCATCGGTAAGCTCTTCCAGATGCACTCCAACAAGGAGAACCCGGTTGAGGAGATTACCGCAGGTCACATTTACGCTGCGATTGGTCTGAAGGACACCACCACCGGTGACACCCTGTGCGACCCCGCACACCCGATCGTTCTCGAGTCGATGACCTTCCCCGATCCCGTGATTTTCGTGGCTATCGAGCCCAAGACCAAGGGTGACCAGGAGAAGATGTCCACCGCTATCCAGAAGCTTTCCGCTGAGGACCCCACCTTCACCGTTTCGCTGAACGAAGAAACCGGTCAGACCGAAATTGGTGGTATGGGTGAGCTGCACCTGGACATCATCGTTGACCGTATGAAGCGCGAGTTCAAGGTTGAGGCTAACGTTGGTAAGCCTCAGGTTGCTTACCGCGAGACCATCAAGAAGGCAGTCGAGAAGGTCGACTACACCCACAAGAAGCAGACCGGTGGTTCCGGTCAGTTCGCAAAGGTGCAGGTCTCCTTCGAGCCCCTGCCCCTGGATGGCGAAGAGCTGTACCTGTTCGAGGACAAGGTCACCGGTGGCCGCGTTCCTCGCGAGTACATCCCCTCGGTCGATGCTGGTATCCAGGACGCTATGAAGTTCGGTGTCCTCGCTGGCTACCCGATGGTGGGCGTGAAGGCAACCCTGATTGACGGTGCTTACCACGACGTCGACTCCTCCGAAATGGCGTTCAAGATCGCTGGTTCGATGGTCTTCAAGGAAGGCGCTAAGCGCGCTAACCCGGTCCTACTCGAGCCGCTGATGGACGTTGAGGTTCGTACCCCCGAGGAGTACATGGGCGACGTTATCGGCGACCTGAACTCCCGCCGTGGCCAGGTTCGTTCCATGGAGGACGCATCCGGCGTTAAGATCATCAAGGCTATCGTGCCCCTGACCGAAATGTTCGGTTACATTGGCGACCTGCGTGGCAAGACCCAGGGTCGTGCAGTGTTCTCGATGGCATTCGATAGCTACGGCGAGGTTCCCAAGAACGTCGCTGACGAGATCATCCAGAAGAGCCGCGGCGAGTAATTTTCGCGTCTCACCCGTGGGCCACGGGCTAAAAACCTGTGGCCCACGCTAAAATTTTCAATTAAATCCATTATTGAGAGCATGAACAGTTTCATCTCTGCGGCGTAATCCGCTATTGTAGACGCTAGACCGTTTTATAACGGGATGCGCCGGAGCGAAGATCCGCGTGCATGTTTTCAATCGTTCTAGGAGGAACACTCTTGGCTAAGGCTAAGTTCGAGCGCTCCAAGCCTCACGTTAACGTCGGTACCATTGGTCACGTTGACCACGGTAAGACCACCCTGACCGCAGCAATCTCCAAGGTTCTGGCTGACAAGTACCCGGACCTGAACGAGAAGCGCGACTTCGGTATGATCGACTCCGCTCCCGAGGAGCGCCAGCGCGGTATTACCATTAACATTGCTCACATCGAGTACCAGACCGAGAAGCGCCACTACGCACACGTTGACGCTCCCGGCCACGCTGACTACGTCAAGAACATGATTACCGGTGCGGCTCAGATGGACGGCGCAATCCTCGTGGTTGCAGCTACCGACGGCCCCATGGCACAGACCCGCGAGCACGTTCTGCTCGCTCGCCAGGTTGGCGTCCCCACCCTGCTGGTTGCACTGAACAAGGCAGACATGGTTGACGACGAAGAGCTCCTCGACCTCGTCGAGATGGAGGTCCGTGACCTCCTCTCCTCGCAGGAGTTCGACGGCGACAACGCTCCCGTTGTTCGCGTTTCCGCACTGAAGGCTCTCGAAGGCGACCCCGAGTGGGTTGCTAAGGTCGAGGAGCTCATGGACGCAGTCGACACCTACATTCCGGACCCCGTGCGTGAGAAGGACAAGCCCTTCCTCATGCCCATCGAGGACGTCTTCACCATCACCGGTCGTGGCACCGTTGTTACCGGTCGTGCAGAGCGCGGTACCCTGAAGATCAACTCCGAGGTCGAGATCGTCGGTATCCGCCCGATTCAGAAGACCACCGTTACCGGTATCGAGATGTTCCACAAGCAGCTCGACGAAGCATGGGCAGGCGAGAACTGTGGTCTGCTGTTGCGTGGTCTGAAGCGTGACGATGTTGAGCGTGGTCAGGTTGTCGTGGAGCCGGGCTCCATCACCCCCCACACCGAGTTCGAGGCAAACGTCTACATCCTCTCCAAGGATGAGGGTGGCCGTCACAACCCCTTCTACTCCAACTACCGTCCTCAGTTCTACTTCCGTACCACTGACGTGACCGGCGTTATCACCCTCCCCGAGGGCACCGAGATGGTTATGCCCGGTGACAACACCGAGATGACCGTTACCCTGATCCAGCCCATCGCAATGGAAGAGGGCCTCGGCTTCGCTATCCGTGAGGGTGGCCGCACCGTTGGTTCGGGTCGCGTTACCAAGATCATCAAGTAATTGCCGTAAATTTACGACAATTCGCTAAAGATTTGCCGGAGAGAAAACTCTCCATCAGGTAGCGATACTCAAGGACCCCCGCATCTGCGGGGGTCCTTTTGTTATGCCCATTTTGGCCTGTTGAGGACTCTGCCGAAGCAGAGAAAGCGGCATTATCAGCAGGGCTGCTAAAGTACAGCTCTGGGCGTTCTCGGTCCCCTTTAGCAGTCGCTCAAGACTTCTGAGTGGGGAAACTGCGTAGTAATAGCGGAAGTTCACGTTGCATTCGTAACGATAGAAATCCCCCTGCGGCGGCATGGCAAGTCCGTACCTTCTAGCTGTAAATCCTGAACTCCTGGATATGGAAAGAGCACGGGTAGGTGAATGACTGCCTGATCTGTTTAGAGATTTGCAGACCTCAGAAAGAACCTGGTCATGTGGACCGGCTTGCGGCGGGGGAGCGTCTAAAGACCCTGCAGATAGGAATATAAGATCTGCGGACAAAGAAAAACGGTTCCCAGCCCGAAGGCTGGGAACCGCGATTCGAATGACTGCCCCTCGTAAGGGACATAGGTAATCCTACTACAGAATGCCGCAGGAATAGAACCTATACCTGCAACAGGTTAGATATTCTCCCCGTCACGAGGCTGGTATCCCTGCTGAGGAACCGGAGGCAGCGGCATCTGGACATTACCCTGGGTGTACCTGCCTTGCTGATTCTGAGGCGGCGGGAAGTCCTCAAGCTGCTCAGAACCCTGGTGCGGAGCTGCTGCATCCTGCTTGTTCTGTCGAACCAACAGACGCCAGATAACGCCGGCAATGAGCAGAATAGAGATAATCAGCAGAGTCAGCGGGTTCAGACCGTTGAGCAAAATTGCCAGGTCGAGGGTGACTAGCGCAGTTGCGATATAGGTCCAGACTCGGTCGAGCAGCAGAGCGCTCAGGAGAGTCAGGGCAATGCCGAGTACCAGCACCACGATATCCGGACCGTCAGCGGGAACTGCCCACGTTACCAGGGTGAGGAATACCTGCAGGCCCAAAGCCCAGTACAGAGGAGAATCCGATACCTGCGTATCTACAGGCCTCTTTGCGATGAAGTTCTTGAGGACCTTGGCGGCCACAACAGCCAGCATAATCAGGAGAGCAACCTCAAGAATGACGCTCAGAGGATTGGACTTCGAGTAATCAATGACCAGACGGGCAATGAAGAGGCTGAACGCCGTGGTGCAGACGATCGGCAGGTTCTTCGCCTTGGTGACAGACACGAAGGACAGAGCGCCTAGACCCCAGAGAAGTGCGTTGAGCTCCACCTGCCTGGGCTCAAAAACCAGCCCAACGAAAGTGTAGAATCCCAGCGTCGCCAGAGCGGGAATCATCAGCAGCGTATTGACCGGTGCATAGATACCCTGGCTCAGGGGACGACGAGACAGGAAACGCGCGTAAGGGGCACCCAACGGGCCGTGCATCGGCAAATCAACCATCGTATTACCAACCGGGACAGCGATGCGCGGACGAACATTAGCGTTCACACCGAAGACCTCAATCGGGAGCGTGACCTTCAGGACGAACAGGATGATGACGGCAATCAGAGCGTAGTAGCCCAGAAGAGTCATCTCCATTGTGCTTTCCCTCGTGTTGAAGAGATTCCACAGAGCACCGATGCAGAAAGTCGTGATGCTGATGGAGGCACCAATCTGCATGCGGGAGACCCTGAAGATAAGGGCAAGCACCCATACAGCGATGAAGATAGCAGGAGTTGCTACCGCGAACAGAAGATTATCAAAATCGCCAATGAAACGGCCTGCGCTCAGGACAGAACCAAGGGTGAAGAAAATCGCCGCCGCGTATGCTTCGTAGTTTCGCTTGGAGTACGCATAGAGTAGCACGCTGCACAGCGCCTGAACCGCCAGCAGTGCAAGTACGAGGAAGTCTACGAGCGATTCCTTCATATTGCCGGTAATCGCGAGCAGAATGACCGACCAGCAGATGGGGAATCGCGCAACGGTGAGTAGCTCCGAACGAATCGAAGAGCCAACCGGCATAAAGAAACCAAGCGCACCATAAACGACGGTTAGGAGCGCCGGCAGTGCTACAGCAATGTACTCCTTCTGCAAGTCGTACAGCAGGTAGTGTCGCGAGCCAATCGTCGCGATAAGCAGAGTCGCGTAGAACGCGATACGGACAAACATGACAAGCGTGGAGCGGAAGGAACCAACATCCGAAAGTCGTAGCGCGCGGGCCAGAATAAGAGCGCTCAGGACGCTCAAGAAGAGGACGGCACCCGAGAAGAGCGGGAAACCAACCCAGAATCGGCCATGTGCTCCGCCATCAGCATGGTTAGCTACGTACCCAACGAAGAGAGCAAAAACGCCCAAGAAGAGGTAGACCGACATCTCTACAAGACGGTAGCTTGCGTTCTGTACTGCAACGCCCTGAGAGAGGACAAAAGTCAGCAGCGCAATAGCGGCGCAGACCAACGCAAACATCAAAAGCGACTCAGAAGTCTGCATCTCAGGAATGAGAGCGAGGAAGAGCTGAATCATACCAATGGCATAACCGATGTTGCTCAGTACCGCTCCAGCGGTACGTGCCTCGGGAGCCTTAGCACTGACCAGATAGATGACTACAGCCGCGGCAAAGAAGAGGTAGAACGTTCCCTGGTTGCCAGGGGAGGCGTACATGCCAATAACAGGAATGAGCGCTACAAAACTCATGAGCACCAGAGGCTGAATTGCCTTGCGGTACAGCAAGAAGCTCACGATGCAGAGGACACCGATAACCCAGGGGGCGGGGAAGATACCTTGATTGCCTTCTGCGTAGGGAAGGAAGGCGCTCCAGCGCGTTGCGTAGGTAACGCTATCAGCGACGTGAGCAGTGTAGAAGGCATCAAGGAGAGCAAAGAAGGAGAAGAATACGCCGACGCATGCGTCAATTGCCGGCAACCACTCCATCTTGTGAGCGGGATGGTGAGGAGCTTCCTTCGCCCAGGGGATAGCCGGGGTGCTTTGAACCTGCTCGGGCTGTTCATCAGTAGCAGGAGCAGAACCAGCAATAGTCTTCTGCAGACGAGGAATAAATACGTAAGCAGAAATCAGGTTAACAACCAGGACCGAGACGAAGAAAATGCTGGGGAACCACGGGCCGTGATCCGAGTCCATGATGAAGGAGAGAACAGACGCAATCGGGTAGATACGTGCCTGGGCATAGTAATCTGCCGTACCGTTCAGCCACGTGAAAAGAATGGCATGCACAGACATGACTGCAAACGCAATACCCGCATCCGTATAGCTCAAATCGTTGGTGAAGAAGAAAATAGCGATGGCAGTAGCCGGAACAAAAATGCGGGAAGAATCAACAAGACCTTCGCGGATGCCCTTCGGAGCAGCATTCGGGGCAAAATGCAGAACCAAACCCAGAACGGTGGCAACTGCAGTCAGTGAAACAAAATACCAAACGAAAGGCAGAGCCGCTACCTTTGTAGCCGCCAACGAGTCCGAAACAATGAACGAAATCAGCAGGTACGCCATCACACGGTTACGCATGAGGGCACAGGCTCCAACAATGGCTGCAGTGCCAACCAGAGACGTGAGAAGCCAGACGTAGCGTCCTTCAACCCAAATCTTGAGGACATAGGTAGCAACGCCAGTCAGAGGAATAAACGCAAGACCGGTTGCTGCAAAAGAGTAGGAAGCGATACGTAGGCGCTCCACGAAGCGGTAGGTGAGCAGACCGGCTCCGTAGAAGACGACTGCTCCAAGCGCCATTGCAAGGACACGGAAGATAGCCGTTTCATCCTGAGAAGACGTCACCGAGGTGACAAAAAGACCCGCAGCACCGATGAGCAGGAGCGAACCGATGTACAGAACAATATTGAGGAAGATATCCTCATTGACCCGGCGGCGCTGCGCAGGAGGCTGAGGATACGGACCCGACAGGGATGGGGGAACGTACAGACCGAGACCTTGCGGCTGGACATGCTGAGGGCTCTGAGATGAAGAGTGAGAGCTAGAGGATGCCTGATGAGGTTGTGTCGGCTGAGACATGGTTTCTCCTTAGGCTGTAGTGATACTTCTACGATACGAGAGTCTTTAGACCTAAAAGCTTTATTAAGAGCAATAAAGCGCATGGAACTTACTGAAAGTAGATTGAAAGCTCCCTGAGAGTTACATTCAGGGAAGTGCCTCAAATTGACAAAGACAGTTAAGTGTTCTTAAGCACTTAACTCGTGTTTGTATTGCTTAAGCGCTCTATCTCTGAGAGAATTGACGACGTTGTCAAAGCGTCTACCTGCACTAAAGGTAGGCCCACGTATGACCCGGTCCGAAGGATGACGGGACGAGTATGTCTAGAAAATAGGCGACACGCCCGAGTTCGGGGGTCGGTACTCAGGCGGGGTGAGGAACCCGGCAAAGCCGGATTCAGTCCGTTCTGAGTGGCGCACGTGATGAATATATCGCGTTCCTTAAGCGCTATAACAAAGGGGCAAAAGCTCCGATACAGGGAATACATCAAGAAAGAGAGTCCGACAGATGGCGGGACAGAAAATCCGCATCCGTCTGAAGTCCTATGACCACGAGGTCATCGATTCTTCGGCACGGAAAATCGTCGAAACGGTAAAGGGCGCAGGCGCAACTGTAGTTGGCCCCGTGCCGCTGCCGACCGAGAAGAACGTTTACTGTGTTATCCGTTCTCCCCACAAGTACAAGGACAGCCGCGAGCACTTCGAGATGCGTACGCACAAGCGTCTGATCGACGTTGTTGATCCGACCCCCAAGGCTGTTGATGCCCTCATGCGTCTCGACCTGCCGGCAGACGTAAACATCGAGATCAAGCTGTAGAGGATCGCATCTAATGACTAACAAATTCGAGCGCCAGGTGAAGGGCCTGCTGGGCACCAAGCTCGGCATGACCCAGGTCTGGGACGAGGACGGCAAGTTCGTGCCTGTCACCGTCGTCAAGGCTGATTCTAACGTTGTTACCCAGATCCGTAACCAGGAAACTGACGGCTACGAAGCTGTTCAGATCGGTTTCGGTGCAATCGACTCTCGCAAGGTTACCAAGCCCCTGGCTGGTCACTTCGAGAAGGCCGGTGTTACCCCCCGTCGCCACATCGTCGAGCTGCGTACCGCAGATGCTTCTGAGTATTCCCTCGGTCAGGAACTGACCGTTGAGCTCTTCGAAGCAGGCCAGAAGGTCGACGTCGTTGGTAAGACCAAGGGTAAGGGCTTCGCAGGTGTTATGAAGCGTCACGGCTTCAAGGGTGTTGGCGCGTCTCACGGTCAGCACAAGAACCACCGTAAGCCCGGTTCCATCGGTGGCGCATCCTACCCCGCACGCGTGTTCAAGGGTATGCGCATGGCTGGCCGTATGGGCGCAGCACGTCACACTACCTTGAACCTGACTATCCAGGGTGTGGACGCAGAGAACAATGTCCTGCTGATCAAGGGCGCAATCCCCGGTCCCAAGGGCGGCGTTGTTCTGGTTCGTACCGCTGTGAAGGGAGCCTAATACATCATGGCTGTTAAGACCCTTAAGGTAGACCTGCCCGCAGAGATTTTCGACGCGCAGGCATCCGTGCCCCTGCTGCACCAGGTTGTCGTTGCACAGCTCGCTGCTGCACGCCAGGGCACCCACAAGACCAAGAACCGCGGCGAGGTTTCCGGTGCAGGCCGTAAGCCCTTCAAGCAGAAGGGTACCGGTAACGCACGTCAGGGCTCCATCCGTGCACCGCACATGACCGGCGGTGGCGTTGTTCACGGTCCGACCCCGCGTAACTACGCACAGCGCACCCCCAAGAAGATGATCGCCGCTGCACTGCGCGGTGCTCTCTCCGACCGCGCTCGTCACGACCGCGTCCACGTTGTCGAGAACTTCATCTCCGGTGAAACCCCCTCGACCAAGGCTGCAAAGGCTGCATTCGCAGCTATCACCGAGCGCAAGAACATCCTTCTTGTGATTGCTCGTGCAGAGGACGTTGTGGCTCTGTCCGCACGTAACCTGGAGAACGTCCACGTTCTGTACGCAGATCAGCTCAACACCTACGATGTGCTGGTTTCTGACGACGTGGTCTTCACCAAGGCAGCATTCGACGCATTCGTTGCTGCAGCTCAGAAGAAGGAGGGCGCTAAGTAATGAGCGTTTCCACCAAGTCTGTATACGACGTGATCATCGCTCCCGTCGTTTCCGAGAAGAGCTACGGTCAGCTCGACGAAGGTAAGTACACCTTCGAGGTTGCTACCGATTCCAACAAGCTGGAAATCAAGCAGGCCATCGAGAAGATCTTTGACGTCAAGGTTGCTTCCGTCAACACCATCAACCGTCAGGGCAAGCGCAAGCGCACCCGTTTCGGTTGGGGCGCTCGCAAGAACACCAAGCGTGCGATTGTGACCCTCAAGGAAGGCACCATCGACATCTTCGGCGGTCCGCAGGCATAAGCCCCGCGGAGACCACTTTAACGAAGGAAGAAATATCTAAATGGGTATTCGTAAGTACAAGCCGACGACCCCGGGTCGCCGCGGTTCGAGCGTTGCTGATTTCTCCGAGATCACCCGCTCCACCCCGGAAAAGTCCCTGCTTCGTCCGCTTCACAAGACCGGCGGCCGTAACAACACCGGCCGCATCACCACCCGTCACAAGGGTGGCGGCCACAAGCGCCAGTACCGTCTGATCGACTTCCGTCGTCACGACAAGGACGGCGTTAACGCACGCGTTGCACACATCGAGTACGATCCCAACCGTACCGCTCGCATCGCGCTGCTGCACTACTTCGATGGTTCCAAGCGCTACATCATCGCTCCGAACAAGCTCGCTCAGGGCGACATCGTCGAGTCCGGCCCCGCAGCTGACATCAAGCCCGGTAACAACCTGCCCCTGCGCAACATCCCCGTTGGTACCGTGATTCACTGTGTCGAGCTCCGCCCCGGTGGCGGCGCAAAGCTGGCTCGTTCCGCAGGTGCTTCTGTACAGCTGGTTGCTAAGGAAGGTAAGTACGGTCAGCTCCGTCTGCCCTCCGGAGAAATCCGCAACGTGGATGTTCGCTGCCGCGCAACCGTTGGTGAAGTTGGCAACGCTGAGCAGTCCAACATCAACTGGGGTAAGGCAGGCCGTAACCGCTGGAAGGGCATCCGCCCGACCGTCCGTGGTGTGGTCATGAACCCGGTTGACCACCCGCACGGTGGTGGTGAAGGTAAGACCTCCGGTGGTCGTCACCCGGTTAACCCCAACGGTAAGCCCGAGGGTCGTACCCGCCGTCCCAACAAGGAAAGCGACAAGCTCATCGTTCGTCGCCGTCGTACTGGCAAGAAGCGCTAAGGAGCCTGAAACATGCCTCGTAGTTTGAAGAAGGGCCCTTTCGTTGATCAGCACCTCTACCTGAAGGTTGCAGCTCAGAACGAGAAGGGCACCAAGAACGTAATCAAGACTTGGTCGCGTCGCTCGATGATTATCCCCGACATGCTCGGTCACACCATCGCAGTGTACGACGGTCGCAAGCACGTGCCGGTGTTCATCACCGAGTCGATGGTTGGTCACAAGCTCGGTGAGTTTGCTCCGACCCGCACTTTCCGCAGCCACGTGAAGGACGACCGTAAGGGCAAGCGTCGCTAATCGGTTCACACCGATAAGCTAACGTTTCCCTTTCGGCAATAGACGAAAGAGAGATAGGCAATGGAAGCCAAGGCATCAGCGCGTTTCGTTCGCGTTACGCCTATGAAGGCCCGCCGTGTCGTCAACCTGATCCGTGGTAAGCAGGCGGAAGAGGCTCTGGCGATTCTGAAGTTCGCCCCCCAGGCAGCTTCGGAGCCGGTATACAAGATCGTTGCTTCGGCAGTAGCTAACGCTCGTCAGAAGGCAACCCAGCAGGGTCTGCCCTTCCGCGAGGAAGAGCTGTTCATCAGCGAAGCATTCGTGAACGAGGGCCCGACCATGAAGCGCATTCAGCCCCGCGCTCAGGGTCGCGCATACCGAATCAACAAGCGCACCAGCCACATCACCGTGGTAGTTGCTACCCCGGAGAAGGAGGAGGACCGCTAAATGGGTCAGAAAATTCACCCGAACGGTTTCCGACTGGGCATCACCACTGACCACGTCTCCAAGTGGTTCGCTGATTCCAACAAGCCCGGCGAGCGTTACGCTGACTTCGTCCGCGAGGACGTAAAGATCCGCGAGCTGCTGGCTAAGAACCTGGATCGCGCAGGCGTTGCAAAGGTCGAGATCGAGCGTACCCGTGACCGCGTGCGTGTGGACATTCACACCGCTCGTCCCGGTATCGTGATTGGCCGCCGTGGCGCAGAAGCAGACCGCATCCGCGGCGAGCTCGAGAAGCTCACCAACAAGCAGATTCAGCTGAACATCCTCGAGGTTGCTAACCCCGACCTCTCCGCTCAGCTGGTTGCACAGAGCATCGCAGAGCAGCTCGCATCGCGTGTTGCATTCCGCCGTGCAATGAAGAAGGCAATCCAGTCCGCACAGCGTGCAGGTGCAAAGGGTATCCGTATCCAGTGCTCCGGCCGTCTGGGTGGCGCTGAAATGTCCCGTTCCGAGTTCTACCGCGAAGGCCGTGTGCCCCTGCACACCCTGCGTGCGAACATCGACTACGGCTTCTTCGAGGCTAAGACCACCTTCGGTCGCATCGGCGTGAAGGTCTGGATCTACAAGGGCGACCTGACCGACAAGGAGCTGGCAGCTCAGCAGGCAGCAAACAACCGCCGTGGCAACCGCCGCGATGGTGACCGCCGCCGCCAGGGCAACCGTGGTCCTCGTCGCGAGCGCCGCAACGAGAACGCTTCGGCAAAGGTCGAGGCCAAGACTGCAGAGAACGGTGAGGCATAAATGCTTATTCCCCGTCGAGTAAAGTACCGCAAGCAGCACCACCCCAAGCGTAGTGGTCTCGCAAAGGGCGGCACCGAGGTTAGCTTCGGTGAGTGGGGCATTCAGGCCCTGTCGCCCGCATACGTGACCAACCGCCAGATTGAGGCTGCACGTATCGCAATGACCCGTCACATCAAGCGTGGCGGTAAGGTCTGGATCAACATTTATCCCGACCGTCCGCTGACCAAGAAGCCCGCTGAAACCCGTATGGGTTCCGGTAAGGGTTCGCCCGAGTGGTGGGTCGCAAATGTCAAGCCGGGTCGAGTCATGTTTGAACTCTCCGGTGTGTCCGAAGAAGTGGCTCGCGAGGCAATGCGCCTGGCAATCCACAAGCTCCCGATGAAGGCACGTGTTGTGCGTCGCCGCGAAGGTGGTGAATAAGCGAGATGGCAGTAGGATCCAAGGACCTGAGCATCGATAAGCTCGCAGAGCTCTCCAACGAAGAGCTGGCTGCAAAGCTGAGCGAAGCGAAGAAGGAACTCTTCAACATCCGCTTCCAGGAAGTCACCGGTCAGGCTAACGCAGGTCGTCGCCGCACTATCAAGCGCGACATCGCACGTATCTACACCGTGCTGCGTGAGCGCGAGCTCGGTATTCGTCCCGCAACTGAAGGTGAGTCCAAGTGAGTGAAGTAAAGAACGAAGAGCGCGGCTACCGCAAGACCCGCCGCGGCTACGTTGTCTCCGACAAGATGGACAAGACCGTTGTCGTCGAGGTCGAGGACCGCGTGAAGCACGCACTGTACGGCAAGGTCGTTCGCCGTAGCTCCAAGATCAAGGCACACGATGAGCAGAACGCTGCTGGCATCGGTGACCTCGTTCTGATTGCAGAGACCCGTCCGCTGTCCGCTTCCAAGCGCTGGCGTATCGTGGAGATCATCGAGAAGGCTAAGTAAGCCCTCTAATGACTCTCTGCTAGAGCAGTAAAAGAACCTCTCTCCTACTTCGGTAGGAGAGGGGTTCTTTGCGTTTAACCTCTATACGGGAGAACTCAGCGGGGAGTTCCATGAGCTACAGAATTAACGATAGAGGTCATAAAAGGCCGAATAAATATTTGTCATAAAACTTTTGAAGATGTCACACAGAAAAGTGGTCACTTTTCCCGCATAACGGTATCAGAGGCCCACGTAGCTTGAAACGGAGGAGGAAATCCCCTAGTAGAGCGTGTATTCGGGACTTTTGGAGGACAGCGACAGCGGCTAAAAGAGTTATGAGAAGCGTGGACGCCGAAAAAAGCTGCTTGAAAACTAACTGATAAGACACTTATCATCAACTTTATAGTTGCTTAGTATAACCTTGCCTAATAATTGGCAGGGTGGCTTCGCATCTTCCGGAGGTTGCACGACCTTTGGAGAAGTACCACTACACATCATCGAGGATCATCATGACTTCTTCACCCAAGCCCTCACGTAAGCTGCTCGCCATTGCTGGCGCACTTTCCGTTGTCGCAGGTTCTTTCGCTGCGGTTCCCGCTACCTTTGCGGCAAACGTCTCCGCGTCTGTCCCCGGAGGAAACTCCCAGACCTCTGCTGAGGAATGCCGCCACATCGCAGTGAGCGCTACCCAGTACCAGGGCCTGCCCGGCCAGTACCAGCTGGCATACTCGGCAGCAACCTCCTCCCTCTACACTTCCTTCTCTTCCGGACGCCCGCCGATTCTGACCGGTGGTGTCGGCACCTGGAACGTAGCATCCAACCCGAACCTCACCACTGTCTACCAATTCCCGACCACCGACTTCACCGCACGTGGCGCCACCGCACCGACCGGTAAGCAGATCGAATCTCCCTACGGTATCGCCTACGACGAAGCAACCGGATACGTATGGGTGACCCAGACCCGCGTCAACAAGGTATCTGTCTTCGATCCCGCGACCAACAAGATTATCTGGAGTAGTGCAGAAGGCGACGTCAACCACCCCCGCGAGGTACGCATCGACCCCTCTAGCGGCAAGGTCTTTGTATCTGGCTCCGGCGGCATTAGTGTCTTCGACACCACCCTGCACGCCCTGGTTAAGAAGATTGAATTCACTGATGCCAAGGGTGAATCTGACATCGCAATGAACATGCACGTAGACTCCGCTGATGGCAAGCTCTACGCACCCTCCCTGAGTGCCGGCACCGTGAAGGTGATCGACACCAAGAGCTACGAAGTCGAGAAGACCATTCAGCTGCACAAGGAAAATGCTGAAGCTGCTCTGAACCCCTCGGACGTCACTATCGACAAGTCCCTGAAGGAAATCTACGTCAGCACCCAGGGTGACCGTAAGGGCACTAACTCCGGTATCACCGTCTACGACCTGGAAACTGGTGCCTACAAGAAGACCATTCCTTTCGGCAACCAGGCCCTCGCCCTCGCCTCCGACGAAGCCCGTGACCTGCTGTACGTGACCGATTACGGTACCGGCAACGTCGGTGTTGTTGATGCACGAACCGGCACCGTTGTTTCTCAGGTGTCTACCGGTGCGACCAGCGGCGCAAATGATGTTCTGGTCACCGCAGACGGCAGTGCATACGCTGTAGCACGCAGCATTGAAGGCGCATCCGCTATCGAAACCGACTACACCATCGATAAGACCACCGGCGAATACCGCACCTCTAGCACCGAGCCCAAGGGTAAGGACAACGCGGATTCCCCGATCACTCCCGGTGTCATGGTGAAGATCAACACCACTGTTGAAACCAGCGCGAAGCCTGCTGCACAGACTTCTTCTGAAGAACTGGTGAAGACCTACGCCGACGGCGCTAAGCTCTACGCCGTGAAGGACTGGACCACCGGTGAAACCCTGAAGCTGCGTGGCGAAGGTTTCAAGACTCAGGACGGTTCAAAGGGCTCCGTACTCGCAGTCAAGCTGAACAAGGGCCGCATCTCCGCGAAGGAAGAGCCGAAGCTCAACGGTGCTGAGGGCAACAGCGCCGGCGTCTGGGCGTACATCCAAGCAGATGAGAATGGTAACTTCACCGCTGAGCTGCCGTACCCGACCACTGAAAACTCCAACCTGAAGGAAAACCTGAAGAGCGGCGATAAGGTATCTGTCTTCCTGCTCTCCGGCTCCATGGTTGAAGGCGATACCGCACGTGGTGGTGAAGCGCTCTCCGCAACTGTTGCAGAGAAGAAGGCAGACACCGCTGCGACCTGCGCACCGGCAGAAACTACCCAGGTCGCTGCTGCTCCCTCTGGCGTGACTACCACTTACCCCGCCGGTACTAAGCTGAGCCTGCCTGATGGCAACGAGCCCACTCCGGCTCCGAGCGAGTCTGCTAAGCCCGAGCCGAGCACCCCGGCACCCTCCGAAAGCGCAAATTCCAATGAGGTTGTGCACGAGTACAAGGACGGCGCTAAGGTCTACTTCCCCAAGACCTGGGACGGCCAGAAGCTGACCTTCCGCGGTGAAGGCTTCAAGACTCTGGACGGTAAGGGCTCCGTTATCGCAGTCAAGCTGAACAAGGGCGCTATTTCCGCGAAGGAAGAGCCCAAGCTCGAAGGCGTTGAAGGCAATAGCGCAGGCATCTGGGCATACATCAAGGCGGACGAAAACGGTAACTTCACCGCAACCATCGACCGCCCCACCGTGGCAAACTCTAACCTGACTGAAGAACTGAAGACCGGCGATAGCGTTGCTATCTACCTGCTCTCCGGTTCCCTGGCAGAGAACGATAACGCACGTGGTGGCGTCGCCGTAGAGTACACCTTCAGCGTTGAAAACCAGGCACCTGCACCTAAGGTATCGGAGCCGAAGGCATCCGAGTCGGCTAACGCACCTGTAACTAACCCCTCTGCTGCTCCGTCTGCACCTGCAGATTCCAAGGAACAGGTAAAGGAAAACGCTAAGGACCAGTCCAAGGCTCCCGTGGATTCTTTGAACTCCGAGACCCAGAAGAAGGACAGCACCGCCCCGAAGACCTCCGGATCTTCGTCGCAGAACGTTACCTCTTCCAACAACGGCTCCACCGCCTCGAGCACCTCGAAGTCTTCGCTGGCTAACACCGGTGCTTCGGGCGTTGTCGTTGCAGCTGGAATCGGCGTTCTTGCTCTGGTTATCGGTGCAACTGTGCTGGTAGCACGTCGCCGCAAGGCATAGTCCGTACCACACGGCAGCCCACGATACTACCGCTCGGTAGTAGCTAAAGAGGCAGAGCGGGATCTACTAGATATTCAAGAACCCGATTGACTCTCTGAAACTGCCGATACACATTGAAAGGGGCGGTACCCATCGAAGTGATGGGTACCGCCCCTTTCAATGCGCCCATATGCCCGTATTTAGTCGGAAGACCTAGACCTGGTGGGGTAGAAGTAGCAATAGGGGAGGGTACGAGAGAAGCGGCGCAGGGCGAGGTATCCCTCAATACTCGCCCGCCCTTATTTGACGAGTTAACAGCTCCAAAGAATGAAATGTAGGGTTCTAGCGCCTCAAATACGAAGAAAACCCGCACCGAAGTGCGGGTTTAGTGTCAAAGCGAGGTTCGGTCCCTAGACAAACGGATTAGCGAGGAAAAAGGGACCCAAGAAATCTGTCCGATAAGGACCGAACCTCTTGTTTGACGCATGCGTCTCTTCTAATATGGTACATCTCGCTGATTTTCGCACCTTGAAGCGCGTTTATTACCAAAAAACTTGATTTTTGAAAAAACAAGCTTTAATTTCTAAATTTTTAAGCAGATTTTTTCAGGACACTGCTTTGAGGGGCTCAGAAGTGACGAAATATTACGAAATCCATGGCTCTAGGTGCCTAAGGATAAGCTTATAGATTCTATAATCTATCATTATCTCTAGATAGATGTATTTTGTGCTAATTATATGTATACTGCGTAGCTTTTAATGAATAAACCCACCCCGCTCAAGGTCTGGAGGAGAGCGTTGCGTAGTGCTGATATAGGATGCCTTGACTACGAATGGCGCAGCGCATGGACTACACCAGAAAAGTCTCAAAGTGGAGGGTGAAGCGTAAGATATATAACGGAAAGCTCCGGATGCTAAGCCCGCAAAATATGAGGTGAGCTAGCCTCCAACCTACACAACTCTGGAGATATTTATGGTTCCCTCAGCCTCAGGAGAAGAACAGAAGAGCACCCTGGATGCCAACCGTTTTTCCGTGGATCGTTCTGCGGGGCTTGCTGGGCAGTATCAAGTGGCATACAACCCCGAAGAGAACGTTCTTTTTATAAGCGGAAGCTTTAATCACACGAAGACCCACGGTACTCTCTGTGCAACAATCGCACGCATAAACGCAGATACCCTGCAGATTGAGAAGACGGCTGTTCTGCCTGCTATCCCGGAAAATAACCCCGGGTTAGAGAACCTCTTCCAAATCCAGGCTGCCTACGGTTTAGCAGCAGACAACGAGCGGGAGCTTCTCTGGACCGGAGGAACCCGCACAAACTCGGTATCCGCATACTCCCAAAAAGACCTAGCGCTCGTATGGGATTCTCTCGCTCTAGGAGTGGAGATGCTAATTCCGCGTGAGCTATACGTTGCACCCAGCGGTGCTGTACTCGTGACCGGAATGGGTGGTTACCAGGTGATCTCTGCACCTAACGCAGAAGGAGAACGCGCGGTTAGCTCTCTTCAAGGGGACGGTCCCGCTATGCTACTAGGACCCGTAGCTGATGAAGCTCGTAGCCGCCTGTACATCCCGAATATTATGCGAGATGAAATCTGGGTTGTGGACATGAACACCTGGAGGCTCGTACGTAGGCTACCCGTAACTGGCGGGGAAGACGCCAATGCTCCAATCGGTATTCACGGTGTGGAGATTGATTCAACGCGCGGCGAACTGTATGTCTCTGCACAGGGGCGCGAGGGCAAAAACGGCGGTCTATATGTTCTGAGTTTTGAGGGTGAACACCTCGCTTATCTTCCATTCGGCAAAATGCCCACCGATATCTTGCTCGATGCAGAACGCCAGCTGCTCTACGTTGCTGATTTTGGTGGTAAGGGAGAGTCGGCAGTTGCCGGTGGCGGAACCATTACCGTCATTGACCCGCTCAATCGAACCATCATTGAGACCTTGCAGGTAGCCCCGACCCGTATTAATCACCAGGTCCTGCTGAAGGACGGGAGCGTCATAGCTATCGACAAGGCGGGGGACTACCCCGCAGTTGAGGTTTCCTACGTGCTGGATGCACGCTCTGGCGAATACCGTGAGGCTGCTGAAGAAAGCCGGCCGGGAGAAGCACCTCGTCCTATCGTTCGTGACGGTATCGCGAAAGTATATATGTCGTAGCTACAGAGTGAAGAGCAGTTGGCATACCCAAAATAGTCACTGCCGCTCTCTAACTCTGTGCGCGCACTAGCGGGGTGGGGGAGTAAGCCTGGGGTGATCCTATCGCTAGGCCGCGGCAAGTCTGTCGTGGAGGATTATTAAAGCGTAGTAAAATATAAATATCTACCATCCTTGTTTGACACATTGTTTGGTAGATTTCTCGAGGCCCCTTCAGTTTCTTATGCGTCAGGAACTACACGAAGGGGCCTCCTGCTTTAAGTGTCAAATAAGCCACCTTCTCACTCGGTGTTGATGTGCGGTATGCGGTTTTTGCTCCCTAAACCCAGCTGCTCCCAGAGATAGGGTGAGGGAGACCGAAATCATAGTTAACAAGCCCTTGCGCTAGATACCTGCTTCCTGTACAGTGTTAAGACTGTGTGGCTGTATCCAAATAGCTGCACAACCACGGGCTTCTCGTGCCAGTGCATAATGCCGCTACTTACGGGTGGATACGCCCGCTTCACGCGGGTCCAAATGCTTCTGGCATGGGTTTGCCCCAGGCGTTTCCGCTAACCCCTTCCATAGAGATGGGGCCCGGGGCGTCAACCAATCCCGTAAAAATGTTCCGCAAGGCTGGCTCGCGCCTAAAGCGAGTCGGAACCGGCGAGACGACAGGAGAAATATGATTCAGCAGGAGTCGCGACTGAAGGTCGCCGACAACACTGGTGCGAAGGAAATCCTGACCATCCGTGTTCTCGGTGGTTCCTCGCGTCGCTACGCAGGCATTGGCGACATCATTGTCGCAACCGTCAAGGATGCAATCCCCGGCGGTACCGTAAAGAAGGGTGACGTTGTTAAGGCAGTCGTCGTCCGCACCAAGAAGGAAACCCGTCGTCCCGACGGCTCCTACATCAAGTTCGACGAGAACTCCGCAGTGATCCTGAAGAACACTGATGGTGATCCCCGTGGTACCCGTATCTTCGGCCCCGTGGGTCGTGAGCTTCGCGACAAGAAGTTCATGAAGATCGTTTCGCTGGCTCCGGAGGTGCTCTAATTCATGGCTAAGATCAAGTCCGGCGACCTGGTTCAGGTTATTTCCGGTGCAGATAAGGGCAAGCAGGGCAAGGTTCTGAAGGTTCTCCCCAAGGAAAACCGCGTGATTGTTGAGGGCGTCAAGGTCGTCACCAAGCACACCAAGGCTAACCCCCTGACCGGCGCAGCAGGCGGCATTCAGAAGGTTGAGGCACCGATCCACGTTTCTAACGTTGCGATTGTTGACCCCGAGACCAAGAAGCCGACCCGTGTTGGTTTCCGCCTCGAGACTGTAGAGCGTGACGGCAAGGAGCGCACCGTTCGCGTGCGCGTTGCTAAGCGTTCGGGTAAGGACATCTAATGACCGAAACCAAGATCACCCCCCGCTTCAAGACCAAGTACGCTGAGGTCGTCGTTCCCGCTCTGCAGGAAGAGTTCAAGTACGAGAACGTCATGCAGACCCCGAAGATCGTTAAGGTCGTCGTAAACATGGGTGTTGGCGAGGCAGCTCGCGACGCAAAGCTCATGGACGGCGCAATCCGCGATCTCACCGCAATCACCGGTCAGAAGCCGATTGTTACCCGCGCTAAGAAGTCCATCGCACAGTTCAAGTTGCGCGAAGGTATGCCCATTGGTGCACACGTCACCCTGCGTGGCGACCGCATGTGGGAATTCCTGGACCGCCTCGTCACCCTGGCACTGCCCCGAATCCGCGACTTCCGCGGCCTCTCGGACCGCCAGTTCGACGGTAACGGTAACTACACCTTCGGTCTGACCGAGCAGTCCATGTTCCACGAAATCGATCAGGACTCGATCGACCGCGTGCGTGGTATGGACATCACCGTGGTGACCTCCGCGAAGACCGACGAAGAAGGCCGTGCAATCCTGAAGGCACTGGGCTTCCCGTTCAAGACCAACTAACGACTACGTTGTAGGTCCAGACCCCGTTACCGCGGGGTAGGGAAACCACAACGAGGAAGGGCAAAAGCCCACAATGACTATGACTGATCCGGTCGCAGATATGCTGACCCGTTTGCGTAACGCAAACTCCGCATACCACGACACCGTATCCATGCCCTACTCCAAGCTGAAGTCTCGCATTGCTGAGATCCTGAAGGCTGAGGGCTACATCGCCGACGTGAAGGTTGAGGATGCAAAGGTCGGCAAGACCCTGACCCTCGTCCTCAAGTACGGTCCGTCCCGCGAGCGTTCCATCGCTGGCGTGCGTCGTATTTCCAAGCCGGGCCTGCGTACCTACGCAAAGTCCACCAACCTGCCCCAGGTTCTGGGTGGCCTCGGCATCGCAATCCTGTCCACCTCTTCGGGTCTGCTCACTGACAAGCAGGCTGCGAAGAAGGGCGTGGGCGGCGAAGTCATCGCTTACATCTGGTAGTCGGTTAGAAGAGAAAGGAAGAGAATAATGTCACGTATTGGACGTCTCCCCATCTCGGTTCCCGCCGGCGTTGAGGTTAAGGTCGATGGCAACCTGGTCACCGTTAAGGGCCCGAAGGGCGAGCTCTCCCACAAGGTAGCTTCCCCCATCACCGTGGCTCTGAACGAAAACGAGATCGTTGTATCTCGTCCGAACGACGAGCGCCTGTCTCGCTCGCTGCACGGTCTGACTCGTACCCTGATTCAGAACCTGATTATCGGCGTTACCTCCGGCTACGAGAAGAAGCTGGAAATCGTTGGTACCGGTTACCGTGTGACCCCGAAGGGTAACGACCTGGAGTTCGCTCTGGGCTACTCCCACCCGATCAACATCACCGCTCCCGAGGGTATTACCTTCGCAGTGGAGGGTGCTAACAAGCTGACCGTGTCGGGTATCGACAAGCAGCTCGTTGGTCAGGTTGCAGCAAACATTCGTGGTCTGCGTAAGCCCGATCCCTACAAGGGTAAGGGTGTTCGCTACGCAGGTGAGCACATCCGCCGCAAGGTCGGAAAGGCTGGTAAGTAAACATGGCTATCAAGTCGAAGGCAGCGCAGCGTGCACGTCGTCACGCTCGCATCCGCAAGTACGTTTCGGGTACCGCTGCGCGTCCGCGCCTGTGCGTCACCCGTTCGACCCGTCACATGTTCGTTCAGGTTATCGACGATGTCAAGGGCGTAACCCTGGCATCCGCTTCCACCATGGAAGCAGAGCTGCGTGCAGCTGACCTGGACAAGACCGCTAAGGCAAAGCGCGTTGGTGAGCTCGTTGCAGAGCGCGCCAAGGCAGCTGGTGTTGAGGCAGTCGTGTTCGACCGCGGTGGTAACAAGTACCACGGCCGTGTTGCAGCCGTTGCTGACGGCGCACGCGAGGGAGGTCTTGCACTCTAATGAGCGAGCAGAACGTAAAGGAAACTCAGGTGAGCGAAGCAGTAGTAGCTGAAACCGCTGAGACCTCCAACCAGCGCGAGGAGCGCCGCAACAACCGCGGCGAGCGTCGTGGCCGTGGTGAGCGCCGTAACAACCGCGCTCGCGAGGAGGAGAAGGACAAGTACATCGAGCGCGTTGTGACCATCAACCGCGTTTCCAAGGTCGTCAAGGGTGGTCGTCGCTTCAGCTTCACCGCACTGGTCGTCGTTGGTGACGGTAACGGCCTGGTCGGCGTTGGCTACGGTAAGGCTAAGGAAGTTCCCGCAGCAATCTCCAAGGGTGTCGAGGAAGCAAAGAAGAACTTCTTCCGCGTTCCCCGCATCGAAGGCCGCACCATCCCGCACCGCGTGCAGGGTGAGGCAGCTGCAGGCGTTGTGATGCTCCGCCCGGCAACCGCTGGTACCGGTGTTATCGCAGGTGGCCCCGTGCGTGCAGTACTCGAGTGCGCAGGCATTCACGATGTGCTGTCCAAGTCGCTCGGTTCCTCGAACCAGATCAACATCGTTCACGCAACTGTTGCAGCACTCAAGGAGCTTGAGGAGCCCCTGGCAGTGGCAGCCCGCCGCGGCCTGCCCACCGATGAGGTTATCCCCAGCTACCTGCGCAACACCAAGTCTGAAAAGGCAGGTGCGTAGTAATGGCCAAGCGTATTCAGCCCAGCGACGCAAAGCTGGAAATCACCCAGGTCAAGTCCTATGTTGGTCAGAAGCAGAACATGCGCGACACCCTGCGTTCCCTGGGCCTCAAGCGCCCTGGCAACAAGGTAGTCCGCACTGCTGACCCCGTCACCGTTGGCATGGTTAACACCGTTGCTCACCTGGTGAAGGTTGAGGAGGTCAAGTAAAGATGGCAGAAGCTATCAAGATTCACGATCTGCGCCCGGCACCGGGTGCCCACAAGGCAAAGACCCGCGTTGGCCGCGGTGAAGGCTCCAAGGGTAAGACCGCAGGTCGCGGTACCAAGGGTACCAAGGCACGTTACCAGGTTCGTGCAGGCTTCGAAGGCGGCCAGCTGCCGCTGCACATGCGCCTGCCGAAGCTGCGCGGCTTCAAGAACCCCTTCCGCACCGAGTACCAGGTTGTTAACCTGGACCGCATCCAGGAACTGTTCCCCAACGGTGGCGACGTCACCGTCGAGGCACTGGTTGCTAAGGGTGCCGTTCGCAAGAACGAGCTCGTGAAGGTTCTGGGCAACGGCGAAATCTCCGTCAAGGTGAACGTTGTTGTCGACAAGGCATCGGCTTCCGCTATCGAGAAGATCGAGGCCGCTGGCGGTTCTGTAACCGTTAAGTAGTCTTCAAGACGAGAAAGCCCCCGTCCGTACGGTGTACGGCGGGGGCTTTTTGCTGCTCGAAAAGACTCACAACAGGGGTATATTCCTGTATTCGTATATTTGAACGCTTGGTGCACGCCACATTTAGTGTTCAAAAATCACGCTAAGAGAATATAAAAGCTACATAATCTGCTAGGGAGTTATCGTTACCCGCTCCAAACACGATAGACTGGAAGATGTGTTTACTGCGCCCTAAAACTCCTTGAGAGGGATGGGCGCCCCATAGACTTACAGGAGGACATGTGCTGAGCGCATTCGGGCGAGTCGTTAAGACCGCCGATTTGCGGCGTAAGCTGCTGTTTACCCTGGCAATGATTGTGCTGTACCGCGTGGGCACTTTCATCCCCGCGCCAGGCGTTTCCTACGGAAATGTACAGCAGTGTCTGAACGCCAATGTTACGAGCGGTGGCGTCTACGATATCGTCAACCTCTTCAGTGGTGGCGCACTGCTGCAGCTTTCGATCTTTGCCCTCGGCGTGATGCCGTACATTACCGCGTCCATTATCATCCAGCTGCTGCGCGTGGTCATCCCGCGATTCCAGGAGCTGCACGATGAAGGCGCGCAGGGTCAGGCAAAGCTCACCCAGTACACCCGCTACCTGACCATCGCTCTTGCTCTGCTGAACGCAACCACCATCGTCTCGATGGCGCGCTCCGGCGTTCTGCTGGGTAACTGCCCTGGCATCATTCCCCAGGACGACGTACTGCACATCCTGCTGATTATCGTCACCCTGTGTGCGGGTACTACCGTCATCATGTGGATGGGTGAGCAGATTACCGAGCGTGGCGTCGGCAACGGCATGTCCCTGCTGATCTTCACCTCCATTGCTTCCTCCTTCCCGAGTGCTCTGGGCTCCATCCAGCGCACCCACGGTTGGGGTATCTTCGCAGCTGTCTGCGGCATCGGCCTGCTGGTCATGCTCGCTGTGGTCTACGTGGAGCAGTCTGTTCGCCGTATCCCCGTGCAGTACGCAAAGCGCATGATTGGTCGACGCACCATTGGTGGCACCAGTACCTACATTCCGTTGAAGGTCAACATGGCAGGCGTGATCCCCCTGATTTTCGCCTCCTCCCTGCTGACCCTGCCCGGTCTGATCGCCCAGTTCAACACCCCCACCGACGGCTCCACTCCGCCGGACTGGGTTAACTGGATCAACGCATACCTGGTGCGCGGCGATCACCCGCTGTACATTGCTCTCTACTTCTTTATGATTATTGGCTTCGCGTATTTCTACGTGGCGGTCACCTTCGACCCGGTAGAAGTAGCGGACAATATGAAGAAGTACGGTGGCTTCATCCCCGGTATCCGTGCCGGTAAGCCCACCGAGCGTTACCTCAGCTACGTACTCAACCGAATTACGTTGCCTGGCGCACTTTACCTGGGTGTAATTTCCATGATTCCCCTGGTAGCGCTTATCCTATTCAACGCAAACCAGAATTTCCCGTTCGGTGGCGCCTCGCTGCTGATCGTGGTGGGTGTTGGTCTTGATACTCTCAAGCAGATCAACGCTCAGCTCCAACAACGAAACTACGAAGGACTGCTCCGATGAACCGTCTGCTCATCGTCGGCCCTCCCGGTGCAGGTAAGGGCACCCAGGCCGTCAAGATCGCTGAAGCGCTGAAGATTCCCGCGATTTCCACCGGTGATATCTTCCGTAAGAACATCAAGGAAGAGACCGAGCTGGGCAAGGAAGCGAAGTCGTACATCGACTCCGGCAACCTGGTTCCAGACTCCGTCACCAACAACATGGTGCGCGCACGCCTGGAGGAGGGCGACGTCGTCAACGGCTTCCTGCTCGACGGCTACCCCCGTAACACCTCCCAGGTGCACGAGCTGGATTCCATCCTCGAAGCCAAGGGCGAGAAGATTGACCGCGTTCTCCTGCTGGTTGCAGACAACGACGAACTCGTCGAGCGTCTGCTCAACCGCGCAGCAGAGCAGGGTCGCACCGATGACAACGAAGAGGTCATCCGTCACCGCCTGAAGGTCTACGAGGAAGAGACTGCACCGCTGATCGCAATCTACCGCGAACGCGGCATCGTCAAGGAAGTTAACGGCCTCGGCGAGATTGCTGAAGTCACCGAGCGCATCCTCGACGCTCTGAAGTAATCTTCTGCTGTACCCCCGCAATTTGAGGTGCATGATGCATCACAAAGACTTGCGGGGGTACAGTGCTGTCTGTAGAGTTCTAAGCTTGGGCGTACCGCCCCACATACCTAAGGAGTCAGAATGGCACGAGTCGAAATCAAAACCAATGCACAGCTTCAGCAGATGGCTCGTGCAGGCGTCATTACCAGCCGTGCACTCGATGCTGCAGTGGCGGCAGCGCGCCCCGGCGTAACCACCGCAGAGGTGAACGCCGCCTTTGAACGCACCATGCTGGAGTTGGGTGGCACCTCCAATTTCTACGGCTACTACGACTACCCTGCGACCGTATGCACCTCCGTCAACCACGAGGTTGTTCACGGCATCCCCGGCGACTACGTGCTCAAGGAGGGCGATATTCTCTCCATCGACGGTGGCGCATACGTCATCGACCCCGCTACCAACCGCCAGTGGCACGGTGACTCGGCACGTACTGTGCTGGTTGGTGACAACGTAAGCGAAGCCCGCGCAGAGCTCTCCGCCGTCACCCGCGAAGCGATGTGGCACGGCATTGCCGCTCTGGCAACCGCAAAGAAGGTCGGCGAAATTGGTCTTGCCATCGAAGCGTACGTGACCGAAGAATACGGCGACAAGTACGGCATCATTGAAGACTACGTGGGCCACGGTATCGGTTCTCAGATGCACATGGCGCCGGACGTACTGAATTACGCAGTACGTGACATGGGCCCGAAGATCAAGCCCGGCATGGCTTTCGCTATCGAACCGATGCTCGTCACCGGTTCCATCGAGACCAAGGTGCTCTCTGATGACTGGACCGTTGTGACCGTTGACGGCTCCGATGCATGCCAGTGGGAGCACTCCGTTGCTGTGCACAGCGACGGCATCTGGGTTCTGACCGCAGAAGACGGCGGCGCCAGCGAACTTGCTCGCTTTGGCGTAACCCCGGTTCCGATTCCCGCCTAAGCCCACCCCTAGGGGGAACCCACCTTAACTGCCCCCACCTCCACTCGAAGAAACCGGCGAATCCGGTCCGGTGCGTGATAGCGCATCCGAAAGCATCCACATCACAAGGAAGAAGCTCCATGAGCGAAACTCTCAATAGCGGCGAGGCAACCGCGCCCGCTGCGACCAAGGTGCCGGTTGAAATCTCGAACGTTCGCCCCGCACCCGGCCAGATTGCCCTGAAAGCGCCGCGCCGCGCGAAGCCGCCCAAGCACATCGCTGACTTCGACCTGGCTGGTCGCCGCGAATTTCTGAAGGAACTGGGCTACCAGTCGTTCCGTGCGTCGCAGCTGTCAAAGCACTATTTTGAGCGTCTGGTCACTGATCCCGCCGAGATGACTGACCTGCCGGCTAAGGACCGCGAGCAGATGGTTGCACAGGCGATGCCTCAGCTGCTGACCCCGGTCCGTACCCTCGAAGCTGACGGTGGTGATACCCTGAAGGTTGTGCACCGCCTCTTTGACGGTGCGCTCATTGAGTCCGTCATCATGCGCTATGACAACCGCGTGACCATGTGCATTTCTTCGCAGGCTGGCTGCGGTATGAACTGCCCCTTCTGTGCAACCGGTCAGCAGGGTTTGACCCGTAATCTCTCTACTGCAGAAATTGTGGAGCAGGTCGTAGCTGGTGCCCGCTACCTGAAGCAGATGAAGGGCCTGGAAGAAGCAGAAGGTGGCTCTGAGGATACTCGTCCGCTGCGTGTTTCCAACATTGTCTTCATGGGTATGGGCGAGGCGCTCGCTAACTACAAGGCAACCATGGGTGCTGTGCACCGTCTGATTGACCCTTCGCCCGAGGGCCTCGGTATTTCTGCTCGTGGTCTGACCATGTCGACCGTGGGTCTGGTGCCCGGCATTCGTAAGTTTGAGCTGGAGAAGCTGCCCATTACTTTGGCGCTGTCTCTACACGCTCCGGATGATGAGCTGCGTGATGAGCTAATCCCGATTAACCAGCGTTGGAAGGTTGACGAGACCCTGGACGCTGCGTACGACTACTACCGTACGACCGGCCGCCGCGTCTCCATTGAGTACGCGCTGATTCGCGATATTAACGATCAGGGCTGGCGTGCGGATCTGCTCGGTAAGAAGCTGGCGCAGCGCGGCCGTGGTTGGGTGCACGTGAACCCGATTCCGCTGAACCCGACCCCGGGTTCGAAGTGGACGGCATCCCGTAAGGGCGTTGAACAGAACTTTGTGGAGCGTCTGCGTGCTCACGGTATTCCGACGACTATTCGTGATACTCGCGGTTCCGATATTGATGGAGCATGCGGTCAGCTTGCCGCTAAGGAAGACTAAGCGGCTGAGCTTTGGTCGATAAACGGTGCCCCTTTCCTGCGGAAGGAAGTCCTTAAGACTTCCTGGAGCGTGGGGGAGGGGCTTCTTCCTTTTAAACCTTAAGTGCCTGATGTCATAAAAATCACGGTTGTTTTTCCACGGTCTTTGCCGTAGAGTTAACAGTTGGTTGTTTGTGCCAGTGTTAAGTGCGCCTTAAAACGCCCTAGCACCTCACCACGGTGAGCTCACAAACAGAAGATACATTTGCCCGCCGCACCTGCGACGGGCACCGACGTTAGCGGAGGATATGGCTAAGAAAGACGGCGTCATCGAGATTGAAGGCTCTGTGGTTGAAGCTCTGCCCAACGCGATGTTCCGTGTTGAGCTGGATAACGGCCACAAGGTTCTCGCACACATCTCGGGCAAGATGCGTCAGCACTACATTCGCATCCTGCCTGAGGACCGAGTAGTAGTGGAACTGAGCCCCTACGACCTTTCCCGAGGTCGTATCGTCTACCGTTACAAGTAAACCCGAGATAAACGTCGCCCCTGGCGGCGTTTAAATCGTGTTCAAAGGGATAACGCAGTTCCCCAACGTAAGTGAGGGAACCTCTTATCTCGCCAGTAATCAAGTTGCAATCAAAAGGAATGCGATGAAGGTCAAGCCGAGCGTTAAGCCGATCTGCGATAAGTGCAAGGTGATCCGCCGTCACGGTGTGGTCATGGTGATCTGCGAAAACCCGCGCCACAAGCAGCGCCAGGGCTAATCCCTAGCAGCTGACTTCATAGCCGCCCTGTAAGAGGGCGGAATTGTCATAGGCACCGCTCCGAAGCAACGCCAACGAGGCGCCTTCGGATACCTCCGGACTCAGAGGCCGGGGACCGGGTCAGAACAACCCGGGCAGTGATGCTATAGACCTCTGGAAAACAACAAGGAGAAGCCAGTATGGCACGTCTCGCTGGAGTTGATATTCCCCGCGAAAAGCGCGTGGAAGTTGCTCTCACTTACATCTACGGCGTGGGCAAGACCCGTGCACACGAAACCCTCGCTGCTACCGGCGTCAACCCTGACACCCGCGTCAAGGACCTGACCGACCAGGAGCTCGTGGCACTTCGTGACTTCATCGAAGGCAACTACAAGGTTGAAGGTGATCTTCGCCGCGAGGTTGCAGCTGACATCCGCCGTAAGGTTGAAATCGGTTCCTACCAGGGCCTGCGCCACCGCCGCGGCCTGCCGGTTCACGGTCAGCGCACCAAGACTAACGCACGTACCCGCAAGGGCCCGAAGCGTACCGTCGCAGGTAAGAAGAAGTAAGCAACGTTGCTCTGTTGGATATCTCTATCCGACCAACGTATTAGAAAACCTTTGTAGGAGAATCAAAAATGCCTCCCAAGACTCGCGCTGCGGCAGCTCGTAAGACCAACCGCCGCAAGGTTAGCAAGAACATCGTTGCTGGTCAGGCTCACATCAAGTCGACCTTCAACAACACCATCGTCTCCATCACCGATCCCACCGGTGCAGTGATCTCCTGGTCCTCCGCTGGCGACATGGGCTTCAAGGGCTCCCGTAAGTCCACCCCCTACGCCGCACAGCTGGCTGCTGAGGCTGCTGCAAACCGCGCCAAGGAGCACGGCGTCCGCAAGGTTGACGTGTTCGTCAAGGGCCCCGGTTCCGGTCGCGAAACCGCAATCCGCTCCCTGCAGGCTGCAGGCCTCGAGGTCGGTTCGATCCAGGACGTTACCCCCGTTGCACACAACGGTTGCCGTCCCCCGAAGCGCCGCCGCGTCTAATTAGGTTCCTGACCTAAATCCCTCGACGGGTACGCTCCACGGAGTTGTGCCCGGAGAGTACAGACACCCGTCTGCTTCCTAAGATATGTTTTCCCCAACCTGTGGGCTCATATAGCGGAGCTCACCGAAAGGAAACAAAGTGCTTATTGCACAGCGCCCCACTCTGACTGAAGAGGTCGTAGCGCCCAACCGCTCGCGCTTCACCATCGAGCCTCTGGAGCCCGGTTTCGGCTACACCATGGGTAACTCCCTCCGCCGTACTCTGCTGTCCTCCATCCCCGGCGCCGCTGTTACCAGCGTCCGCATTGATGGTGTACTGCACGAGTTCAGCACCGTTCCCGGCGTGACCGAGGACGTCACTGAGATCATCTTGAACATCAAGAAGCTCTCCATCTCTTCTGAGAACGACGAGCCCGTCGTGGCCTACCTGCGCAAGCAGGGCGAAGGTGAACTGACCGCAGGCGACATCGAGGTTCCCGCTGGCGTGGAGATCCACAACCCGGAACTGCACCTGGCAACCCTGAACGCCTCGGCAAACTTCAACGCTGAGCTGGTTATCGAGCGCGGTCGCGGCTACGTGACTGCAGCTCAGAACAAGGTCGGCGATGGCGAGATTGGCCGTATCCCGGTTGACTCCATCTACTCCCCGGTTCTGAAGGTTACCTTCAGCGTGAACGCGACCCGTGTTGAGCAGCGCACCGACTTCGACAGCCTGACCCTGGACGTCGAAACCAAGGAAGCCATCGCACCGCGTGACGCCGTTGCTTCTGCAGGCAGCACCCTGGTCGAGCTCTTCGGCCTGGCACGTGAGCTGAACATTGCAGCTGAGGGTATCGAAGTTGGCCCGTCGCCCGCCGACGAGTCCATGGCCGCTGATCTGGCACTGCCGATCGAGGACCTGAACATGTCCGTCCGCTCTTACAACTGCCTCAAGCGCGAGGGCATCCACACCGTGGGTGAGCTCGTGACCCGCAGTGAAGCTGACCTGATGGACATCCGTAACTTCGGTGCTAAGTCCATTGACGAGGTCAGGGCAAAGCTCATCGAGCTCGGCCTGGCTCTGAAGGACTCCCCTCCCGGTTTCGAGCCTGCTGCACGCCCGCTTGATGACGAAGACGGTTCCGGCGAATAATTTCGACCGAATAGTTCACCCGGTTCCACCGGGATCAGTCAAACTTGATTCCCTAAGAGGCTCCGCTGCTGGGGCGTTAGGGAACGCAACTATGGAGATTTAACTATGCCTACTCCCACTAAGGGTCCCCGCCTCGGCGGTTCCCCGACCCACGAGCGCCACATGCTCAACAACCTGTCGGCGCAGCTGTTCCAGCACAAGCGCATCACCACCACCCTGACCAAGGCAAAGCGCCTGCGTCCGGTGGCAGAGCGCTTCATCACCTTCGGTAAGAAGGGCGACCTGGCTGCTCGCCGTCGCGTGCTGCGTTCCATCACCGACAAGTCCGTCGTGCACGAGCTCTTCACCGTTATTGCTCCGGCAATGGCAGAGCGCCCCGGTGGTTACACCCGCATCATCAAGATCGGTAACCGTAAGGGTGACAACGCTCCCATGGCAGTCATCGAGCTCGTCATGGAGCCCGTTGCAACCAAGGGTGCAGTTGCTGAGGCAACCAAGGTTGCTGAGAAGGCAGCTGAGGCTCCCAAGGCTGAAGCAGCTGAGGGCCTGCCGGCAGGTTCCCACGCACCCCTGGAGTCCGGCGAGGCTCCCGAGGGCTTCGAGGTTAAGGGTAACGCCGATTCCATGAAGTACCACGTGCCCGGTTCCCGCTGGTACTCCAGCACCAAGGCTGAAATCTGGTTCGACTCCGCTGAGTCGGCAGAGGCTGCAGGTTACGCCCCCGCAGGTGGCGCAGCAGCACAGAAGGTTTCCGAGTAATACGGATCCCAGCTGATTTAGGCTAAGCCTAAAATATGTCAATCCGCCGTCCACTGCTGTGGGCGGCGGATTGGTGTATCTGCATACTTAACAAGGAGACGGTTCTTTGCGTATTCGCTAATACAAGAGCCGATCCGTATTCTTCAACCGTCCTTTACCGCTGAAAGGCACACCAATGCATAACGCTACTGCTTTAGAGAACCGTGAAGAACAGCCCTTCACTGCTACGCACCGCGTGCGAATTGATTGTGCCTACGACGGTTCTCTTTTTAGCGGGTGGGCTGCCCAACCGAACCTGGTTACCGTGCAGGGGGTCATTGAGAATGCCCTTGAACTGATTTTGCGGGCGCCTCACCGCGTGGTGGTCGCGGGTCGAACTGATGCCGGTGTGCATGCGGAAGCCCAGACCCTGCATTGCGATCTGAACGATGAGGACTGGACTCGCCTGCAAGGTCGAACGGGGGAGGACGACCCGACGGCTGCCCTGGGCCGCCGCCTCACCGGTGCTCTTCAGCGCTGCCTCTACGATGCGGAAGAGCAGTTGAACTTGCCGAAGAACGTTCGCGGCATTCTGCAGGGCGCTATTCAGATTCACCGCGTCACTGGGGTTCCCTTCGATTTTGATGCGCGCTTCTCGGCTACCGGTCGCCGCTACGTATATCGCATTGCAGATGGCGCGGCGGACGGTCTTAATCCTCTGCACCGTACCTACACCTGGGCGGTACCTGAGCACCTGGATTGTGCTGATCTTAACCAGTCGGCGCAGCAGCTACTCGGCCTGCGTGATTTTCTCTCCTTCTGCAAGCCGCGTGAAGGCGCGACCACGATTCGTGAGCTGCGAGAGCTTAGCTTCACTCGTGCTGAAAGTGGCCTTATTGAGGTGCGTGTGGTGGCTGATGCCTTCTGTCATCACATGGTGCGTTCACTTGTGGGTGCGTTGGTGCTCTACGGCACGGGTAAACGTGACGCGGCCTGGTTGCGTGAGCGGATCGAGAACCCGGGACGCGAAGCTTCGCTGACTCTTGCGCCTCCGCATGCTCTGGCACTAGCTGAGATTTACTACCCTGCCCCGGAGTTGTATGGAGAGCAGGCGGAACGTGCTCGAGCAAAGCGCGAGGACCACGAAGCGCAGAGCGCTTAACGCCCTGTATATATTGAGCCCCGTCACGTTGCTCATGCGCCGTGAAGCGTCGCGGGGGAGCGCAACTACCCCGGGTGAATTACACGGATGGAATTTAAAATGTGTTTAAGACAAAAAAGCCCTATTTTTAAGGCTTTGGCGGTGGATTAAGCACTCGACGTCCTGTATAGTCTTGATATGTTGTGCGTGTTCTACCCGAGCGCGCTCTAAATCGCTGTCTAGTTGCAGGACGTTAAGGCGGTCTAGAGTACGGGCAGAACGGGCGGCAGCTCGGTCCTCACCCGGGTGTTCGTCATGCACGTAAGTAAAAGGCGCGATACCCAACTAAGCGCCGTATGTACATTTCGAGACAAAGGCCAATATTTTGCGCACTTATACTCCCAAGCCCGGCGAAGTCGAGCGCCAGTGGCACGTCATTGACGCCACCGACGTTGTTCTCGGCCGCCTCGCAAGCCAGACCGCTATCCTGCTGCGCGGTAAGCACAAGCCGACTTTTGCTCCCCACGTTGACACCGGTGACTTCGTTATCATCGTGAACGCTGAGAAGGTCGCCCTGACCGGTGCAAAGCTCGAGCAGAAGCGTGCATACCGCCACTCGGGTTACCCCGGCGGTCTGAAGTCCGTGAACTACGCAGAGCTGCTTGAGACCAACCCCGTTCGCGCGGTTGAGAAGGCTGTCAAGGGCATGCTGCCCAAGAACAAGCTTGCTGCACAGCAGCTCAAGAAGCTGAAGGTCTACGCTGGCCCCGAGCACCCGCACGCGGCACAGCAGCCCAAGACCTACGAATTCAACCAGGTCGCCCAGTAATTCGGGCCTACGAGAAACAATAGGAGAAATCGTGGCTCAGAACGAAGAGCTGATCGTAGTCGAGGAAGAGCTGACCAGCTACACCTCGGAGTCCGCTGCTCCCGCAGCGGCTAAGGCAGCACGCCCGGCCCTGACTGTTGCAGGCGCAGCAGTTGGTCGCCGCAAGGAAGCAGTGGCACGCGTTCGCGTTGTGCCCGGTTCCGGCAACTGGACCATCAACGGTCGTAGCCTGGAAGACTACTTCCCCAACAAGCTGCACCAGCAGGACGTCAACCAGCCTTTCAAGCTCCTGGAGCTTGAGGGCGCATACGACGTCATCGCACGCATCAACGGTGGTGGCCCCTCCGGTCAGGCAGGTGCTCTGCGCCTGGGTATCGCTCGTGCACTGAACGAGATCGACCGCGAAAACAACCGCCCCGCACTGAAGAAGGCTGGCTACCTGACCCGTGACGCACGCGTCATCGAGCGTAAGAAGGCTGGTCTTAAGAAGGCACGCAAGGCTTCGCAGTTCTCCAAGCGTTAATCGCTGGTTTTCACGAAGCGTTACGCCCCGTCTCTCCCTAGGAGAGCGGGGCGTTTGCGTATCTACTCACCCTGAGCGTTACAAGGTTATAGGGTGCATATAACTGTTACGTTTGTTCATCGAAGAGCACACCGGTAGAGTTAAAGAGTCAAAGCAGACAGGAAGAAAAGAGTACTCATGGCAGAGCAGAATCCCTCCACCCAGCCCGAAGAGAAGGCAGTGGAGGCTCCTCAGACTGAATCCCACCACCACGCCGCTGAAGGCGCACACGCACACACCGGTTCTGAGAAGAAACAAGCCATCAAGGAAGCCCTGAAGCCCCAGGCACGCCGCACCTCCGTTGTCGAGGACTACTCGGCAGAGCTGGACGAAATGGCTTCCCTTACCCGCGCCCTCGGCAAGGACAAGAAGGACGACGAAACCTCGCAGGCATGGAAGAAGGGTTACCCCTACGACACCAAGCTCAGCCGTAAGGCATACGAGAAGGAAAAGCGCGCCCTGCAGATTGAGCTACTGAAGCTGCAGCTCTGGGCGAAGTCCACCGGTCAGAAGATTCTGATTATCTTCGAAGGCCGCGACGCAGCAGGTAAGGGCGGCTCCATCAAGCGTTTCACCGAGCACCTGAACCCCCGTGGCGCTCGCGTTGTGGCACTGGAGAAGCCGACCGACATCGAGCAGACCCAGTGGTACTTCCAGCGCTACATCAAGCACCTGCCCTCCGGCGGCGAAATCGTCCTGATGGACCGCTCCTGGTACAACCGTGCCGGTGTTGAGCGCGTTATGGGCTACTGCACCCAGGCACAGTACTTCGAATTCATGCGCGAAGTTCCGGACCTGGAGCGCATGCTGGTGAACTCCGGTATTCATATCATCAAGTTCTGGTTCTCCGTCACCCGCGAAGAGCAGCTCGCACGCTTCCCCTCCCGCCGTACCGACCCGGTCCGTCAGTGGAAGCTTTCCCCCACCGACCTGGCATCCCTGGACAAGTGGGACGACTACACCGCGGCAAAGGAAGCAATGTTCTTCTACACCCACACCGGTGACGCCCCCTGGACCGTTATCAAGTCCAACGACAAGAAGCGCGCACGTCTGGAAGCAATGCGCTACGTGCTCTCCCAGTTCGACTACCCCTCCAAGGACGAGGCAGTCGTGGGCGAGCTCGACTCGCTGATCGTTCGCTCCGCATCACACGTCTTCGAGGACGAGTCCGGTGACTCCCCCGACGGCTTCCCCGTCGTCAAGTAAGCGACGCAAATAGGGCATGAGCCTCAGCCTGCTCTAGGGCAATAAACCGCCATATAGCGTGCACTGTGAAGGTGCCTGCCTCTCTTTTCCCTCTCTGGGAACTGAGAGCAGGCACCTTTGCGTGTCTATAGAAACATTAGCTATGAAGCAGATATGTAGCCGCTGAAAATCACTTTCTGATTCTGAAGAAAATACGGTGTATACGCCTGAGGAGAGTTATGCGCATCGTAAAATAAAAGGGTGACTGAACGACTTTTTGGAACCGACGGCGTACGCGGTCTGGCAAACGATGTAATTACTCCCGCCCTGGCTATGGAGCTCGCGCAGGCGGCTTCTATTGTTCTGGGCTTTGACACGGTAGAAGAGGGTGTACGCCCCCGTGCCGTGATTGCAAATGACTCCCGATCCTCTGCAGACTTTATTGTCTCTGCGATGAAGGCTGGCTTCGCTAGCGCAGGTGTTGACGTGCTGGACGCCGGCATTGTCCCCACCCCCGCAGCAGCTTACCTGGTGGCATACACCGGCGCTGACTTCGGCGTGATGATTTCTGCATCGCACAACCCGGCAGCGGACAACGGCATTAAGTTCCTGGCCCGAGGCGGCCAGAAGCTGGAAGACTCCGTTGAGGACGCCATTGAACGCGTTTACCGCGAGAAGTCCTTCCGCTACCCGACCGGTGGCGCTGTGGGTACCGTCAAGCCCCTGGAGAACGGTACCGAGGCTTACGTGAAGCACCTGGTCTCCACCCTGCCTGAAGGCAAGCCCCTCGCAGGCAAGAAGATTGTTCTGGACTGCGCAAACGGTGCGGCATACGCAGCATCTCCCGCAGCTTTCGAAGCGTTGGGTGCAGAGGTTGTCGCACTGGCTGTAGAGCCCAACGGCACCAACATCAACGACGGCGTGGGGTCCACCCACCCCGAGAAGCTGCAGGCAGCAGTCGTTGAGCACGGCGCGGACCTCGGCATCGCCCACGACGGCGACTCGGACCGTTGCCAGGCAGTTGACGAAAAGGGCAATCTGGTAGACGGTGACCAGATTATGGCTATCCTGGCTGTTGCCGCTAAGCGCGAAGGCAAGCTCGCAAAGGACACCCTCGTCGCAACCGTAATGAGCAGCCTGGGCCTGGAGCTGTACCTGCGCGAGCACGGCATTACCCTCGGCCGCACCGCTGTGGGCGACCGCTACGTCCTCGAGTCTATGCGCGAGCACGGCTACAACCTCGGTGGCGAGCAGTCCGGCCACGTTATCATGAGCGACTACGCAACCACCGGTGACGGCGTTCTGACCGGCATCCAGCTGGCTGCAGAGGTGGCACGTAGCGGTCAGACCCTCTCGGAGCTGGCATCCCGCATGCAGCCCACCCCGCAGCGCCTAATCAATGTCAAGGGCGTTGACCGTGCGGCGGTCAAGACCAACGAGGCGCTCGCTACCGCTGTGAGCGAGGCTGAAGGAGTACTGGGTGAGAGCGGCCGTGTGTTGCTGCGTGCATCCGGCACTGAGCCTCTGGTCCGCGTGATGGTTGAGGCTGCAACCCAGGAGCAGGCTGATGAGGTTGCTCAGCAGCTGGCTGACGTTGTGGCTAAGGAATTGGCACTCTAAACGTATTCTTCCGGTGTGAAGACCGCAGTGGAGGATAGAGAAGGGCTGGGAAGGTGTTACCTTCCCAGCCCTTCTTCGTTATCTTGGGTGGTCGTAGGGGATGTGGATACGGAAAACCCCCGTATCCACAGGGATACGGGGGTTCGAAAGTTAGTGTTAGAGAGCAGAGAAATTACTTCTTTGCCAGAGCGTCGCGGATCTCCTTCAGGAGGGCAATCTCGGTCTCTTCCTCTTCTTCAGCAGCCTCGTCTTCAGCCTTCTTCTTAGCCAGTGCGATTTCAGTCAGCTTCTGAGTGGGGACAACAACTGCGAAGTACACAGCAACTGCAATCAGGATGAAGTTGACAACAGCGGTCAGGAACACGCCAACCTTGATCTGGCCGAAGACCAGGAACTCATCGAAGTTGGGGGACTTAACCAGCATCGAGATAGCGGGCATCAGGACGGCCTGGACAAGCGAGGTCACCACAGCGGTGAAGGCGGTACCCATAATCAGACCAACTGCGAGGTCGATGACGTTACCGCGGATCAGAAAATCTTTAAAACCCTTAAGCATGAGATATAGAATAGCGCCTTTTAGGTGTTCAAAATGCCATATTCTGAGAAAATTTTCACTGTAAAGCATGTGTTTTTCTTCACAGTGGTTCTGTGGTACCCAATACTTAAGGTCTAGGTCATATAAAGGTGAGTAAAAATCTCTGAAACCTGCGAAAAATCGCGGATTTACGCGGCGTGTACGCGAAAAAATATGCATCTACTGTGCCTATTTATTCCCGGTACGAAACCTAGAAATACGACACACATCACCGCTTAGCGCACCTGGCAAAGCTGAAAGCTTAGCCCAGAGCCTAGCTCGCACTTGCATAATCGGGTGCCGCACCCGTACCGATGAACTCCTCAAAAGTCTTCGCACCCGAAGACACATACTCCTGAGCAATCTGCACACCCACATAACGGTAATGCCACGGCTCAAAACGATAACCGGTCACCGACTGACGACCATCAGGGAAACGCAAAATATATCCGTAACGCGGAGCATTCTTCGCCAACCACTGACCAGCCAGCGTATCGCGGTAACACTCCTCCAGACGGCAACCCTCAGGAGAAGCAAAATCAATCGCCAAACCCGTCTGATGCTCCGAATAGCCGGGACGAGCCGACAACTGGTCTGCCACCTGCTGGCCGTTCACCGAAACCCAATACTGATAGGTCTGCTGCTGCACCGCATACGAACGATACGCGCTAGAAACAAGCAGGGTCACGCCGTCGGTCGCCGCCGCATCAATCATCGTGTCCGCCGCCTTAGCCGCCTCAGCACGCAATTGATGGCCGTAGAACTCCACCAGGTCACTCGGCTCCCAGTCCTGCTGCGCAAAAGGGCGCATCTTATTCACGAGGCAACGCAACGAGTCCGGCTGAGACTCAACACTCGGCTGAGCAAGAGCCAACGGGGAAGAAGACGTGCTCGCAGAAGCTGAAGTGCTGGCAGAAGCACCGGTAGCAGAAGCAACAGGGGAGGGCGCGGCAGAAGAGGTCGCCGCAGTGGAAGAGGCACTAGAAGAAGCCACTGAAGCCGTCGCAGACTCAGAAGCAGAAGCGCTCGCTGCAGAAGATGAAGAGGAGGCACCCTGACCCTGTGAACCACCCTGCGAACCACAAGCCACCAATAGCGCCGTGCCGCCAACCCCCAAAGCGGCACCCAAGAGAGCGCGGCGGTTCAGCGCAGAACTATTAAGAGACTCCTGAGCGGTAGACGTACGGTGCAGAGACTTCACAATAACTCCTCATCATGGCGTAGATGCAAACAAAAAGCGCCGGAAGCCTAAACCCACCCCGCGAGGGAGTGGAGCCTCCGGCGCCTTCTACTAGAATGCACCACAATACCGGCTAAAAGCCGCACACGAACACTAAAAACCTAAAGAACCTCTAGTTCTTACGCAGAAGAACCTGCTCCACGGTATGCTCGGCACCCTTCTGCAGAATCAAATGCGCACGAGCACGAGTCGGCAAAACATTCTGCACCAGATTAGGCTCATTCACGCTCTTCCAAATGCCGGTCGCTACCTCAACCGCCTGCTCATCGCTCAGCTCCGCATAACGCTTGAAATACGACTCCGGATTCGCAAAAGCCGAAGAACGCAGAGTCAAGAAACGATTCACATACCAGCGCTCAATATCCTCAGTGCGGGCATCCACATAAATAGAGAAATCAAAGAAATCGCTCAGCGTCAGATCGGAAGTCTCCGGACCCTCAGCCTGAGAAGGCGCCAAAACATTCAAACCCTCAAGAATCAGAACATCCGGTGCCGTGACCTCAATATGCTCATCCGGCATGATGTCGTAATACAGGTGCGAATACTTCGGCGCCACCACACGCTCGGCACCGGACTTCACCTGCGACACAAAATTCAACAGGGCGCGGCGATCATAAGACTCCGGGAAACCCTTGCGGTGCATAATGCCGCGACGCTGAAGCTCCGCATTCGGGTACAAGAAACCATCCGTAGTCACCAACTGAACCTTCGGAGTCGAAGGCCAGCGACTCAAAAGAGCCTGCAAAATACGAGCCGTCGTCGACTTACCCACAGCAACAGAACCCGCCACACCAATAATGAACGGGACGCGACGCTGAGACACATGCAGAAAATCATTCGTCATATGGTTCAGCGAGGATGCGGCAGTTACATACAGATTAAGAAGGCGAGAAACCGGCAGATAAATACGCTGCACCTCTTCAAGGTCGACAGTTTCACCCAGACCACGAAGAGACTCAATTTCCTCAGCACTGAGGGGGACAGAAATCTCATTGGCTAGGTGCGACCAACGGGAACGGTCAAGATGCATGAAGCGGTCATCGCCAGAAAAATACGGTGCGGTGCTCATTTATCTAAGTGTACGAACTTTCAGCCCGCGGGGAAAATACCCACCCTCACGGTTTGTTTGTAGAAATAAATTGATGGAAAGAAAAGGGTAAAACCTGAAAAGCTAGGAAAGCCACATTAAACGTGACGCATAACGGTATTTCACCGTGCGCATATCTGGATACTTGTGGGATAAACTTATAGCATGTGTGGAATCGTAGGATATGTAGGTCTGGACACTGCTCCGGACGGTAACAAGTTTGACCACAACGCATACGATGTGGTCCTCGAAGGTCTGCGCCGTCAGGAATACCGCGGCTATGACTCTGCTGGCGTGGCACTCGTGTGCCCCGACGGCATCGTATTCCGTAAGAAGGCTGGTAAGCTCCTGAACCTTGAGAACGAGGTCAAGGAACACCCCCTGCCTGACTCCCAGATTGGTATCGGTCACACCCGTTGGGCAACCCACGGTGGACCCACTGACAACAACGCTCACCCCCACGTTGTCGACAACGGCCGCCTCGCCGTCGTACACAACGGTATTATCGAAAACTTCGCAGAACTGCGTGCCGAACTGCTCGCCGAAGGCGTAGAGTTCGCATCTCAGACCGACACCGAGGTAGCTGCAGCAACCATCGCAAGCATCTACAACAAGCTCGGTACCGGTGACCTCACCGAGGCAGTACGCGTCGCATCCAACCGCCTCGAAGGTGCATTCACCATCCTGGCTATCCACGCCGACCACCCGGACCGCGTTGTGGCAACCCGCCGCAACTCCCCGCTGGTTATCGGCCTGGGCGAGAACGAGAACTTCCTCGGCTCTGACGTCTCCGCGTTCATTGACTACACCAAGGAAGCCGTCGAAATGGGTCAGGACCAGATCGTGACCATCACCGGCACTGACTACTCCATCATCGACTTCGAAGGTAACCCCGCAGAGGGCAAGCCCTTCCACATCGAATGGGACGCAGCAGCAGCCGAAAAGGGCGGCTTCAACTCCTTCATGGAGAAGGAAATCCACGAGCAGCCCACCGCAGTTGAACAGACCCTCATGGGCCGCCTCGACGAGAACGGCAACCTCACCCTCGACGAGCTGAACATCGACGACTCGGTGCTGCGCTCGATTGACAAGATCATCGTTGTTGCATGTGGTACCGCAGCATACGCAGGCCAGGTGGCACGCTACGCCATCGAGCACTGGTGCCGCATCCCCACCGAGGTCGAGCTCGCACACGAGTTCCGCTACCGCGACCCCATCGTGAACGAGAAGACCCTCATCGTGGCACTCTCGCAGTCCGGCGAAACCATGGACACTCTGATGGCAGTGCGCCACGCACGTGAACAGGGCGCAAAGGTTATCTCCATCTGCAACACCCACGGCTCGACCCTGCCCCGCGAATCCGACGCTGCGCTGTACACCCACGCAGGCCCCGAAATCGCAGTGGCATCCACCAAGGCATTCCTGGCACAGATTACCGCAGCATACCTGCTCGGCCTGTACCTGGCACAGCTGCGCGGCAACAAGTACAAGGACGAAATCGCTTCGATCCTCGCCGAGCTGCAGAACATGCCCGCAAAGATTCAGAAGGTCATCGACAACGACACCCAGGTCAAGGAACTGGGCGTCGAAATGAAGGATGCCTTCTCCGTGATCTTCCTCGGCCGCCATGTGGGCTTCCCCGTCGCAATGGAAGGCGCACTCAAGCTCAAGGAAATCACCTACATCCACGCTGAAGGCTTCGCAGCAGGCGAGCTCAAGCACGGCCCCATCGCACTGATCGATGAAGGCCAGCCGGTTATCGTGGTGGTTCCCTCCGCAAATGGTCGCGACTCCCTGCACGGCAAGGTCGTCTCCAACATCCAGGAAGTGCGCGCACGCGGCGCCTTCACCATCGTCATCGCCGAGGAAGGCGACGAGGCCGTCAAGCCCTACGCAGACCGCCTCATCACCGTCCCGGCATGCCCCTCGCTGCTACAGCCCCTGCTGGCAACCGTGCCCCTGCAGATCTTCGCATGCGCACTGGCAGAAGCTAAGGGCCTGGACGTTGATCAGCCGCGTAACCTCGCAAAGTCCGTGACCGTGGAGTAATCCTCAGAAGTAATCATCTGGAGTAATCCTCGGAAATTGCCTCGGCGATAACGAAAGGGCGGTGGTTGAGTTCTCTAAGAACTCAACCACCGCCCTTGTCGTTTACTTAGGCGGTTATTCGTGGAGTAACCAAAAAATGACGCTGTGAAACAGGCATCAACCATGCGTCATATTTGACGCTATCCCACCTAAAAGAAACGAATCTCGCTAGACTTAAAACAAGAGAAACCGCAAACAGGACGCGGTTACCACCCCTACCGTAAAAGGTGAAGCTCATGATTATGGGAATCGGCGTAGATACCGTCAACATTGAACGATTCGAGCGAATCGTGACCGAAACACCAGCCTTCGTCCGCCGCGTCTTCACCCCCAACGAACGCACCCGGAACGTACGCTCCCAAGCCGTACGATTTGCCGCTAAAGAAGCAGTCGCAAAAGTACTCGGAGCACCCGCCGGACTCAACTGGCAAGACTGCGAAGTCGCCACCGCCGAAAGCGGCCAGCCCTACCTCATCATTCAGGGCACCATCGCCCGCCGAGCCAAAGAACTCGGCATCAACCGCATTCACCTCTCGCTGACCCACGACGAACCCATGGCCATCGCCATCGCAACCGCCGAATACCTCAGCGACGCAGAACTGGCGCACCTGCAAAAGTTCAACCCCGAAAGCTACCGACTCAGCGTCATCGCCGGTGACGACACCGACGACTAACGCAGAGTCACACCAACACCACAACCAGGTGACCCCTAAGGCCCGCACGGTGCCACCCAAGGAGACAGCAATGAAGCTCATCTACACTGCTTCCCAGGTACGCGAAGCAGAAAAGCCCTACATCGAAGCCGTCGACTACGACGGCTACCTCATGCAACGTGCCGCAGACGCCGTCGCAGCCGAAGCGCAGGAGCTACTCCACGGCACAGAAAACGCCAAAATCCTGCTCCTCATCGGCCCGGGCAACAACGGCGCAGACACCATCTACGCCGGCGCCCGCCTCAGCGCCAAGGGCCACCGCGTTGACGCAGTCATCTTCGACCCCAGCGAAAAGAACCTCGAACTCATCGCCCGCGAAGGTGGCGAAGGCACCCGCGTACTCGACCCCGAACACACCCTCGAACACCTTACCGGCTACGACCTGACCATTGACGGCATCCTCGGTACCGGCTCCAGCGGCGCCGTACGCGGTAGCGCCGGCGAATACCTGGGCGTACTCCGTGCAGCGCAGCTCGACGGTAAGCTCGGCGCAGTCCTCGCAGTAGACACCCCCTCCGGAGTCGACAACAACCGCGGAACCGTGCACGAACCCTCCCTGCGCGCCGACCGCACCGTCACCTTCATCGGCCACAAGCTACCGGCAGGCACCTGCCACAGCGTCCACTCCGGAGACATCAAACTCTACGACCTGGGCGTTCCCGAAGCCCTCAACTCCCACAAGCCCGCCCTGCGCGTTCTCGACCGCGAAGACTACCGCGAGCTCATCGAAGTACCCGACGAGCACTCCCACAAGTACACCCGCGGCGTACTGGGCATGCTCACCGGTAGCCTCGAATACCCCGGCGCGGCCCTCATGAGTGTACGCGCAGCCCTCAACACCGGCGTGGGCATGGTCCGCTTCAACGCCAACTCTCACGAGCTACGCCAGCTCATGATTGCTCACAACCCCGAAACCGTCTACTTCAGCGGCGCCCCCGCCCTGCAGAGGGTCACCGTCTGGGCCGGCGGATCTGGCTCTAGCCACGACTCGCTGGATAAGAACCGCTACCTGCTCCACTCGCCCGAACCCGCCATCCTCGACGCGGGCGCCTGCGACCTGGCGGCAGAATACCTGGCAACCGGTAAGCACCTCGGCTCCCACAAGATCCTCACCCCGCACGCCGCAGAGCTCGAACGCTTCCTGCGCATCGTGCACGAGCTCGCCCCCGAAACCTGGAAGAAGCACCTGGGTGACGCCATCGTACCCAGCCGCAAGGATATCGACGCAGAACCCTTCCGCTGGGTACGCGCCGCCTCCGAACTTTCCGGCGCCACCGTCATGCTCAAGGGCGGCTACACGCTCATTGCGGCACCCAACGGCGCCACCTACAGCGTTGCCGGAGGAAGCCCCTGGCTCGCCACCGCAGGCAGCGGTGACACCCTCACCGGCATCTACGGCGCCCTGCTCGCCCAAACCGTAGCCGCCTTCGACGCCCGCGGAGAAGCCCTAGAAGGCTGCACCTTCGCCTCCATCGGCGCGCTCGCAGTCTACCTGCATGGTGAAGCAGCACGCGCCAGCGCCACCGGAAGCGTCAAGGACGCTCTGCCCGGCCCGGCACCCGCAACCCGCGTTGCGCAGATGCTCCCCGAAGTCATCGCACGCCTCATCGCCGAATAGGGGAGCGGAACTAGCGCCCTGATGTTCTGACGCTTGTCTAGAAGCGAAGAGCTGACCAGATACCCTGGGCACACAGAAGGGGCGTGAATCCACCGGAAATGGATTCACGCCCCTTCAACGCGCTTATATCAATACACGATGCCGAGCTGCCTGTGCCGGGACAGCATCACTAAAAACCGGCATACGAACCAGCGGGAGAAACTCCCACCATCCTTCTTAGTACGCGCCTTCCTTAGCGAAAACCGCACGGACAGTACGCAGAAGAATAATGAAGTCACCGGTAAGCGACCAGTTCTCAACATAGTAGAGATCCAGACGAACCGACTCTTCCCAGGAGAGATCACTACGACCCGAAACCTGCCACAGACCGGTAATACCCGGCTTCACCAGCAGACGGCGGTACGCAATGTCCTCGTACTGCTCAACTTCCTCAACCAGCGGAGGACGCGGACCCACCAGCGACATATCGCCAATGAACACGTTCCACAGCTGAGGCAGCTCATCAATCGAGTACTTACGGATGAACTTACCAATGGGAGTAATACGCGGGTCGTCCTTCATCTTGAAGAGCACGCCGTTACCCTCGTTCTGCTCCATGAGGCGCTTCTTGACCTCTTCAGCGTCAGTACGCATCGAACGGAACTTCACCATCTTGAAAAGCTCACCGTTCAGACCCACACGACTCTGCAGGAAGAAGACAGGGCCACCATCACGCTTCACCAGCAGTGCCACCACCAGGAATAGCGGAGAGAGCAGAATCAAACCCAGACCCGAAGACACAACATCCACGGTGCGCTTGAAGAACGCCGACAGGCCGGTAATACGCGGAGTCGACACGTGCACCAGCGGCAGACCGTTCAACGGCTGCATGTGCATACGCGGACCAGCAATATCGGTCGTCGCAGGAGCCATAATCAGCGAAATATGTGCATCAGCCAGCTTCCAACCCAGCAGGCGAACCTGATCCGGGCTCAAGTGGTGACCATTCGTAACAGCAACCATATGAATATCGTTCTCGCGGATAGCATCCATAATGTCAGCCGGAGAAGTGCTGTAACCAAGCACCGGAATCGGTGCGCCAGCAACAGTGGTACCCGGGGTGAAACCGGGCAGATAGAACGCAGCGGGGGACAGACCGGAAGCAACCACGCCCTCCAGGTTCTTATACAGGTGCTGACCGGTCGTCACATCAGAAATAATCATGACGCGAGTGAGCGCACGACCGCGGGTACGCGAACGCACCAGACCCTGACGAATCAGCCAACGCTCAACGAGCAGAAGGAACAGACCCAGCGGGTAAGCAATCAACAAGTACATGCGGGTGACGTCAACCTTGAGGAAGAACGCCACAATAATCAGCAGGCAGAAGAAATAGGTGCTACCGCGAGTAATGAGACGGTACTCCTCGTTGCCGAAACCCATGATGCGCAGGCTACGGGAGCCGTTCACCTGGAGGATAAACCACCAGCCGATGACCATACCGACGCCCAGGAAAATGTAATCAATAGCGGGAATACGGCCATCCAAGGCGTTAATAGGCCAAACGTTCACATAGGGCAGGTCAGCATTCTCCCACCCGAAACGAATCAGATGCGCAGCGACAACCGCGATAACAATGGCGAGAAAATCGCCAAAGTAAAGGGCGCGCTGAACCTTGGGATGCCAGCTTCGCTTGACGACGAAGTCTGCACCCCACATTTTTTTAAGACGATCTTGTACTTTCAACGGTGTAATCTTCCCCGGAAATTTGTCCTGTGTCGTGGACTGAGAGCGGCGAATAGGCACATTTACCCCTAATTATCGGTGTAAGGGAGACGTGTCCTAGTCTATGTTCTGAATGAATGAGTGAACCCTTAATCTTGCTGAGTGAATAATGGCAGAGATTACGGTAAAGGCGCTGGTTAGACGCCTAGTGGAGCGTTATATGAACCCACAGAGCGCATAAACGTGTTCCGTAAACTATTCTACGGGGTCGGGGGTCTTACGTCTCGAAGAATAAAGCCGTAAAGTCGCTCCCGCGTGATGAAATCAATCACAGAAAAAGAAGAGAATAAGAGCCCCCGAGAAGAATGCCTAGTGAAGCTAAGAAACTCCTAAAAACACCAGACTATTTCACACGCCTGCAGAAAAACAATAACCGGCATATAAAACGACAAACCCCGGAGGCTCAACAACAAACCCTACACACACGGTGTAAAAGGGACATTAAGGACGCTCAAGCCCCGCACGATCCAAAATAAAATCAATCATCGGCTCATAACGACGCGGCGGAACGTTATCGTCCATCGGCACGCACACCGGCAGGTCCCCCTGCTCAGCCGCCACAAACAGACCCGGGTCATTACAGTCCGCAATACCAATCGTCAGCAGCTTACAGGTCGAGGACGCATAACCAGCCATACCGTGATCTGAAACCACCAGATCCGGAGTCACACCGCGCGCCTTCAACTGATCCAGCGCGATGCGCATCGGGCCGGGGAAATGCGTATGCTGCAGATTACCGTACTGCTCAAACATCACGACATCCATAATCTGACGGACATCGCCGTCCAGGAAGCGCTCGCCCTCCTCAATCTGAAGAACCTCAGCGCCGGCAGCCTTCGCAGCCGCAGCCATCACCGCATAGATGGGGAACAGACCCGCCGGGTGACCGGTCGCAAACAGAATACGAGAACCCGCACGCACCGCCTCACCGAAGATGCGGGCGTACTCCTCCAGCGCGCTGATGCACTGCTTGGCACCAATAGTGTCCTGACCGTGAGTATGCGAACGATCCGGGTTCAGACCCGCGCGGCGGACCATCACCTCAAACACCGAATCGTAATCCCATTCGCGGGTCCACTGCACACCAAACTCAAGGTGCTCATTACCGTCCAGGAAACCCTGAATATGGTCCAGGTTATTCTCTCGGGCGGTTGCCACCTCGCCGGTAATACGCACAGAATCCAGGTACGCGGCGAACTCATCGCGGCTCATCGAGAAAGACATTAAAACTCCTCACAACGTGAAAAATACATTACTGCGAGATACCCTCACGTACCTCGGCATAAGCTTCCAGGGTCTTACGCGCCGTCTGCTCCCAACCCATCGTGCGGGCACGCGCCGCGGCGTTTGCACCCAACGAATGACGCAGATACGGGGCACGCACCAGACGCTCAATAGCCGCAGCCCAACGCTGCGGAGTACGAGGCGCCACCAGCAGACCCGTACGGTGGTTCTCCACCGCATAACGCAGACCGTCAGCATCCGTAGCGAGCACCGCCGCGCCGCATGCCTGCGCCTCCAGAGCCACCAACCCGAACGTCTCAGACGACGACGGGGACGCCACAATGTCGGCGGCACGGAAAATATTCGCCAACTCAGACGCCGGAACCGGGTCCTTCAAATGCACCCGATCTGCCACACCCAGCTCAGCTGCGCGCTGCAACAGGCGGCGCTCATAATCCGAATCGGAGCGACCAATAATATCCACGTTCACCTGCAGATCGGAGGGGAGCAGCGCGAGCGCCTCCACCAGTAGATGCGGGCCCTTCAACGGCTGAGGCCTACCGGCAAACACAATGCGGCAACGAGTCTCCGAGGTGTCATTGAGCGGATGCACGCCAGGAATCGTATGGAAAATCGAGGTGTCAACACCCGGCGGGATAATGGCAAGCTTCTGCGCGTCCGTACCGTAGTACTCGCCCATCTGCTGCGCCTCCAGGGGAGTATTCACAATCACCCGGCTCGCGGAGCTACTCATCAGACGCTCGGCGCGGTATCGTTCCTCAGGCTCGGGTGCTTCACCTTCGCCGCGGCGCGCATCCTTGGCGGCAGCCGTCGTATGCGGAGTGAAAAGAACGGGGACCGGGAAGCCAGTGCCCTGAGCCGACCACAGCTGGGATGCGCGAGCCGCAGCCTGACCAGACAGCCAATAGTGGGCGTGAATAATATCCGGGGTGTACAGTGCCTGCTCCACACACGCCTGCGCAAAATCATCGGTGACCGTAGCCAACTCGTTCTTCGAAAGACCACGAGCAGACGGAATATCAAGGCTGTGGCGCACAATGCGCTCGCCGGGCTGAGGAGGCTGACGGAACGGCGAATCAGCCGGAAGCGCCTCACCGCGGTCCAGCGTGAAAACCTCAACCCGCAGCTCCGGATCGAGCTCCAGCATGGCGTGCACCGACCGGGCAATATAGACGTTCATGCCGCCTGCATCTCCGCTACCGGGTTGCGCAAAAGGGTCGGTGTGCATGGAATACACGTGAACCGTCCGAACCGGCGGCAGAGTGCTCATCGATGCTTTCCTCTCTCAAAGGTGTACCTGACCTAGTGTAGCGCGACAGGACTTTCGCACACCGGGAGGTCTAGAATTTAGTAGAAAAGAGGCTGCCCAAGCGCAGCCTGTAGTACCCGCCCGTCAGAAGGACCGTGAAGGACCATGACTCACCCTCAGCAGCCTGCCGAACCGCTCTACTGCCCGCCCTGCACCCCGGCAGAGGCAGAGCGAAGCGCCACCATTGACCTTGATGCGCTAGAACATAATGTGCGCCGCCTCAAGGAACTTATTGGCGACCGTGCGCTCATTGCAGTGATTAAGGCGGACGCGTACGGTCACGGCGCGTACCCGGTGGCACGTTCGGCTATTGCCGCCGGTGCCGACCTACTGGGTGTGGTGCACGTGAATGAGGCGCTGGAACTGCGTGCTGACGGTATTGAGGCGCCGCTCATGGCGTGGCTGCACACCCCCTCCACTGATTTTGAGGCGGCACTGCAGGAGAAGGTCCGCCTGGGCGTTTCCGGTTGGGACCTGGAGGCGGTAGCCGCCGCCGCTGAACGCACCGGCGAGCGCGCTATCGTGCATCTTAAGGCTGATACCGGTCTGGGTCGTAACGGTGCTACCGCGGCGGATTGGCCCGCGCTGGTGGCTCGCGCCGCCTCCCTGGAAGAGTCTGGGCTGATTACTGTTGAGGGTATTTTTAGCCACCTGGCGGTTGCTGATGAGCCGACCCGCGCCGAGACTGCTCAGCAGCTCGACACTCTGGATACTTTTGTGACTCAGGCTCGTGAGGCTGGCCTGGCCCCGAAGATCGTGCATTTGGCGAACTCCCCGGCGACCCTGACCGCCTCGCTGGAGGGCTGGGACACGGAGGAGCGTCTGCTCGGTGACGGCGTGCGTTGCGGCCTCGCGCTGTACGGTCTTTCCCCGCTGCCGGAGGTGACCGCTGAGGACCTGGGGTTGAAGCCCGTCATGACGGTGGGCAGCTACATTGCCGCCGTGAAGGAAGTTCCTGCAGGTCAGGGCGTTTCCTACGGTCTGCGCTACCACACTCCCAAGGCAACCACCCTGGCGCTGGTGCCGCTCGGCTACGCTGACGGCGTGCCGCGCATTGCGGAGAACGCGCCGGTGCGCATCTACCCGGGCGCGCAGAACGCGGAGAACGGCTCCGTGCCTAACAATACGGAAGGTAAGACCTACCGCGTGGTCGGCCGCATCGCCATGGACCAGATGGTCGTTGACCTGGGCGAACCCGGCCTGAGCGACCCCGCCCTGGGCTACCTGGGTGCGCCCGCCATCCTTTTTGGTGCCGGTGAGAACCCGCCCGTGGAAGAGTGGGCGGATGCCGCGCAGACCATTAACTACGAAATCGTGACCCGCATTTCGTCCCGCGTGGAGCGCCTCTACGTTGGCGGCTCCTGGGTTGAAGCTGAGCTGAACGAGCTGTGGGGTACCGGGCAGGAGCAGGAGGGCTAATGAGCGCTGAGTATATTTCTGCCGCACTCGACCTGGATGTGACCGGCCCCGACCATACCCGCCGCCTGGCGCTCACCCTGGCGCAGCACCTGAACGCAGGGGACGTACTGTTGCTTTCGGGCGAGCTCGGTGCGGGCAAGACCACGTTCACCCGCTCCCTGGGTGAAGGCCTGGGCGTGCGCGAAGGCGTTATCTCACCGACCTTCGTGCTCTCGCGCGTGCACCCGAACCTGCCGGACGGACCCCGACCCGGCGGCCCCGACCTGGTGCACGTGGACGCCTATCGCCTCTCCAGTGCCGAAGAGCTCGACGACCTGGATCTGGAGTTCTCCCTGCCGCGCTCTGTGACCGTCATCGAGTGGGGCCGCGATAAGGCTGAGCACCTGAGCGATTCCCGCCTGGAGCTGGACTTTACCCGCCTGACCGGTGCGGATGCACGCTTCGCCTACTCGGGCGCCGAAGAGTTCAGCTGGGACGACGAAGACGAGGACGAAAGCGACGAGGAAGCGGACACCCCCGAACCTCGCCTGCTGCGGGTGCGTGCCTTCGGCCCCCGCTGGGAGCACGCTTTTGACGCCCTGAAAGAGGCCCTGCAGAGCGCCTAGAGCCCGCGCGTTAGAATGATAGGGTGCTAGTACTTGCCCTTGATTCATCCGCCACCGCATCTGTGGCGCTCGCCCGTGTGCACGGCTCCGAAGCCGGTGCGTCCTTCGAAATCCTCGCCCGCTACGAGAGTGAAGATACCCGCTCCCACGCCGAGGTGATGGGCCCCTACGCGCAGGCGGCCCTGCAGGACGCTGGCGTGCGCGGCGAAGATTTGGATGCGATTCTGACCGGTACCGGTCCGGGACCTTTTACGGGTCTTCGCGCCGGTATCGTTACTGCGCGCGCTCTGGGTTTTGCCTGGTCGGTGCCGGTGTACGGCATGATGAGCCTGACCGCGCTGGCTGAGCGTGCTGTGTCTGGCGCGGCTGCCGGTGAAGAGAACGTAGAACGAGCGTTCGCCTCTGCTGAAGGTGCTGAGCCTGTAGAAGGTACTGAGCTGCTCGTACTCTCCGACGCGCGCCGCCGCGAAGTCTACTCCGCCCGCTACCGCGTGAACGGCGAAGGCTACAGCCTGGTGGACGGCCCGAACGTATGCCCCGCCTCCAAAATTCTGCCCGGTGGGGCTCCCTCCTACGCCTACGGTTACGGTGCTGGCCTGTACTCCGAGGCCCTCGAAGAACACGGCTGGACCATCGTCGAATCTGCCCGCGGGGTTCACCCCCACGCCGAGTACCTGGTTGCCGCCGCGGCGCGCCTGGGCGTAGAGAACCTGAGCGAGGACACCTCCGCCCAGTACCTGCGCGACTCGGACGCAAAGGTCCCCGCCGCAATGCTCGCCCGCCAGCAGAAGCAGGCCGAGCAGACCGCTGCACAGGATGCCGCGCAGAAGGAGAACTAAATGAGCGCTACCGACAATATCGTGCGAGACGACCTGGCACTGAATAACCTGGCGCTGAATAATCTGGCACTGGGCGCCCGCCTGCGCGTTGCCGAACTTGCCGACGTGCAGGCCATGCACCGCATGGAAACCGCCCTGTTTCCCGCCGACGCCTGGCACATCGACATGTTCCTCGAAGAGCTGACCCACCCGACCCGCACCTACTACATGCTCGAATTACCTGCAGAAGGTTCGGAAGATAACGAGGGCGGCTGGCGTGCCATCGGCTACTGCGGAACCATGGTCGTAGCCGACACTGCCGACGTTCAAACCATCGGAGTGCTCCCCGAGTACGAGGGCCACGGCTTCGGCCGCGCCATGCTTGAGCAGATGCACGAGCGTGCCCGCGAGCAGGGTGCCGAGCGCATCCTGCTGGAGGTGCGTGCCGACAATCCGCGCGCCCAGCGCCTCTACGAACGCAACGGCTACCGTGCGATTCACGTACGTCGCGGCTACTACGATGACGGAACCGACGCCATCATTATGGAATGTACGTTCTAAATGCTCCGTTGGGCTAAACGGCAACCCATGCGATAGGGGCGAGTATCCGCTGCCCTCTATGCCGCGGCATCCCTACATCACAGCATCCTTATATCACTGCAACTAGAAGCACTACGCGCAGACAGCGCAACAGAAAGATAGACTATGAGCACTCGCGAACCCCTCGTTCTGGGCATCGAATCCTCCTGCGATGAGACCGGTATCGGCATTGTGCGCGGTGCACAGCTGCTCAGCAACACCATCTCCTCCTCCATGGAAGAGCACGTGCGCTTCGGCGGCGTGATCCCCGAAATCGCCTCCCGAGCTCACCTGGACGCCATGATCCCCGCCCTCAAGGCGGCACTTGCCGAAGCGGACATCACCCTCGATCAGGTGGACGCTATCGCCGTCACCGCTGGCCCCGGCCTGGCGGGCGCACTCATGGTGGGTGTCTCCGCGGCGAAGGCGCTCGCTATTGTCACCGGCAAGCCCCTCTACGGCATTAACCACCTGGTCGCCCACGTTGGCGTTGGCCTGCTGGAGGACAACGGCACCGAAGACGGCTCCGACCTGCTGGCGAATGCCGGTTCCGGTGGTCTGGGTGCGCTGCTGGTCTCTGGCGGTCACACCGAAATCCTGCAGGTGCGAGACATTACCTCCGATGTGCGCCTGCTCGGCGCGACCCTCGACGATGCCGCAGGCGAGGCCTACGACAAGGTCGCCCGACTGCTCGGCCTGGACTACCCGGGCGGCCCCGCGATTGACCGCGCCGCCGCCGAGGGTAACCGCAACGCCTTCGTGTTCCCGCGCGGTCTGTCGAACCGCAAGTTCATGGGCACCGCCGAGGAGCCCGGCGCACACCGCTACGATTTCTCCTTCTCCGGTCTGAAGACCGCCGTGGCGCGCGTGATTGAAAGCTTTGAAGCGGCCGGTGAAGAGGTCCCGGTTGCCGATATCGCCGCGTCCTTCCAGGAGGCGGTCGTGGACGTCATCACCAAGAAGGCGATGCTTGCCTGCCGCGAGCAGGGCATGAAGACCCTGCTGCTCGGCGGTGGCGTGGCGGCTAACTCGCGCCTGCGTGAGCTGCTTGCCGCCCGATGCGCCTCCGAGGGGGTGCGCCTGATTATCCCGAAGTTCACCCTGTGCACCGATAACGGCGCGATGGTTGCGGCGCTGGGTGCTCGCCTGGTCGCCGCCGGTCGTGAGCCCTCGGGCGTGGACTTCACGACGGACTCCTCGCTGCCGGTGACCACGGTCTGTTTCTAGGCGGGCTGCCTCTGAAATAGCTACTTCCGCAGGGATTATTAGCGCGAGCCCGTTGATGCGGCTCGCCTCGAAAATGCTCATAGAAATGCCTCGGCACAGTCTCACAAAGGACTGCGCCGAGGCATTTTCTGTATTCAAGCTTTAGTTACGGGGGGGGGG
>NZ_KV811051.1:0-11255 GCF_001812975.1 Rothia sp. HMSC073B08 | reverse complement strand
TTCAAGCTTTAGTTACGGGGGGGGGGGCGCGGGGGAGCGGCTCTAACGCAGCGCTCGCGCACGAGACTGCGCGGCAACATCCAGCGCCACCTCACGCAGAGAGCCGGTCTTCTCAAAGACCGCACGCTGACGATCCGCACCCGTACCCTCGGCGAGGATGCGGCGTACCTGCGCCAGCTCTACCTCGCAGTCAAGGTCGCGTGCCACCGGCTCCAGCTTGGGCAGAAGCAGCTCAAAATCTTCACGCAGGGTACGCTGCACCGGCTCGTTAGAGACCACGATCTTAGCCTCCAGGCCGTAGCGGGCGACGCGCCACTTATTCTCCTGAGCGTGCCAGGGGGCGAGCACCTCAACGCTTCCGCCCGCCTCAATGCGGCGGGAGAAGTACTCCACCAGGCACTGCGTGAACGCCACGATTGCCGCAACATCCGGCAGGGAGGCGAGGCCATCGCAATAGCGCATCTCAATGGTGCCGTAACGCGGAACTGGGCGAACATCCCAACGGTCCTCGCTCGGGTCGTTGATCACGTCGGTTGCCACGAGTGACTCCAGGTACTCGCTGTACTGCTCCCAGGTATCAAAGTGGAAGGGCAGACCGTTCGTGGGTAGCTGCTGGTAAAGCTGGGTGCGGTGCGAAGCGTAACCGGTATCGATTCCATCCCAGTAGGGGGAAGAGCACGAAAGCGCCAGCAGATGCGGTCCGTAGTTGGTCAGCGCGTCAATAAGCGGCAGAACCTTATCGCGGGAGTCAATACCCACGTGCACGTGCACACCGTAAATGACCATGTGGCGGCCCCAATACTGGGCGCGCTCGACCACACGCTGGTAGCGTTCCTTCGCCACGACCGGCTGGTCAGCCCAGTGGGAGAAGGGGTGAGTGCCGGCGGGGTAGAACTCAATGCTGAGCTCATCGGTGATTTCGCGCAGGGTATCCGCCAAATCCTGCAGCTGACGGCACGCCTCAGCGACGGTACGGCAGATGCCGGTCACCACCTCGACGGTGTTCTCCAGGAATTCGCCGGTCACATGCGCGCGGTCGGAGGCGGGCTCAAGCAGCTCGGGGCGGCGCTCGCGCAGGATGGATAGCACCTCGCTGGCGCGCTGGGTCAGTGCGCCGCTTTCACGGTCGATGAGCGCAATCTCCCATTCCACGCCGAGAGTGGACTGCGGGGAGGTAGCAAAGTCGATCATATTGCCTTTCCTGCGTCTGGAAATAGGGTCGTGCATGGTGCCGACTATGGAAGTTATTATCGGTGGGCTCTGCCCGGCTGTGCGCTAGCCGGTGGGAGCCGGCTCCTTGGGGGAGTGCCTCTACTAGGCCGCGTATCTTTGATCAGGCATAGTATCTTTATCCGGCACAGCGTCTTTATCGGGCACCGTATCTAGTGTACGGTCTTGCGGTGCCCGGTGCCCTGTCGAGTGCAGAATCCGGAACGGGAAATGTCACGAATCGTCACGAACGGTAACCCGTCCTCGGGGCTGGGCAGTCGGGGCTGAGTCGTCAGTGCTGGGTAGTTAGGGATGGGCGGCCGGGGCTGGTGAGGTTAGAGCGGGCGCACATGCCAGCCGACGCGGCGTGAATCCCTACCCGAACCGATGCGGGTAAAGACCAGCGTTGCCGGGCGGTACGAGGACTCCTGCGCATCAGAAGAAGAATTAGCGTTCTTTTTCTGTTTCTTCTTAGAAGGCTTAGAACCCGCAGAACCCAGTAGGCGCGCACGCAACTGCTCCGGGACAATATCCACGCCACGCTTCTTAATCGTCAGCGCCGTAAAGCCCTGCTCGCGCACCCAACGCTTCAGCTGCTTCTCCTGCAGGGGAATCTCCTCCAGCACCTCGTAGCAGGCAACCAGCGGATGCTCCACCGGCTCGGCAGAACACAGATACGCCAGATGCTCATCCAACAGATGCGCGCCAATACTCTGCGCAAACTCAGCGACCAGATGCGAGCGCACAATCGCCGGGGCGGGCTCCAATAGGTATTCACTCGGCTGCGGCAAGGACGTCGGAACTTCAACGCTCTGCTGCGCCTCTTCCGCCGTTAAGGGGCTGCGGAAGCTCACCGCCTCGTAAGGCGGCAGCAGAGCACTGGTTTTGGCGGTGCCTCCGCTGGAGGCATCATTAGGGGTAGTCTCTTCCGCAGGCAGCTCGCGCGCAGAGGTTTCATGCACAGAGGTCGCCGTGCGAGCCACCCCCTCCTGAGCTAGCGCGTTAAACCAGAGCACCAACTCGGCGAGGGAACCCTCCGACTGGATCCACTCCGCCTCAACGCGTGGGTTGGGGTTTGCCTCCGACGCAATATCTTCGGGGGAGGGGATGCCCTCATGCGGAAAACCGGGACCCAACTTCACGCCCATCGGCACGCCAGTGCGCGCCAGACTCAGCACGAACGAGAACGGGGGAGAGAACGCCTCCGGATCAAAAAGACGCTCCGTCTGAGCCTTCTTCGCACCGCGCAACTCGCGGCGTGCCGGGTCCATCCACACAATGCCCACCGGCTCGCCGGAAGCGTCCAGAAGTTCACCGTGTACATAATCGGTCACATCCCCCGAATACACGCGTGCCTGCGGGCAAAACTCTAGGTTCTTCGCCGCAAAAGAAGCCGTCAACGGGTCCAACTCCACCGCAACCACGGCACCGCGATCCGCCGCATACACGGCAGAATCCGAGGCGATACCGCACCCCAAATCAGCCACCGTGCCGGCAACCGGGCGCAGACGCTGAGCACGATAGTGCGCAATCACCGGGCGGGTCGCCTGCTCCGCAGCCTCCTGAGTCAGCATTAGCGTGCGGGCGCGCTCGCCGAACTTGGCACGCGCACGGGTACGAGCCTGCGCCAGCGAAATAATCTGTGCAGACTCCTCGGGGCTAAAACCTCGCGAACGCAAAGAAGTAACGGCGCTGAGCGTATCCGAGCCCAGCGGGTAGAGCTCGTCGGCTGCCGCAAGCGCTTCGGCGCTGAACGGAAGCTCGGCGGCGGGAGTAAAAGGGGATGCGGGAATAGGCATGCTCCTCATTTTACGGGGTGCCGGTTTTGGCAGGTGAGGAGCCCGATTTGCCCAGCTTTTTGCTCAGCGTTCGCCTTGCGGTGAAACACCCCGGCAGAGGGGTGCTTTTCTTGACCGAAAGCACAGGTGAAACTAGAGTTGAGGTAGCACTCGAGACAGTCATCGGGCGCGCCACTGCGCCGCTGTCTCGCATCAAACGTAAATCCACAACCCGGAGGAACCGATTATGGCTATCAAGCCCCTGGAAGACCGCGTCGTTATCAAGATCGAGCAGGCTGAGCAGACCACCGCATCCGGTCTGGTCATCCCCGAAACTGCGAAGGAAAAGCCGCAGGAAGCACGCGTTGTCGCCGTTGGCCCGGGCCGCGTGGATGAGAAGGGCAACCGCATCCCCGTAGACATCAAGGAAGGCGACGTTGTCGTGTTCTCCCGCTACGGTGGCACCGAGGTCAAGTACCAGGGCGAAGAGTACCTGATTCTCTCCGCACGCGACGTTCTGGCAATCGTCGACTAATACTTTCAGATGCTCATGCGCCGTACCGCTCATCCGGTACGGCGCATGAGCTATCATCTGCCCCTCAAATTTTCCTTTCTGTGACGCACTAGGAGTAGCGAACACATGGCTAAGCAGCTTGAATTCAACGATGCCGCCCGCAAGTCCCTGCAGGCTGGCGTCGATAAGCTGGCAAACGCGGTCAAGGTAACCCTCGGCCCGCGCGGGCGCAACGTTGTGCTCGACAAGCAGTGGGGCGCACCCGTCATCACCAATGACGGCGTGTCCATTGCCCGCGAAATTGAACTGGACGACCCGTACGAGAACCTGGGTGCCCAGCTGGCGAAGGAAGTCGCCACCAAGACCAACGACGTAGCCGGTGACGGTACCACCACCGCAACCGTGCTCGCACAGGCACTGGTCAACGAGGGCCTGCGCAACGTCACTAGCGGCGCGGCACCCGCCGACGTCAAGCGCGGCATTGAGGCTGCTGTGGAGGCTGTCTCCGCACGCCTGCTCGAGAACGCACGTCCCGTGCAGGGCCCCGAGGTGGCGCACGTTGCCGCGATCTCCGCGCAGTCCGAGCAGATCGGTGAGCTGCTGGCCCGCGCCTTCGAGAAGGTCGGCCAGGACGGCGTTATCACCATCGAGGACGGTTCCTCCACCGAGATTGAGCTGGAGATCACCGAAGGTATGCAGTTCGACAAGGGCTACCTCTCGCCCTCCTTCGTCACCGACGCTGAGCGCGGCGAAGCAGTGCTGGAGAACAGCCTCGTACTGCTCTACCAGGGCAAGATTTCTACCATTGCAGAAATCATGCCCGTGCTCGAGAAGATTGTTCAGGCGAAGAAGCCGTTGACCATCATCGCAGAAGACGTTGACGGTGAGGCGCTCTCTGCACTGGTCGTGAACAAGTTGCGCGGCACCATCAACGTGGTCGCTCTGAAGGCTCCCGGTTTCGGTGACCGCCGTAAGGCAATCATGCAGGACCTGGCAATTCTGACCGGCGGCACCGTCGTGACCGGCGAGCTCGGCATCGACCTGCCGCAGGTCACCCTGGAGCACCTGGGCTCGGCACGCCGCGTGACCGTCACCAAGTCCCACACCACCATCGTGGACGGCGGCGGCGACCCCGAGGCGATTGAGGACCGCGTGCAGCAGCTGCGCCGCGAAATTGAGCGCGTGGATTCCGAATGGGACCGCGAGAAGCTCAAGGAGCGCCTGGCTAAGCTCGCCGGCGGCGTGGGTGTCATCAAGGTCGGTGCCGCAACCGAGGTTGAGGCGAAGGAACGCAAGCACCGCATCGAGGACGCTGTGTCCTCCACCCGTGCCGCTCTGGAAGAGGGCATCGTCTCCGGCGGCGGTTCCGCACTGGTTCACGCGCTGAAGGCACTGGACGGCATGGACCTGGGCAACCACGACGCAAACGTGGGTGTACAGATCGTTCGCCGCGCCCTGGTTCAGCCGCTGCGCTGGATTGCTGAGAACGCTGGCGAAGATGGCTACGTCATCGTCTCCAAGGTCTCCGAACTGCCCGTGGGTCACGGCTTCAACGCCAAGACCGGCGAGTACGTGGACCTCATCGAAGCCGGTGTGATTGACCCGGTGAAGGTGACCCGTTCGGCTCTGCAGAACGCATCCTCCATTGCGGCTCTGGTGCTGACCACCGAGACCCTGGTGGTTGAGAAGCCCGAAGAAACTGAAGAAGACTAAATAGTGTGTGTGCCCGGTGCCGCCCCCTCCACCATGGAGGCGGTACCGGGCACTCGCTGTCGGTAGGCTCGGATGCGCTCGCGTTCGAAAGAGCGTTAGAACCTGCCGACAGCCTCCTGCTGAGGGGCTCTTACTATGAGTGCTTCTCAGCAAAGAAACCTTTAGCGGTTTACTATAGAAGGTAAGCTGTTCCCGTTTGCGCTCAAACCACCTTGTGGGGTGCGAGCAGACGGGTCGTACCGCATCTTGACATACGCAACGTATAGGCTGAGCTTCTCACCGATGAAGCCAGCATCCGAAAGGTAGACAATGACCATTCCCACCGCTCTGTCCGAGGATCCCTTCGGCTTCACCGGCCTGACCTACGACGACGTGCTGCTGCTGCCCGGCAACACCGACGTCATCCCCTCCGATGCGGACACCTCCCCCCGCCTGTCTAAGCGCATCACCCTGAACACCCCCATTATTTCCGCCGCAATGGACACCGTGACCGACTCCGCTATGGCAATCGCTATGGCACGTCTGGGCGGTATGGGCGTTATCCACCGCAACCTCTCCATCGAGGACCAGGCTGCACACGTGGACCGCGTTAAGCGCTCCGAGTCCGGTATGATCATTAACCCCGTCACCATCGGTGCTGACGCAACCATCGCCGAATACGACGAGGTCTGCGGCTACTACAAGGTTTCCGGTCTGCCCGTCGTCAGCGAAGCGGGCGTGCTGGAAGGTATCATCACCAACCGCGATATCCGCTACATCTCCCGCTCCGACTACGAGGGCATTCGCGTCCGCGATATCATGACCCCTATGCCGCTGGTCACCGCGCACCCCAGCGTCACCAAGGACGAAGCATTCGCGCTGCTGTCCAACAACAAGATTGAGCGTCTGCCCCTGGTCGACGACGCAGGCAAGCTCGCCGGTCTGATTACCCTCAAGGACTTCGTCAAGACTGAGCAGTACCCCAACGCCACCAAGGACGAGGATGGCCGCCTGCGTGCCGGCGCCGCTATCGGCTTCTTCGGTGACGGCTACGAGCGCGCAATGACCCTGGTCGAGGCAGGCGTCGACGCACTGTTCGTGGACACCGCAAACGGCCACTCCCAGGGCGTGCTCGACATGATTGCCCGCCTGAAGAAGGACCCCGCCGCAGCACACGTGGACGTCATCGGTGGCCAGGCTGCAACCCGCCTGGGCGCACAGGCGATCATCGACGCCGGCGCTGACGGCGTGAAGGTCGGCGTTGGCCCCGGCTCCATCTGCACCACCCGCATTATCGCCGGTGTTGGCGTTCCCCAGGTGACCGCTATCAACGAGTCCGCTAAGGCAGCAATCCCGGCAGGCGTGCCGCTGATTGCTGACGGCGGTATGCAGCACTCCGGCGAGATTGGCAAGGCACTGGTTGCAGGCGCTGACTCCGTGATGCTCGGCTCCCTGCTGGCTGGTACCACCGAGTCCCCCGGTGAGCTGATCTTCATGAACGGTAAGCAGTACAAGGCATACCGCGGCATGGGTTCGCTGGGCGCAATGCAGACCCGCGGCCGCCACAAGTCCTTCTCCAAGGACCGCTACTTCCAGGCTGATGTCTCCAGCGAAGAGAAGCTGATTCCCGAGGGTATTGAGGGTCAGGTTCCCTTCCGCGGCCCGCTCTCCGCAGTGATTCACCAGCTCGAAGGCGGCCTGCGCCAGACCATGTTCTACGTCGGTTCCCGCACCATCGAGGAGCTCAAGTACAAGGGTCAGTTCGTGCGCATCACCCCCGCAGGTCTGAAGGAATCGCACCCGCACGACATCATGATGACCGTTGAGGCACCGAACTACCGCCGCTAAAACGCCTCACCAACGATGATTCGCCGCATGGTGTGCACACCATGCGCCGTTGAGCCCGCCCCATACCCGTTCAGGTATCGGGCGGGCATCGGCGCGAATAACGCCCAGCGGCACCCCTCAAACCGAATTCGAAAGGATTCACCCCATGTCTGAAATTCAGATTGGCCTCTCCAAGAACGCCCGCCCCACCTACTCCCTGGACGATGTGGCGCTGGTGCCTACCCGCCGTACCCGCGACCGCCGCGACGTCGACACCTCCTGGCAGATTGACGCTTTCAAGTTCGACACCCCCATCATTGGTGCGCCCATGGACTCGGTCATGTCCCCGGCGACCGCTATTGCACTGGGTAAGCTGGGCGGCCTGGGCGTGCTGAACCTCGAGGGCCTGTGGACCCGCTACGAGGACCCGCAGCCGCTGCTCGACGAGATTGTTGAGCTGCCCGAGGCGGACCCCGCCTCCGCAACCACCCGCATGCAGCAGATCTACTCCGAGCCGATTAAGCCGGAACTGATCACTGCACGCCTGGAAGAGATCCGTGACTCCGGCGTGGTTGTTGCAGGCTCCCTGAGCCCACAGAACACCCAGGAGCACTACGAGACCGTGGTGAAGGCGGGCGTTGAGCTGTTCGTCATCCGTGGCGCGTCTGTCTCTGCTGAGCACATTTCCACCTCCCATGAGCCGCTGAACCTGAAGAAGTTCATCTACGAGCTGGACGTTCCGGTCATCGTTGGTGGCGTTGCTGGCTACTCGCAGGCTAAGCACCTGATGCGTACCGGCGCAGCCGGCGTGCTGGTGGGCTTCGGCGGCGGTTCCGCACAGACCACCCGCCAGGGCCTGGGCATCTCCGCACCGATGGCAACCGCTATCGCCGACGTGGCTGCGGCACGTTCCGACTACCTGGATGAGTCCGGCGGCCGCTACGTACACGTGATCGCTGACGGTTCCCTGGGTCGCTCCGGTGACATGGTGAAGGCGCTCGCACTGGGCGCTGACGCCGTCATGCTGGGCGCTCCGCTGGCTCGCGCATCCGAGGCTCCCGGCCAGGGCTGGTACTGGGGCAACGAGGCGCACTCGCTGGACTTCCCGCGCGGTGTGCGCACCCCGCTGGGTGTTGTCGGCTCCCTGGAGGAGGTCCTCTACGGTCCTTCGCACCACGTGAACGGCACCAGCAACATTGTCGGTGCGCTCAAGCGTGCAATGGCTAACTGCGGTTACCTGGACCTGAAGAAGTTCCAGAAGGCTGACCTGACCGTGGTTCCCGCGTACCGCGGCTAATGTAGCTTCATGAATCACCGCTTGGCGGTTGGCAGGTTATGGTCTGCCGGTCGCCGGGCGGTGCTTTCTATACGCACGCTCTACCCCCGTTAGAGCATGTAGCGGCACCCCAGAATAGGGGAGGGGCTACGCGCCGTCGGCGGCGTACAGCGATAGCGTAAAATAGATATATCCCCGCGCAAGTGCGCGGATTAGTACCAACACGTTGAGGTAATTTTCGTGACCAACTCTGTGAACCTGGACCAGCTCGAAGAGCGTCCCGTCCTGGTGGTAGATTACGGTGCACAGTACGCGCAGCTCATCGCTCGTCGCGTGCGTGAAGCCGGCATCTACTCCGAAATCGTCCCCCACTCCATGAGCACCGAGAAGATGCTCGCCAAGAACCCGGCAGCCATCGTGCTCTCCGGTGGCCCCTCCTCGGTCTACGCCGATGGCGCACCCAAGGGCGACAAGGCCCTCTTCGAAGCTGGCGTGCCGATTTTCGGTATCTGCTACGGCTTCCAGGTGATGGCCCAGACCCTCGGCGGCACCGTCGCCCAGACCGGTCTGCGCGAATACGGCGCAACCGACGCTGTGGTCTGCGCTGAGAACTCCTCCTTCCTCACCGGCACCCCCACCACCCAGAACGTGTGGATGTCTCACGGTGACTCCGTGACCGAAGCCCCCGAAGGCTTCGAGGTGCTGGCAAAGACCCCCGGCGCATCCGTGGCAGCATTCGTGGACGAATCCCGCAAGCTCGGCGGCGTGCAGTGGCACCCCGAGGTGAAGCACTCCGACTACGGCCAGGTCGCCCTGGAGAACTTCCTCTACAATGTGGCAGGCCTGAAGCCCACCTGGTCCACCAACAACATCATCGAAGAGCAGGTCGCAAAGATCCGCGAGCAGGTCGGTAGCGACCGCGTCATCTGCGCGCTCTCCGGCGGCGTTGACTCCTCCGTGGCAGCAGCACTCGTGCACAAGGCTGTTGGCGACCAGCTCACCTGCTTCTTCATCGACCACGGTCTGCTCCGTGAAGGCGAGCGCGAACAGGTCGAGCAGGACTACGCAGCATCCATGGGTATCAAGGTCATCACCATCGACGAGTCGGAGCGTTTCCTCTCCGCACTCGATGGCATCACCGAGCCTGAGGCGAAGCGTAAGGCTATCGGCCGCGAGTTCATCCGCTCCTTCGAAGAGGCACAGCGCAAGCTGATCGCTGAAGCGGGCGAAGAGGGCGCAGACATCAAGTTCCTGGTCCAGGGCACCCTGTACCCGGACGTTGTTGAGTCCGGCGGCGGCGACGGCACCGCAAACATTAAGAGCCACCACAACGTGGGCGGCCTTCCCGACGACCTGACCTTCGAACTGGTTGAGCCGCTGCGCACCCTGTTCAAGGACGAGGTTCGCGCTATCGGTCGTGAGCTCGGCGTTCCCGAGAAGATCGTGGCACGTCAGCCGTTCCCCGGCCCCGGACTGGGCATCCGCATTGTCGGTGAGGTTAACCGCGAGAACCTGGACACCCTGCGTGCCGCTGACGCTATCGTGCGTGAAGAGCTGACCGCAGCAGGTCAGGACGAGCACATCTGGCAGTGCCCCGTGGTTCTGCTGGCTGGCGTTCGCTCCGTGGGCGTTCAGGGTGACGGCCGTACTTACGGCCACCCGATTGTTCTGCGCCCGGTCTCTTCGGAAGACGCAATGACCGCTGACTGGTCGCGCCTGCCGTACGACCTGCTGGCTAAGATCTCGAACCGTATTACGAACGAGGTCAAGGACGTTAACCGAGTGGTGCTGGACGTTACCTCCAAGCCCCCGGGAACCATTGAGTGGGAGTAATCCCGCTTTGGGCTACCTAGCTTTGTAGCTGGGAGCCTGTGAAGGAGCCGCCCGGTGCATCCGAATGTGGATGCGCTGGGCGGCTCCTTTTGTGAGTATGTACGTTGCAGATGCCAGGGATGAACGAAATATAATGTGCTTATGCATGCTTCGTCTGACATGCGCAGAGCATTAACCTAATGGCATAAGGAGGGGCTAAAGATGTTAAAAGCTGATAACGAGCACATTCAAAAGCAAGAGTATGAATCCTCCGTCTATGAGTTTTTCGTCAGTTTTCCTGCCCTTGCAGATGACGCAAACTGTTCTGAAGAAATCCCCGTGGCGGAACGTTCTGCCTCGCAGCGCCCTGCCCCAGACTTTTAGCTTAGAAGTAAGCCGCCCGGTGCATCCGAATGTGGATGCGCCAGGTGGCTCCTTGCATTAAGTCGTGTAGAAAAGGGGAGAAGGGTTTTGGGGCGTATTAAAAAATCCTCATTTATTTTTTAAACGCGGGGTCTAAATAAAAGAAATGCATTCCGAAAATACCCGAAAAAACATGCCGAAAAACTACACCCAGATATAAACCTTTTTAGTGTGGGTGATGCGGGTGACGAATCGAATCACGCCAATGAGCGCTCGACCCCAACCCAAAATGCAAAGCAAAAAACGTACCAAAACAGCAGAAGCCAAACGCGCACGCCATGTACACACCATAGGTCAGCATCACAAACTCAGAATCATGGCTCAGACCCGACGCCACAATCATCGTCAACGAAACAGCCAGAATGACAAGCCATGCAGCGCTCGCAGCCGCAATCAGCCACGAGATAGCACTCAGCACCGGGTGCGGGACCCTAAACGTACGCTCGGGGCCGCTCACAGGCGCTATGGGCGCGGCAGAAGCTACGGTAGCCTCAACCACCATGCTCGAAGTATTAGGGGTTGAGGGAGCCGAAGAAGAACGCCACGGAATATGGGCATCAGCATGCTGACTGGGAACCTGCGCCGGACGCTGCGGGACGCCTCCAGATTCGGGAGGGGACGAAAGATACGGCTGCTGCATTGCGGGCTCCTGCATATTTAGCCTCACGGGAGAAGGAACAGCCTAGTTCCTAATCTGGCTCTTCCGAGTTGAGTGTGGGTGACC
>NZ_KV811050.1:159652-161455 GCF_001812975.1 Rothia sp. HMSC073B08 | reverse complement strand
AAACGATTACACCACTCCACAGGACTTGAGCTGAGCAAGAGCACGTTCTACAATTGACGCATAAGTTCAAGGAGGTTCGCATGACCGCTTACGACCACTCGTCGGGGTACACCTACGGCACCGATGCCGTCCCCACGTCTCCGCTCACACTCGAGGATCTACGCCAGATTGAGGCCGCCGCGCACGTCCAGCCCGGTGACGCAGAGCTGCTCGCGCGAGCAGAACCCATCCTGGCGCCGCATGCCATGGAAATGGTCGACACGTGGCGCGGGATTTTGGCTCAAAAGACCTACCTGGCAGCACATTCCGCGCATCCGGATGGACAGCCGAACCCCGAGTACGCGCAGGCGTCAAAGCCCCGATTCGCCCAGTGGATCATCGACATGTGCACGCGCGAGCGGGATCAGGCGTGGTTGGACTACCAGTACCTGATTGGAGCTCGACACATGACCGCGGCGAAGAACGCGGCGGATGGGGCGGACTCGACGCCATTCGTGCCTCTGCGCTACGTGCTCGCCTTCATCGCGCCGACTGTGGAGGTCGGGCACCGTCTCCTGGCGGAGGGCTTCGAGGGCGCAGAACTGGACGCTGTCCGTGACGCGTGGACTCGCGCTGTGACTGTCGCCGTGACAGTGTGGGCGTATGCCTACCGCGATCACCCCGAGCAATTCTGATCCGGCGCTCGCCACCTACGACTCCCCCATCGGCCGCCTCACGCTTGATAGCGGTGTATTCGTCTTTCGCACTCTCTGACTGCTCTCCCTGGAAGCCTCAGTGGCTTCCAGGGAGAGCTTTCTTTCTGGGTTATAGGACACTACGTGTTGCTGGTTGGGTGACTTTTCGGCTTTCTGGTGCGGGAAAGTCACTCTTTCAGTTGGTCGTGTTTGCCTCGTTCCTGTGAATACTGCATCGTGCTCTGTGTGTGGCTGCCCCATGATCCGTCACGGTAAGAAGTCAACAGGAGGTCCTTTGAAGATCGCGGGGGTAGAAGTCCGCTCATCATCAAGGACCTCGACCTCTACCCACAACCCCCGACCAATACCTGGTCACCCACACTAGTACCACCCAAACGAGGCAGGTACACGCTAGAGGACCGCGTTGCCGTCCACCGCTGCTGCATCGACCTAACCCTGCTCCAAATGGCCACAGGGCTGCGCGTAAGCGAAGCAAGAACTCTCATGTGGGACGACATCATCACCGACGACCAAAACCGCCCAGCGTGCATTATTCGGGCTGAAAACGCCAAGACAGGCACCACCCGCGTCGCGGCTCTCGTCGAGCCTGCGGTCTATGAGCACCTTACCCGTAGACGAGATGAAGTCGGTGGAGCCTACGTTGTGGGCGCACCGCTCAACCCAGACACCGAGTGGGACAGATACAACGCTCAGAAGGCTCTCAAGGCGTTCTATAAGGATCTGGCTCGCGACTGCGGAGTGCCTCTGCTGGAGACCCACCGCACCCACGTCTGGAGAACCACCCTCAACACCATGTACCGCACGGACGTAGACGCGCTACTGCGTGCTCGAACGCTCGGCCACTCGGTCGATGTGAACGCACAGGCATACTCAGACCTGTCAGACCTCACAACGCTGTACGAGGCAGCCCGAGCACGGCGTAGGGAGGAAAGGTAGTCCCTACCTTATTCCCTATCTTTCGTGAGGATATGCCGGTAACTTCAAGTATCTTTAGGGAAGGATAAGGGGACGGTTACCGCACAATATCAACGATTACTTGGCTGTATCTCACTGTTTCATTAAAAAGAGATGCAGACCCCGGAGGTCGCAGGTTCAAATCCTGTCCCCG
>NZ_KV811050.1:159196-159552 GCF_001812975.1 Rothia sp. HMSC073B08 | reverse complement strand
GAGGTCGCAGGTTCAAATCCTGTCCCCGCAACGGATAACTCCCGATAGCTTAGCTATCGGGAGTTTTTTTATTCCCTAAAACCCGTACTCCCGCCGACCTGTCTCCTTCTGCTGTCCTCCCGTCACCTTCCGACCGCCGGTCTGCCTTCTTTCGCCACCTTCCTGCACCTTTCCTGTCGGCGACCTGTCTTCATTTGCCGCCTACTTTTCTTCTTCTTGTGCTACCTTTCTGCCGCCTGCTGGGCGGCTTTCTTTATATCTCCTGCCTCTCCGTATCTCCTGCCTTCTGTAATCTGCGGAGGGGGTCTTCTGAACCTTGTCGGGGCGGTGCTTCGGGGAGACTGATGGGGGGGGGG
>NZ_KV811050.1:46523-159096 GCF_001812975.1 Rothia sp. HMSC073B08 | reverse complement strand
GGGGGGGGGGGCAGCCTGCTGCCCCTTCCGGGGTGCTTGAGGTGGATCTTTCGGCCTCTCGAAACCCCTCTTGAAACCTCCTCACGGAATTTCATAGAACCGTCGTGAAAGTACCCTGGACTGGTTTCGGAACGTCTCCCGATGCGTCTTTCGAGGTATTCCTCAGTCCGTCTATCGGGGCTTCAAGCGGGTGTGCCCATGGGGGTGGTGGAGTCACTTCCGAGCGGTTGCTGGAGGGTGGTTACGCCTTCTTGAGACGCTGCTTTTGAGCTCCTTGAAAGGGGATCTGAAAGGGGTCCTGAAGGGGGCTCTGGGGCGGGTCTCAAGAGCGTGATGAGGGGTCCGATAGGATGCCTGGGTGGGGGAGTGGCGAGGGGACTGTTTTTGCCTCAAAGTGCATTCTCAAAGTGGAATATGCGAAAGGTGCCTATATTCCGGGCTTGGAAATCACCCGTTTTGCCCCGGAATTCCGCGGTTTTTGGAAGAAAATGGTCTTCGAGTGCAACAATTCACTCTGAAAGTGATTGTAGTCACATATAAAACATTCAAGTTAATTGTAGGGTTTTCTGAAACCCTTTCAAAAAACGCTCAAAAACCCCGGAAAATCAAGGAAAAATAGCTCATTCAACCTCTACTTGAGGGTGATTAAAGTTAAGCTAGAAGTTGAGAAAAAGCTCTTGTTAAGATTGAGTCTTGTTCGATACCCAAAAATAGCCCCAAAAAACCGCTGGAAAAGGCTTTTTGACCTGGTAGCTTTGAGTACGTGGTCACCGCGGTCCGCCGCGTAGCTCTCCGGATCCACACCGCACCCCTCCATCACATGAGGACATCCCCGCAACACACATGGGGATGGTTGATGGAAGCGTCTCGTGCGGCGTCACATCCGCGGGCCGACCGCCTATAGGCTTCTCACCTATAGGCCACCTATCACTCAACCACTCACGGGCGTTCACGCCCCAGAAACACCAACAACGAGGACAACCCCATGGCACTTCGCCCCCGCACTATTAAGGCTGGCTCTCTCGCAGCCATCGCTGTACCCTCCGTGCTCGGTAGCACCCTGGTAGCACCCGCTTCCGCTTTTGCACCCGTCGTTCAGGACATCCCCGGCGCAGCTACCGCAACCCAGGCTCCGAAGTCTCTGTTCACCTCCACCGTGCAGCCGACCCTCTCTCAGGTTGCTGTGCAGATCCGTCAGCAGGCTGAACAGGTAAAGCAGGCGCAACAGGCTCCCGCAACGACCGCGGTTCAGCCCATCCAGAAGACTTACACTGCACAGGCTGTTCAGCCCGCACAGGCAACCCAGCAGGCTGCTCCCTCGGCTACCTTCCAGTCCGCACAGGCTGCGCAGGCTACCCAGGCTGCACAGCCTTCCGCTCAGCCCGCGCAGACCGCACAGGATGCTCAGTCGGCATCCGGTGTGGCGGCAACCCGCACCAACCAGACTTTCCTGTCGTACACCTCCCCGGCGGGTACTACTTCGCAGTACCACGTTTACGCTGAGGGTGTGGACTTCTCCAAGCCCGTTGGTGTGGTCTTCTACTTCGACGGCGACTACTGGCGTAACGACCAGTCCAAGGTCTACGACCCCTCCGGTGAACTGGCTCAGATGGCTGCATCCGCAGCGGCACAGAACATGCTCTTCGTGCCCGTCATCTCCCCGGACACCAACCGTTACGATGCTGGCGTGAGCTGGTGGGAAGACATGGAGCGTAACGGCGAGTTCTTCCGTTCCTTCGCTTCCTCCTTCATCGCGGCTAACGGCGTGGACTCCTCCAACGTGTGGACCATGGGCTACTCCGGTGGCGCTGAGTTCATCACCTACGAGCTGAACACCAAGCCCCAGACCTGGCGCAATGGTGGCGGCTCCATTATGGTCGCTGGCGGCGGCCTGGACGAGGGTACCCCCTCGGCTGCGCTGAAGTCCCAGCCCATGTTCTGGTACGCAAACTCGAACGACGGTACCGGTGAGACCTACCCGCAGACCTGGAGTGCACGAGGCGCCGTTGAGGGCGGCTACGACGCCTACCTGGCTGCTGGCTACACCAATGCTTCCGCGACCGTTCTGAACGGCTCGGGCCACTTCGACTACAACTTCTCGCAGATTCTGAGCAACTCGCTTACCAAGGGTAAGGCAACCGCCGCCCCCAAGGCCGAGCAGAAGGCTGAGCAGAAGAGCGAACAGAAGTCTGAGCAGAAGCAGCAGAACACTCAGCGTGCCCGCACCATGAGCTCCGCAACCTACCAGAGCTACACCTCCCCGGCGGGCACCACCTCCCAGTACCACGTGTACGCGAACAACCTGGACTACTCTAAGCCCGTTGGCGTGGTCTTCTACTTCGACGGTGACTACTGGCAGCGTGACGAGTCCAAGGTCTACACCCCCGACGAGGGTATGCTCGCGGCAATGGGCAAGATCGCTAACGCCCGCAACATGGTCTTCGTGCCGATCATCTCCCCGGACACCAACGCATCCGGCGACGGCATCACCTGGTGGGAAGACATGAACACCAACGGTGAGTTCTTCCGCTCCTTCGCTTCCTCCTTCATCGGCCAGAACAACCTGGACGCTTCCCAGGTGTGGACCATGGGCTACTCCGGTGGCGCTGAGTTCATCACCTACGAGCTGACCGACCACAACACCGCATGGCGTAACGGCGGTGGCTCCATCATGGTTGCAGGCGGCGACTCGGACGGCTCCGTGGACGCTGACGCAACCACCAAGGCATCCCCGATGTACTGGTGGGTTGGCGCGAAGGACACCTCCGGTAACACCAACCCCGTCACCTGGAGCGCACGTGGTGCAGTCGAGTCCGGCTACAACGCATACCTGGGCGCTGGCTTCTCCGACGCCCGCGTGAAGCTGATTGACGGCTTCAGCCACCACGATTACGACCTGCCGCACATCCTGGCATCCTCCCTGGACTTCGCCGGTAAGACCCCCGCGCTGGGCTACACCGACGTGTCCTCTTCAAACCCGAACTACAACGAGATCAGCTGGAACTCTGATCGCCGCATCATGCTCGGCTTCGCGGACGGCACCTTCCGCCCGAACGCATCGGTCAACCGTGCGCAGCTGGCAACCTACCTGTACCGCGTGGCTGGTCGCCCCGCCGTGAACGCACCGGCTGTTTCGCCGTTCAGCGATGTTCCGGCGAACCACCCCGCGTACAAGGAGATTTTCTGGCTGAGCCAGCAGGGCATCAACGGTAGCGACTTCCGCCCCCTGGAGGCCGTCACCGAGTCCACCATGGCTGAGTTCATGTACCGTGCAGCTGGCTCCCCGGCACAGGCTCAGGGCGGCTACGCGTCCCAGGCTCTGGCGTGGGCCGCCTCCAACGGTATCGGTACCGGCTCCACCTCTTCGGATGCGGTCACCCGCTCCGCGATGGCAGGCTACCTGTACATCTACGCGAACTAAAGCTCGCACCCCTTAACACATAAAGATCCGCCCCGTTCCTGAACTCATCAGGAACGGGGCGGATTCTTTATGGGTTTAGCTCAAGAAGCTATGCGCTAGACCAGGCATGAGAATCTCAGGCTTAGAGAGTCTGGGTGGGGAGTTCCACAGCCAGGGGAGCCGGAGCTGCCGGAGCGTTCTTTGCCTTCAGAGCGGCCAGGCGAGCGTCCAGCTCGGTCTCGCGCTCCATCTGGTCCAGGGTGTTGAACTGTGCATCCAGGGAGGAAGCTGCCAGCTCCTGCTGACCGATGACGCGTGCCTCTTCGCGGCGAACCTTCTCTTCGAAGCGGCTCATCTCGCTGGTCGGGTCCAGAACGTCGAACGCCTTCAGAGCGTCGTTCACCTGGGTCTGAGCTGCTGCAGTCTTCTGACGTGCGGTCAGCTCATCGCGCTTGTACTTGACCTCTTCAAGCTTGGAGCGCATCTTCTCCAGGCCGTCCTTGAGCTGGTTGACAACCTGAGTCTGGGAAGCCAGCTGAGGCTCAACAGCCTGTGCAGCCTTCTCAGCCAGCAGCTGCTTGTTCAGAGCAATCTTCGCGAGGTTATCGAACTTGTCAGCGTTGGCAACGTCGCCAGCTGCGCGGAACTCATCAGCCTTGTTAGAAGCTGCCAGAGCCTTGGTGCCCCACTCCTGAGCGGCCTTGACGTCCTCAGCGTGGTCCTTTTCGAGCAGTCGCAGGTTGCCGATGGTCTGTGCTACTGCAGCCTCCGCCTCGCGGATGTTGTTGGTGTAGTCACGAACCATCTGGTCCAGCATCTTCTCCGGGTCCTCAGCTGCATCAATCAGAGCGTTGATGTTTGCCTTAGTGAGCTGTGCAATACGGCCGAAGATGGTCTGCTTAGCCATAATCTCCTACTTTCTGTTCACGGGCTGCGGGGGAGCACTACGCTCCTCGTGAGCCGTGCCCGTATAACTAATTATGTGGCAGATTTCTGGGTGCATGCTGTGAAAATGATGCACGCCTGATTTCTGCAACCTAAACTTTTGGTAAATTACCTCAGGTGTTTTCCGACTGGGGAAGAAAGCGGTGAGGTAAGCTAGCCACCCCGCCGGTCAGACTGTAGAAAAACCTACAGAAACCGACCGACAGAATCGTTAGCATCGGAGGCGGTTAGAAGCTACCGCCGTCACCGCCGCCGCTACCCCAATCGCCGCCGCCGCTGAAGCCTCCGCCCCAGCTGCCGCCGCTACTACCGCCACCGCTGTGGCCGCCGCTGCTACCCCAGCTACTGGTGCCGGAGTTCATTGCGGTCATCAGAGCGCCCAGCAGCAGGCCCTTTGCCAGGTCACCGCCGAAGCTACCGCCGCCGCGGTCATTCTGGTTGTTGTAGTAGTTGCCGACCTCGCTCTGAGCGCGGTTCTGCGCGTCGGTCGCCTTCTGGATCGCCATGTTGGCTTCCTTCATGGCGTTCAGCGGATCCGAAGAAGCCAAGCGCTGAGCCTGACCCAGGTGACGCTCCGCCTCAGAAACAGCGGTCAGGGTCATCGGGCCCACCGCAGCACGGCGGTTATTAATGTAGCTACGCGCACCGTTCACCGCAGCGTAGGCAGAACGCATCGTACGATCCAGGTTCTGCGAAGCCGCACGAGAACGCTCGCGGGTAGCACGCATATTCGTCATTGCCTTATCCAGCTCGGCGGAAAGCTGACGCAGCTGGTTCGCCAGAGTCAGCGGGTCATTCGGGCGAGCCGAAGCGCTCTGGTTGACCTGGTTGAGCACCGCCTCCATACCGGCAGCGACCGCACCCAAATCATCGCGACGCTGAGAAGCAGCCAGGCTCTTCGCCTCCGCCACGTCGCGCTGAATGCTCAGCAAGTCGGTGCTCAGACCCAGCTGAGCCTGCTCCAGCTCCTGCGCGCGGGTATTTACAGCCGCACCCAGCGCCTGAATCTGCGAGGCGGCTTCCTCAGCGGTGCGCAGGTGAGCAACCGCCTCCGAACGAGCGGTCGCAACGGTCGCCTGAGCCTTCTCAACCTCCGCAGCGCACAGCACCATGTTCGACTCCAACAGGGTAGGAGTCTTAGAAATGGGCTCCAGGGCGCTGGGCAGGTAACGTTCCTTCAACGTGCGGTACTGGGCGGCAATCTCCTCCACCGAGGCACGCAGCTGCGGCAGACGCTGAGCCAGAGCCTCAATAGCCTGCGGTGCCTCCTGCTCCAGGTTGCGCAACTGAGCCAGCTTAGCGTCCTGCTCCTGAGCAATACGGGTGACTTCCTGAGAGTTATCAATAATCTCAGTCAACCAGGCACGCTGCTCAGCCTCAGTATCCGGGATGCTATCGGTCAGAAGCTGCTGACGCTGGAAGGACTTACGCATCAGATCCTCAGCACGCGCAATCTCCTGAGCGAACTCAGCAACCTGCTGATCGCTGTACTGTGCGCGCGCAAAATCCAGTTCCTGCTTCGCGTGGCTCATCGTCGTATCAGCCTGCAGAAGGGCGCTACCGGCGCGAGTGCGCAACTCCTCCAGCGGAACCTCCGGAATGGGGGAGTAGTTACGAGGCGCACCGTAGGAACGCTGAGGCTGCTGCTGAGCGTTCTTCTTCTTGCGGCGGCGGTACATCGCGTAACCGCCAGCACCCACGGTCGCCGCAGCACCCACACCGAGCACGCTGGTTACAACACCCGAAGAGCTACCGCCCTTCTGGGCCTCGATACCCTCAACCGCGGCAAGCGCCGCACCCGAATAGTCGCTATTCTGCAGCTTCGGTTTGATGTAGTTCTGGTACACCTTCGTCTGCTGATCGCTCGACAGGGTCTTCGTGCTACCCGCCAAGAAATACGCCTGGCGAGACTCGGTAGCAATCACCAGCACCACATCGGCAGAACCCCAATTGTTCTTCGTAGCAAGCGCCTTCGTCCAGCTCGAAGAAGTAGACGGGTTCTCAAACTTATCGATGACCACAACGTGCAAATCCACGTTGTGCTTCTTCGACAGAGCAGAAATCTTAGACTTCAGGGTAGCGGTATCACCCAAAGAGTTCGTGGAATCGTACACGGTGGTGCCCGTAATCTGCATCGGGTCAGCAGCCTGCGCCGATGTGCTCAAAAACGCAGAACCAGCCGGCAAAACCACCGGGGCACAAGAAAGACCTGCCGCCAGCACTGTGGCACCCAAGATAGTGCGCAGGCGAGGGCGTGCGGGACGAATCTGACGCGCAAAGGCGTGCTCGGTCATGGTCTTTCCTCCGTTGTCGTGAAGTATGAACGGACCTGCACTTCACGGCGTGCTTGTTCATCGCACACCTTAGTGCTGGTCACATTATTAGTGTAGCTGTGGCACAGCCACACAGACGCACAGATACGAGAATATTGCGCCGCTGTTTGCCGACCGTTTACCGACTTCCCAGGCTTTATACAGGAAAGCCGGAATATAGGAGAGCCGGGGTCTAGCCTCACGCCAGACCCCGGCCCACCGGCTATTCAGTTAGTTAGCGCCGGCGCGCAATCTTCAGATTGCTCATCAGGTGCTCCACTACCTCCGCGGCATCAACATCGTGGATACTCTGCGCCACGCCGTTCACCACCTGAACCCGCGAAGACGAGGCGAACATCCAACCCAAGAACTGCACAGTATTCAGCAGCCTAGAACTGCGTTCTGCCTGCTTTCGCATCTGTGACCACAAAAAGGGCGTAGTCGGCACACCACGGCCCTTATACACCTGGGAATTAGAATGGGCATCCAGAAGCTCAGCGAGCGCCTCAATATTTTCGGTCAGCTCCTTCAAATCCTCATCCCCGGCAGAAGGGCCGACGTAATACCGATCAACCAGGCTCAAAGGCATGTAACCGCTACAGCTACTCACCCACGCCAGCTTCAACCGTAGATTCTGCAGACGAAGCACCTGCCGTAGAAGCCGCGAATGGGTGCGCAGCACTGACAACGGCATGGAAGATAACCTTTTCTCCTCCGAAAGCAGACCCTCGGCACTCTCCCCGGAAAACGCCTTATACGGATCCGAGACGCCCACCAGAAGCACCGGTCCCTCGTAGTGCACGAACGCTAGAACCTCGGGAACACTCGAGAGGGAACGGATGCGCTCGCCAATGGTCGGCAGATCCTCCCCATCCGGGGCGTACTGTTCGCGGCTGAACATCAACGTCTGGATAGGCTGCTCGGTAAGGTCGGGCGAGTCATGAGCAAGCGCCCGCAAATCGGTCACAACCTCCGCCAGAACGCCGTCCTGCTCGACCTGCAGAAGCTCCTGGAGAAGCTCAATGACAGAGCGCGCCTGCAGGGTCAAGACCGCGGCGCAGAACTCCGCATCCTGAAGCTCAAGACGCACCTTCTCCAGGCGCTCTTCCAGCGTGGACTGCACGCCCTTGAGCTCAAACTCGCTCAGCTGTTCCGGACGGAGCATACGGTGCGTACCATCCTCGCCGGGACGGTAGAAAAGCTCGCTAAACTCCAACGTAGACTGCACACCCTTCAACGCCCGCTCTCGCAACTCGGGCAGAACGTCAAAGGCAACTTCCGCCATCTCATTCCAGACCTTGACCTCATCGATCTTCGAATCCTTACGAACAGTCTTCTTCCAAGTCTCGGCAAGCTGCATAGCGTGCTCAAATTCGCTCAGTTCCACAAAAGCCGCCAGCTTCTGGGCACTCTCACGCAGATAACGCACCGCGTAGAGACGGTCGCTCAAAGAATCCGGGAGGCTATCCTCCAGCAGACGCCAACGGAAGGTACGCTCAAAGCACTCCTCGGCCAGGCTAATGACGGCGGCGCTCAAAGAGAGCGCGTGATCACGGGCAAAAGCGAAAGAGCCCGGGGTATCCGCCAGACGAGGCAGGGACGTATAGAACTCCAGCGCCCCGCTCAGCTTCAGCTGAGATACCCGGATGGTTTCTTCCAGCTCAGCGGCAAGTACCGTGCGGTCAGCCTGGGCAGTCTCCTTGAAACTGTGCAACGGAGAAACCTGTGCACGCTCGAGCGTCTGCAGGTTCATGACCGCACGCATGAGGTAGTTCTCCAGGATGCTGACCTGCTCCCGGCGCGGACGCTGATTCAGCGGAACATGATTCTCCTGCGTGCCCACCAGTAGATGCTGCGGCACACCGCTAATCGACGGCAGTGCAAAGACTTCATCCTCTGATGTACTGACAGAAAGCACCATGGGGTAGCGGCTGCGCTGCGCGTTCTCTAGAGGGGGTATGAGCTTGAAGTTGGTGCTCAAAGAGAAATGGTCGGAGGGCGCCGGGTTACTCTTGGGAGCCTGCTGGGCGGTCTCCTGCTGCGGGCGCTCTTCACGCTGCTCCGGAGTGTTCTGGGTCATGCTCTGCTGCTCCTGGCTTTCTGCTGAATGGTTTTGCGTCGAGTGGTTCTGTGCCGAGTGGTTCTGTGCCGAGTGGTTCTGCGCTGAAGAACCGGAGACACCACCGGCCTGCATCGGCTCCAACGGGGATGGCGCCGCCACCGGCTGAGGAGGCTGAGATGAGGCAGGGTGAGGCGAGGGTGCCTGAGCCTGCTGACTCTGCTGAGTACTATGACCCGGCTGAGCGCTATTACCCGGCTGCGCTGGCTTCGGCTGGTAGTGCATCGGGTAGCTCACCGCGCCCTGTACTGGTTGCGAAGGAACCGGCTGAGGGGGTACTTGCTGTGAAGGCTCCTGCTGATTGGGTGCTTGCGTGGGCGGTACCTGCTGATTCATCGCCTGGTTCTGCTGCTGTTGCAATACCTGCCGCCTAATCTCACGCGCACGACGGCGCGAGGGGCTCAACGACGCGAAAAACGCTACCACCGCGCAGATTAGAACAAATATAAGCAACGCGTACAGGCGTGTTGCGCTGTCCAAAGAAGACGCCACCGCCGCAGGCATGACCGGCAGCGCGCCAACAAGAGCGAAAACAGCAGAAATAATCCTCATGACTTCACCATAACCCAGCTAAATCCCGGGTGCTCGCAACGCCGTTGCCTTACCGCATACTAAAAGGGAAGTAGCCGGGGGACCGGGTGCTTCCCGCCCGCGCCTCCTGCGTCCGCAGTACGGTTAAAAGACGATGCGGCGTGCGCCCTCATGTAGGGGCTCACGCCGCATCGATCATCACTCAACTCACTATCACACCCGGGCCGGTCCTCACACCGACCCTTCGGGACATACTGGGGATTCTCGCCCCTCCCGGTGCAGGGCTCTCATCTCCCGCCCCGGAAAACTATCAAACTCTATACGCTACCTACCGGCAGTCAGTGCGTGGGTAGCCATCTGCTGAGCCAGCTCGGAGGCCTTTTCCGCACGATGACGGCGGTACACCATTCCCGAGCAACACGCCACAATACCCGCACCAATACCGATGGAGCTTGCCAAGATCGCACAGAAAATCAGGGTGCCAATCATCATGGGTTTCTCCTTTGCTTTTGTCCTTTGCCTTTGTCCTTTGCCTTTGTTCTCGGCTCTATGCGCCTTCAACATTACGGACTGACCCTGTGTTCAAGCTGTGTACCAAGAAGCGTCATGCTGTGTAAACCGTGAAGAAAAACCGAGTGCTTTAAAAGAGAAACCTGAGAGTGAGTAGCGAACAAAGCCCCAAAATAAACTAGCTGCCGAGCAAATCGTCGGGTATCTCAGACCAGCGAATCAGCTGCCGATGAAAGGGCGCGCGGAAAATTCCCAGGGAACTCCCCGATAACCAACAGCAAAAAGATATAGAACGCAATGAAACACCATCTACAGTAGAAAGATAGCGTGTGCCCAGGGTGACGCATACGCACGACTCTAGGAGAACTCATGACTCAAAACAATGGATGGTCCTACGGCGGCAATGACGGCGTCACGGATGCAACCCGTCCCCTGCAGAACGTGAACGGACAGGCAAGCTACCAGCCCGCGAACCAGCAGCAGGGTCAGAACGCATACCCGCAAGCATATGCTTCTCCCGGCTACACCTACCCCCAGGCAGCCGCTGCTCAGGTCGCTTCGGCGCAGTCTGCACGCCAGAACACCGATAACAACAAGCGTTACGGCGCAGGTGTTGTGCTCACCGCGGCTCTGCTTGCAGCCCTCGTTGGCGGTGGCGTTGGCGCGGGTGTCGGAGGCGGCATCGCAGCATCGAATAACAGCTCCACCAGCACCTCCTCCCGTGGTTCCGTCAGCTCCAATATCAGCAACTCTTCCACCGTGGCAGGCGTAGCAGAAACCGCGAAGAAGGTCCTGCCCTCTACCGTGACCATCATGGCCTCAAGTGGCTACACCTCCGGCGGCGGTAGTGGTGTCGTCCTCGACAAGGACGGCCACATCCTCACCAACCACCACGTGGTCACCCTCGAATCTTCCAGAGAAGCATCCACCATTGAGGTTCGCCTGAGCGACGGTACCGTACGCACCGCATCCGTGGTAGGCCTGGACTCTGCCGCTGACCTGGCAGTCCTGAAGATTAACCCCTCCGGCCTGGACCTGCAGCCCATCACCTGGGGCGACTCCTCCAAGCTGGTCTCCGGCGAAGCCGTGGTTGCCCTCGGCGCGCCGTATCGTCGTAGCGAATCGGTGACCGCCGGCGTAGTCTCGAACGTCAACCGCGTGCAGCCCGCTGACGCGAAGGGTCAGAACTACATCCCCATGATTCAGGTTGATGTGCCCATCAACCACGGTAACTCCGGTGGCCCGCTGGTGAACCTCAAGGGCGAACTGGTCGGCATTAACGCGCAGGGTCAGGCAAGCCAGGACGGCGGCACCGCCGACGGTATGGCGTTCTCCATTACCTCCAACTACGCCAAGCGCATCTCCTCCGAGATCATTGCCAAGGGTAAGGCAACCCACGGCTACCTGGGCGCGAGCGTAAAGAACAGCCCCGCGGACACCGGTTCGGGCTCGTCCAAGCTCATCCCCGGCGGCGTTGAAATTGCCTCGGTAGAATCTAACAGCCCCGCCGCGAAGGCAGGCCTGCGATCCGGCGACGTCGTGATTGAAGCCGACGGTCACGCCGTGACCAAGAGCGACGAGCTCAACGGTACCGTGCGTGCCGCGGCAGCAGGCTCTGATCTGAAGCTGAAGATTAAGCGCGGCTCCTCCACCCATGACATCACCGTGACCCTGGGCGACGCCGACAGCCAGAAGTAAACAGCCAGAAGTAAAACGCACTCTGTCTCTGAACAGGTAGAAACGCGGTTGGGAAACACCCGCTCAGCCGGCTCTACCGTTCAGTAACTCTAACTTCAAAAGAGTGCCACATGGTGTAACGAAAGAAGCTCCCACCCCATATGCGGGGTGGGAGCTTCTTTCGTTAGTACAGCAAACTGTATTGGTGTTGCAGATGAGGGGAGAATTAGATGCCCTCGAGAACCTCGCCCACGCGCTTCTGCAAAGCCGGGATAACCTCCTGCTCGAACCACGGGTTCTTCGCCTGCCACCTAAAATTCAGCGGCGAAGGATGCACCAGCGGCAGAAACTTAGGAAGATAAGACTCCCACGCACGAACCGTCTCCGTCAGGTTCCTCTGCGCCTTTGGGGCGTGCACACCATCCAGGTAGTGCTTCTGAGAGTATGCCCCCACCAGCAGAATCAGTTGCACATCCGGCATCAGCTCCAGAAGCTGCGGATGCCACTTCTGCGCGAAATTCTTACGCGGCGGGTTATCGCCGTGCGCGCCCTTACCCGGGTAATAGAAATCCATCGGCAACAGCGAAATCAGGTCGGGGTTATAGAACCGCTCATCCGTCACGCCCATCCACTCGCGCAACTTCACGCCGCTCGGGTCATTCCACGGGATACGGCTCTCCTGCGCGGCACGCCCAGGCGCCTGACCAATCACCACAATACGAGCATGAGGCGACGCCGAATAAACCGGCTCCCAACCCTGCTCCGTGAACTCCCTATTCTGCGGATCCTGGCGAATCTGCTCAGCCAGGGGAGGGCGCGCCTCCAGAATCTGCTGAACCAGAGGCCCCGGCAGATTATGGTGTGCTGCAGCCATGCTAGATGGCGCCTCCCTCAAAACCGTTCTGACGCCACGCCTCAAAAATCGCAATGGACGCAGAATTAGCCAGGTTCAGCGAACGGCGGCCCGGCTTCATCGGAATCTTCACCCGCTCAGTCACGTGCGGGTCCTGCTGAACCTCAGCGGGCAGACCCACCGACTCCGGACCAAACATGAACACGTCACCGGGACGGTACTCAATGTCCGCATACGAGGTCGAAGCGGTCGTCGTGAACGCAAAAACCCGCTCCGGGGCAAGAGCCTCCCACGCATCCTCAAGGGTCTCATGCACCGTCACCACCGCCAGGTCGTGGTAGTCCAGACCCGCACGGCGCAGATGCGCATCATCAAAGTTAAAGCCCAGCGGCTTCACCAGGTGCAGCTCAGCGCCAGTAATCGCCGCCAAACGGATAGCATTGCCGGTATTGCCCGGAATCTCAGGGGTATAGAAAAGAATCTTGAACACGTTCCTAAGTGTACCGCGCAGCCCCCGACCAGCCCGGAACAGCCCCCGACCAGCATTGAGCGTCCCGGGGCAGTAGCGCTCGCCGACCCAGCCGCAGGTGAACACACCTAGAAGAGCTCGGACAGGGCGCGATAAAATAAGCGAGGCGAAAAAAGCCGCCAAACAACCCAGTAGGAGGAACCATGAGCGCAGAAACCAACCGTCAGAACGGCCGCGTCTACCTCGACCACGCCGCCACCACCGACGTACTGCCCGCAGCCATCGACGCGATGGTCGAACAGATGCGCAACGGCGGCAACCCCTCCTCCCTGCACGCCGTAGGACGCGACGCCCGCGCCACCGTCGAATACGCCCGCGAACGCATCGCCCGCGCTGTTGGAGCCGACCCCGCCGAGGTTATTTTCACGTCCGGCGGCACCGAATCGGACAATCTCGCTGTCAAGGGCATCTACTGGAAGCGCCGCGAAGAAGACCCTCAGCGCACCCGAATTCTCGTCTCCTCCATTGAGCACCACGCCGTGGAAGAAACCTGCGAATGGCTCGAAAAGGCAGAAGGCGCGCAGCTCGAATGGATCCCCGTAGACGAGCACGGTAGCGTCAACCCGCAGACCGTCCGCGAACTCATCGAGAAGAACCCCGAAGACGTCGCGCTCGTGACCGTCATGTGGGCGAACAACGAGGTCGGTACCGTACAGCCCATCCCCGAAATCGCCGCCATTGCTGCTGAATACGGTATTCCCGTGCACTCGGACGCTGTGCAGGCATTCGGCGCGGTGCCTATCGACTTCCACGCCAGCGGGGTAGCGACCCTCGCAATCTCGGGCCACAAAATCGGTGGGCCCATGGGCATCGGCGCGCTGGTAGCAACCCGCGCCGTGCAGCTGACCCCCGTGCTTCACGGAGGCGGTCAGGAACGCTCCGTACGCTCCGGCACCATCGACGCGCCCGCCATCGCAGGTTTCGCAGAGGCCGCTGTGCACTCGGTACAGCACATCGCCGAAGAATCCGCCCGCATCGCCGCGCTACGCAACGAACTCGTTGCGGCAATTAGCGCGCTCATCCCTCAGGCGCACCTGAGCGGCGAAAACCCGCTCACCGAAGAATACCCTGGCCAGAAGCGACTGCCCGGCAACGCCCACTTCACCTTCGAAAATGCAGAAGGCGACACCCTGCTCTTCCTTCTGGACATGCAGGGCATCAGCAGCTCCACCGGCTCCGCCTGCAATGCCGGGGTGACCCGCCCCTCCCACGTGCTCATGGCAATGGGAATGGACGAAGACACCGCCCGCAGCGCCCAGCGATTCACCCTCGGCCATTCCACCACCGGAGCCGATATCGCACGCCTCATCGCGGCACTACCCGCCGCCTACGAACAGGCAGCAAAGGCGGGACTGTCCTCGCAGCTGCCGGACGCCTCCCGCTGGCATTAGAAAAGCAGAAGAGAAGATACCCAACCGCCCTCAGCCTGCAATCTCAGCGTTCGCTGAGGGCTGGCTGAGGGTGCACTGCCCAATATCCCGCCGAGCCCCTGCGTACAATGGGTAGCTACAGTAACGGAAAGTCCGCCCGCACACAGGGCACGCTCCGAACGTTCCTAGAAGCTCAACACAACAGAAGGATAGGCAGTGAAAATTCTTGCAGCTATGAGTGGCGGCGTTGACTCCGCAGTCGCCGCAGCCCGCGCCGTAGAAGCAGGACACGAAGTAGTCGGCGTTCACCTAGCCCTATCCCGCATGCCCGGCACCCTGCGCACCGGCTCCCGCGGCTGCTGCACCCTCGAAGACTCCATGGACGCCCGCCGCGTCTGCTCCCAGCTGGGCATCCCCTTCTTCGTCTGGGACTTCTCCGAACGCTTCAAGGAAGACGTCGTCGACGACTTCATCTCCGAATACGAAGCCGGACGAACCCCCAACCCCTGCATGCGCTGCAACGAAAAGATTAAGTTCGCCGCGCTACTCGAACGCGCCCTCGCACTCGGCTTCGACGCCGTAGTGACCGGCCACTACGCCCGCGTCATCACCACCGAAGACGGTAACCGCGAACTGCACCGCGCCGCCGACTGGGCCAAGGACCAGTCCTACGTGCTCGGCGTGCTCACCCACGAACAGCTCAAGCACGCCTGGTTCCCCCTGGCGGATACCCCCTCCAAGGCACAGGTGCGTGCGGAGGCGGCAGAGCGCGGCTTCTCCGTGGCGAAGAAGCCGGACTCCTACGACATCTGCTTCATCCCCGAAGGTGATACCCGCGCCTGGCTGGGCGACCACATCACAATGCGCCCCGGCCTCATCAAGGACACCCACGGCGAGGTGCTCGGCGAGCACCCCGGCGCGCAGGCGTACACCGTAGGCCAGCGTAAGGGCCTGGCGCTGGGCCGCCCCGCCGCCGACGGCAAGCCTCGCTTCGTGCTTGAGGTGCGCCCCAAGGAAAATGAAGTCATCGTCGGCTCCCGCGAGCTACTTGCCGTGCACGAAATCCGCGGTATCCGCGCCACCTGGGCGGGTGTCCCCGTGGAACAGGCGGCACGTTTCCTGGAAGAGCCCGCGCAGCTGGGCGCCCGCAGCGAAGAGTTCGAGGTGACCGCACAGGTGCGTGCGCACGCCGACCCGGTCCGCGCCAAGGCGTACATGACCTGGGCACCCGACCCCGAAGCTGAAGAAGAAGGCGCGCTGCGCCTGGAAACCGTAGTGCGCCTCCTGGATCCGCTCTCCGGTGTGGCACCGGGGCAGACCATGGTGCTCTACCAGGGCACCCGCGTGCTGGGCCAGTCCACCATCGCCCGCGCCTACTCGCTGGACCGCGAAGACATTCAGGAAACCCTGGGCGCTTAGCTTCTCTACCAGCGCCGACTAGCCGCTCAGAATAGCCACACTCAGCTGTTCCCGCCCCGTTGCCGCAGCCGCAGCCGCATAGAAGACCACAACCAATCCGAGGAGAAACCGATGACCCCCGAAAACACTTCCTGCGAATTTGACCCCCACGCCACCTCCATGGGCGATGAAGTCGCACCGGAGGTCTACGAGGAGCTCTTCGCCATGCGCCGCTCCATCGACAACTTCGATGCAGCGCTGGTGCACATCCTCGCGGAGCGTTTTCAGGCGACCAAGCGCGTGGGCGTCCTGAAGGCTAAGCACAACCTGCCCGCTGGCGATCCTGGCCGTGAAGAGGCACAGATTGCTCGCCTGCGTGCCATGGCGAAGGAATCCAGCCTGGACCCGGAATTCGCGGAGAAGTTCCTGAACTTCATTATTTCTGAGGTGATTCGCCACCACGTGCGCATCGCAAACGAGCAGGCTGAGCAGGACGGCGAGGCAACTGAAGCCGAGAACTCCGAAGGCTAGTACCGCGCAACTTTCGCATCATTGCGTTTGAACCTGTACTCCATCTGACCCCTCTGGACACACTCCTATGCCCGCTCAATCTTCCAGCCGCCAGAACGTCCGTACTGAACCGATGCCGGAGCGCCTGCTACTGCCCGGTGAGTACCGTGCCCCCGAAGGGGACGAACTGACCGAACAGGACCTCGCCGCGCTCGCTACGGAGCGTCCGCCGGTGCGCGCCAGCGGACTGGGCGATTTTCCCGGCGATGATTTGGGCGAAGCAATGTCTCGAGTGGAAGGGGAGCTGGGTTCTCCACACCTGCCGTTCTTGCCGCATCTGCCGGCACTGGGCTGGCGGAGTACTCCTCTGGCGCGCACCCTGGCGGTGTGCGAGGGACTTGCCTTTGACAGTGCCTCGTTTGGTTGGCGCATGGTGCATAGTGGCGGTAGGGGAGCTCGCGAGTCTGCCTTGGCTCAGGACCGTCTGCTTTCGGATATCAATCTTCTCGCTGACCGTGTGGGTGCGCAGAAGAAGAGGTTCACTTCCAGTGCTGAGGGTTCCGCTGCGGTGTATAAGATTCAGCTGGTCGGTCCGCTGACTCTTGCCGCCAGTATCTATCTGCCCGGCGGCGAGCGTGCCATTAGTGATGCAGGGGCGAGCCGTGACCTGCTGGAGTCGTTCCTGGAAGGCCTGGAACGCTGGATGGGTTCTCTGCGCGAGGCTCTGCAAGCTCCGCGGGCGCTGATTGCCGTGCAGCTGGATGAATCCGAATTTCAGCGTCTGCTGGAGGGGGCCATCCCTACGGTGAGTGGCTTCCGCTCCCTGCCGGCATTGCAACCTCACTACTATCAGCAGGTGTACCGCCGTATCTCGGAGCGTTTCGCCGAGCTGAATCTGCAGCTCATCCTGGACGTGGATGGCACCGCGCTCAAGCCTGTGCAGGAGCTGAAGCTGCTGAGCCAGTCCCGCCCCGCCCTTGACGCGTTGGCTCTTGTGAAGGCGATGCGTGTTGAGGACGGCGCTCCCTGCGCTTTGCTGTTGCATCCTGATCGCGCCCGCCTCAAAGGGCCCGGCACGCTGCAGGTTCCGCCGCTGAGCGACCCTCGTTCCTGGGAGCCCGTCGCGCAGCTTCTGGATGCGCAGACCCAGCTGTGGCTGCCGGTGGTGACTTCTGCACGGGTTCCTGATCAGGTGCGCCGCCTGTACAGCCTGTGGCGTGAGGTTGGTCTTGAGCCGACGCAGTTGAGTGCGGTGGGTTTGATGCCTGATGAGCGTATTCAGAGCGGTTCCGTGCCTGCTGGGATGACTTCAGCCGCGGTAAGTATGCTGGATGCCACGGCTTCGCTGGCGCGGGTGACAGAGTGTGCCCGTGCATTGGCTGAGTGCGCGGTATGATTAGAGAATCAGCTTTTTTATGTAAGTATTTACGACAATTCTTTAGGGAGGTACTGTGAGCGCAAGCGACGCACACACCATTTTGGTGGTTGATGACGATGATGCTCTGGCGGAAATGATTGGCCTCGTGCTCGCGCAAGAGGGCTTTAACGCTGTTTTCTGCGAAAATGGCAGCCGCGCTTTTGAAACTTTTATGCGCTCCACTCCCGATTTGGTGCTTTTGGATTTGATGCTTCCTGGCATGAACGGTATTGAAGTGTGCCAGCAAATTCGCCGTTCTTCTAATGTGCCGATTATTATGTTGACCGCTAAAAGCGACACTGAAGATGTTGTTAAGGGTCTTGAAGCTGGCGCTGATGATTACATTGCTAAGCCTTTTAAGCACGCTGAATTGTTGGCGCGTATTCGTACCCGTTTGCGTCCGCGTGAGAGCCGTCAGCTGGTGGTGTCCATTGGCGATATTGTCATGGATATGGACGGTCGTACCGTCAAGTACCACAGCACTGAGGTTCCAATGACTCCTCTGGAGTTTGACCTGTTGGCCGCGCTGGTTCGTCACCCGGGTCAGGCGTTGAGTCGTCAGGAACTGCTGGACATGGTCTGGGGTTACACTGATGTGAGCGATTCGCTGGTAAACGTGCACGTCCAGCGTTTGCGCGCTAAGTTTGATGAGCTGGGTGCGGATCGTTTTATCCAGACGGTCCGTGGCGTTGGCTATAAGATTCCGACCGAGCTGGTGGGATCTTCCGGTAGCTAATCGGAACCTATTCATAGGCGAAGGGATAACCTGATTGTCTGTTGCGAAGTCGAGCCATGAGCACGGCGCTTTGACGGCGGAGGCGGTAGCCTCCGCCTCTTCGCGTACCCGCACTTCCAAGCCGCGTAAGGCACAGAAGCAGCGTAGGAACCTGATGCAGCGCGCTCAGCGTCTGTGGAAGGAATCTCTGCAGTTCCGTGCTCTGGGAACCGCGGGCATCATGATGTTCCTGAGCTTCTTGATGGTGGGTTGGTCCTTGTCGAGCCAGATTGCATCGAGTCTTTTTGAGAATCAGAAGAGCCAGGCGTTGGCGGAATCAGAGAGTGGTTTCCGCAACGTTCAGAGCGTGCTGGACTCCTCTGAAGCCCGTAGTGACAGCGAGATTCGTCGTAATGTGAGCCGTACCCTGACCGTCTTGGACGCGGGTAGCTCGGGTAAGCGCAATTGGATTCTTGTGCCTTTGGAAGGTCAAGGTAAGCAGGGTTTTATTCCTGAGCAGAGCAGTAATAATTCTTTGAATTCTTCGAGTATTCCGAATGATTTTAAAAAAACTGTTCGTGATAAGGACGGTATTTTCTGGCAGACGTCTACGGTGACTACTGTCGAAAATAATCGTGAGCGCACCTATCCGGTGCTTATCGTTGGTACACATATTTCTATTTCTCAGAACCCTAATTACGGTTTGTTCCTTGTGTACGATATGACGGATTCTTCCGCCACGATTGCGCATATTAACTTTGTTCTTTTTGGTGGTTTCTGTGCACTGCTTACTGTGGTGCTTTCTGTGGTGTGGATTGTGACTCGTTTTGTGGTCCGCCCGATTACGCAGACCGCTATTACGGCGGAGAAGCTGGCTGCTGGCGACCTGGATCAGCGTGTGTCTGTACACGGTGAGCATCAGGCGGCGCGTCTGGGCTATTCCTTCAACCTGATGGCTGACTCGCTGCAGGAGAAAATTGTTCAGCTGGAGCGCCTGTCGACTTTGCAGCAGCGCTTCGTATCTGACGTTTCTCATGAGTTGCGCACTCCGCTGTCGACGGTGCGTTTGGGTACTGAGCTGCTGTACGATTCGCGTGAGAATATGAACCCGATGCAGGTCCGTAGCGTGGAGCTTCTGCATGAGCAGGTGGACCGTTTCCAGTCAATGCTTTCTGATCTGCTCGAGATTTCGCGCTTCGATGCTGGTAGCGCAATGCTGACCATTGACACGGAAGACTTCATCCGTGTTCTCTCGAATATTTTGCAGGAGGCTCTGCCTCATCTGGAACGTACGCATACGAAGCTGAACGTGCATACGAGCCATGAGAGCATCATGGTGGATATGGACCGTATACGTATTGAGCGTGTGCTCCGTAACCTGCTGTACAACGCGATTGAGCACGGCGAATCCCGACCGATTGACGTGTACGTGGATGCAAACGCCACGAATCTGGGTATTGCGGTGCGCGACCACGGTATCGGCTTGTCTGAGGATGAAGCCGTTCAGGTGTTCAACCGTTTCTGGCGTGCTGATACTTCGCGTAAGCGTACCCTGGGCGGTACGGGTCTGGGTCTGTCGATTGCTGCTGAGGATGTGCGTCTGCACGGTGGCACGATTGAGGCGTGGGGCGAGAAGGGCCGCGGTGCTTGCTTCACGGTGAACCTGCCCCTGGTTCATGGCGCTCCGTTGGGTGAGTCGCCGGTTTTGGTGACGGGTGAGCCTGAGTCAAGCTCGCATCGTTCGGCGACGGCTAAGGATACGCTGCCCAATATCGCTCCTCGTACGGCTGCTGGGGGCGACCTCTAGAAGAGTCGCGGGGCCCTGGTCCCTGTCACGAAACGGGGGATTGGGGTCGGTACGGTTGTATTTGCACTTATCCTTGCGTATTTGCACTGTTTACCCAGTACAATCAATGCAGATATATTTTCACGGTGTTGCTATTTCGCTGTGTTGATTCTTTCGCCGCGCTGCGATGGCCTGCAGTGGTAGCTGGTGATTGTTTGTCTTTGTTCGTAGAGGAAGGTTAAGACCTCCATGTCTCACAGGGCTATTGTTTCTCGACGCGCCGCGCTGTCTTGGTGCGCGGTGTCTTTGGCGACGCTGATGAGCTCTTGCGCGGGTCTTCCTTCGAACGACCGAGTGACTCAGCACAGCAGTGGTCTGGACGTGAAGAGCGTTAATACTTCTCCGGCGCGTGCGCCGGGACCGCTGGCGGGCGCTACCCCCGAGGCGATTATTGAGGGCTTCGTGCGTGCTGGCGTGGATAGTATCGAAAATTATGCTGTGGCGCGCCAGTATTTGAGCTCTTCTTTCGCGGGCCGTTGGAATCCCTACGGTACGACTCGTGTGTACCGTAATACGGTGCAGCCGCGTAGTGATGATAGCGGAAACGCTGAGGGTACGTACCATGTGCGTTTTCAGCAGACTGCTACGGTGAGCAGCCAGGGTATTACGAGTACCTTCCCTGAGGCTCAGACTGAGACTCAGGATTTCACCGTGGTCATGGAAGATAACCAGTGGCGTATTAGCTCCTGCCCGGATGGCTTGTGGCTGGATGGCACTGAGTTTGAGCGTGTGTTTAGCCCGTGTCGCCTGTATTTCTACGATCGTGCGTTCCGTTATGCTGTGCCGGATATCCGTTGGTTCCCGCATACGGATCGCTATTTTGAGTTGCTGGTGCGTACTCTGATGATTGGTCCGGCGTCCTATTTGAAGGATGTCGCGTTTTCGGCGTTGAATGAGTCGATGAGCCTTGAGACCGCCAACATGAGCGATAACCAGGATGTTCTTGTTCGCCTTTCGGGCGAACAGCTGGACGACAACCGTTTGGCGCGCGTGCGTGAGCAGATTATGCACGGCTTGGAGAACTTCTCCGGTCTGGGTAAGACTGAGGTGTTCTATAACGGAACCTTGATTCCGGAGAGCTCACCGAACGGTTTCTCGGTTGTGAAGCTGAACCCGGGTGTTCCTGCCCGCACGGTTGCTATTAACTCGAATGGTCAGATGGTGGCGCGCGATGACTATATGAGTAATGCGGGCGAGCAGCTGCTTCTGCGCGGTGTGAGCCAGTTGAGCTCCCCGGCGATGGGTTATTCTGCGGATGTGTTCGCTTGTTTGGCGAATGATGCTGCGAGCCTGTACACGGTGTACCAGGGCACTGCCCGCCGTGTGTGGCAGAGTACCGCTCTGACTGCCCCTAGTTTTGATGCGTACGGCTGGGTGTGGGCTGCTGACGGTGAGGGCGTTGTACGTGCGTTCAAGCCGGATTCTGAGGACGCGAACGAGCGTGAGCGCGGCGTGGATATTGGTTTGTCCTGGCAGCGTAATTTGATTTTTACGAGCGTGAACGTTTCGCACGATGGTGCGCGCATGGCGATTGTAGCGGCTACTGAGGGCGCGTCGGCGGTGATTATTTCCGGTATTGTGCGTGATGAGGCAGGTAAGCCTCTGCGCTTGACGGAGATGGTGCGTCTGAGCTCTTCTGTGACTCCGCGTAATGCCCGTTGGGCTGGCGACCAGAGCGTCGTGGTGGTGAACGTGAAGAACGGTGAGTCTGAGGTGATTTCCCTCAGTGGTGAAGAGACGAAGCTGGACCGTCTGGATGGTGTGATGAGCATTTCCACCGCAGATAATACGTCGAATATTATTGCCCACCGTTCTGATGGTTCGTGCTATCTGATGGAGGAGCGCGGCTGGATCCGTTTGGATACGACCCTGCACGAGATTAGTTACGCTGGTTAGCCTCGGGTACCGGGTATAGCGCGCGGAAAGGTTGCTTTCGGTGAGTCCAGAACAGCGTGGTTTGAACGGGTCTCTGAGCAGGTCTCTGACCGGACTCGCTGGCGCTCTCAAGAGTGCCGGCGGGTCTTTGGGCGAGGTGCTGATGCCGCGTACTTGCCCGTGCTGTGCGGTGCCGGTCACTTATGGGGCAGGCTCGCCACTGTGTGAGGCTTGCTTGCCGCAGTTGCGTTCGGCGTTAGCTAAGGTGGAGCGAGTATATGCTCTGCAACCTCTTGATGGCGCGGCTGCTCCCGAGGTGCGTGCGGCATCCCGTTATGAGGGGATCATGCCGCGTGCCCTGTTGGCGTTGAAGAATGCGGGCCGTACCGACCTGCTGCCCCTGTTGGGAGAGGGTTTGGCGCGTAGCGTGTATGAGCTTCTTCGGGTTCACCGGGAGGGGCTTCAGCCGGAGTCTGCTTCTTCAGTCCCGGTTGAGGTTTTGCTGATTCCGGCACCGTCCTCCGCGCAGAGTGTGCGCCGCCGCGGCTATGCGCCGGCGAATCTTTTGGTGCAGGAGGCGGCGCGTCAGCTTAATAAGCGTCTGCCTGCCTCGGTGCGGGTGCGCGCTGTGGACGTTATCGGGTACGTTCCTCACAACCGGCGGGGGAGCGGCGCCTCCATTATTTCTGATGCGATTTCCTGTGCGCAGAATGAGCAGAAGAGCCTGGGCGCTGTGGGGCGTGCCGAGCGGATGCACGGTGCCTTGCGTGTTATGGAACCTGCCCTGTGCGCGGGTCGGGTGAGCATTATTTGTGATGATGTGGTGACCACCGGTGCGACCGCCTCTGAGATGGTGCGTGTGCTGCAGGAATCCGGTTCGCGGGTGCTGGGCGTGTGTGCGGTGGCGGCGGTACCGAAAAAGGCTCAGACATAGCGTTTCTTGTAGTTAGTTGCAAGAGATACACGATTTTTGGCGAATAAAGTTCGCAGACGGACGAATAGCTATTATTTAGGCTAAATATTTGTCATATCTAGTGATATGAAACATGTTTCGTACTAGAATATAGACAAGGGAACGGCATTGGAGTCGAACCCCCGTACCGGGTCCAGCCGGACGCGGTATAAGCCCCCAACCTGGAGGGAATGATCGTGGAAGTCAACATCTACGGCCGCAATATCAAGGTCACCGAACGCCTGGAAGAGTACGTGAGCGAGAAGGTTCAGAAGTTCGCTCAGCTCGGCGATAACGTGAAGGACATCGACGTCAAGTTCAGCAAGGACGGTCACCTGGGTGGCGAGTCCATCCGCGTTGAGATTACCGTTGTTGGTACCGGTCCTGTCCTCCGTTCCGAAGCCCAGGGTCACGACAAGTTCGCGGTCTTCGATGAAACCTACGGCAAGCTCCTGGAGCGTCTGCGCCGTGCACGTGACCGCCGCAAGCTGCACAAGCGCGGTGGCAAGCACCCCGTCTCCGTGGCGGACGCTACCGGATCGATTCCTGTGGTTACCGAAGCAATTACCGAGATTCTGCTGCCGGATGTTCCGGTGGAAGAAGCAGCATTCGACAACAGCGAGGTCACCCTCGCCGACGAGGCAGCATCTCCCATTGAGATTCGCCACAAGAGCTTCAAGGGTGAGCGTCTGACTCCCGCAGAAGCTGTTGACCGTATGGAACTGGTCGGCCACGACTTCTACCTGTACATTGACAGCGAGACCGGCGCACCGGCTGCGGCATACCGTCGTAAGGGCTGGAGCTACGGCATTATTACTCTGGATAACGAGTAAAACCCAACGTACCTGCTGGCAGCTGAGGCGGCATGCCCAGCGAGTAGGCTCAAGACCCGGGCGGTCTGGAAACACGCACTGTGAATCTCCAGGCCCCCGGGTTTTTCTTTGCCCTCCACACATCTGTTCCTTTAGACGGATGGGTCGGCTCTGCCTCAACCGGAGGGTGAAAGATTCGAGTGTCACCAAATGTCACCTCGTGGGCGCAGAGCGTAAAAAAGAGCTCGGACGGGCGAATTAGGCGGCTCTGCCATACAATATGTAGGAAGGCCTCACCGCGCGCACTTTCGCGCGCCCTTGGTGAGGGTACCGAAACAAGCAAGGAGTAGAAGCTCAGTGGCATCTTTCTTGGAGAAAATCCTCCGAACCGGCGATAAGAGGGTTCTGCGACAGCTCGAAGCGTACACTAAGGCGGTGAACTCGCTCGAGGGCAGCTTCGCATCGATGACCGATGAGGAACTGCGAGCAGAGACCGACAAGTTCCGCGAGCGCGTCAAGGACGGCGAATCCCTCGACATTATGCTGCCGGAGGCCTTTGCGGTGGTCCGTGAAGCATCCAAGCGCACCCTGGGCAAGCGCCACTACGACGTGCAGCTCATGGGTGGTGCAGCGCTGCACCTGGGCAACATTGCCGAAATGAAGACCGGTGAGGGTAAGACCCTCGTCGCGACCCTGCCCGCGTACCTGAACGCGCTGAGCGGCAAGGGCGTGCACATTGTGACCGTGAACGACTACCTGGCTGAGTACCAGGCGAACCTCATGGGTCGCGTGTTCCGCTTCCTCGGCATGGAGTGCGGCGTGATTCTCTCCTCCATGGAGCCCGACGAGCGTCGTAAGCAGTACGCCGCAGACATCACTTACGGTACGAACAACGAGTTCGGCTTCGACTACCTGCGTGACAACATGGCGTGGACCGTGGAGGAGCAGGTTCAGCGCGGCCACAACTTCGCCATTATCGATGAGGTGGACTCCATCCTGATTGATGAGGCGCGTACCCCTCTGATCATTTCCGGCCCCGCAGCCGGTGAGGCAAACCGCTGGTATGCAGAGTTCGCGCGCATTGCCGCGACCCTGCTCAAGCGCGGTGAAGACTACGAAGTAGACGAGAAGAAGCGCACCGTCGGTATCCTCGAATCCGGCATTGACAAGGTGGAAGACCACCTGGGTGTGAAGAACCTCTACGAATCCAAGAACACCCCGCTCATTGGCTTCCTGAACAACTCCATTAAGGCGAAGGAGCTGTTCACCAACAACAAGGACTACGTGGTCATTGACGGCGAGGTCCTGATTGTTGACGAGCACACCGGTCGTATTCTGCCGGGCCGCCGCTACAACGACGGCATTCACCAGGCGATTGAGGCGAAGGAAGGCGTCGAAATCAAGCCTGAGAACCAGACTATGGCGACCGTGACTCTGCAGAACTACTTCCGCATGTACGACAAGCTCTCCGGTATGACCGGTACCGCGGAAACCGAAGCGGCAGAGTTCATGAACACCTACGAGCTCGGCGTGGTGCCCATCCCCACCAACAAGGGTGTGCAGCGCATCGACAACCCCGATAAGGTGTACCGCGACGAAATCGCCAAGTTCAAGGCGGTCGTCAAGGACATTAAGGAACGCCACGAAAAGGGCCAGCCGATCCTGGTGGGTACCGCAAGCGTGGAGAACTCCGAGTACCTTTCCCGCCAGCTGGCGAAGGAAGGCGTGCGCCACGAGGTGCTGAACGCAAAGAACAATGAGCGTGAGGCAGCTATCGTCGCACAGGCGGGCCGTAAGGGCGCCGTCACCGTGGCAACCAACATGGCTGGTCGCGGTACCGACATTATGCTCGGCGGCAACCCCGAATTTGAGGCCGTCGAGAAGATGCGTGAGCTCGGCCTGGACCCGAACACCAACTCCGAGGCGTACGAGGCACGCTGGCCCGAGGTCCTGAAAGAATGCGAGGACGCCGCAGCTGAAGAGCACGAGGAAGTCACCAAGCTTGGTGGCCTGTACGTGCTCGGCACTGAGCGTCACGAGTCCCGCCGTATCGACAACCAGCTGCGCGGTCGTTCCGGCCGTCAGGGTGACCCGGGTGAGTCCCGCTTCTACCTGTCGCTGACCGACGAACTGATGCGCCTGTTCAACACCGGCATGGCAACCCGCCTCATGGCGGCAGCCCCCGAGGACTCCGCACTGGACTCCAAGATCGTCAGCCGCGCTATCGCTACCGCCCAGTCAAACGTTGAAGGCCGTAACGCTGAACAGCGTAAGAACGTGCTCAAGTATGACGACGTGCTCAACCGCCAGCGTGAAGCGATCTACAAGGACCGCGGCCGCATCCTGCACGGTGACGACCTGAAGGAACAGATTTCCGGCTTCGTGGACGAGGTGCTGACCACCATCATCGACGCGCGCGTCGCTGAAGGCCACGCCGAGGACTGGGACTTCGACGAGCTCTGGAGCGCCCTCAAGCAGGTGTACCCCATCTCCATCACCGTGGACGACCTCGCTGAAGACGCTGGCGACCGCACCAAGATTACTCGCGACCAGATCGTGAAGGAAGTTTTGGCGGACGCACACCTCATCTACGATGAGCGTGAAAAGAGCGTCGGCGAAGAGAGCATGCGCGAAATCGAACGCCGTGTCATGCTGTCCGTCATCGGCGAGCGCTGGCCCGAGCACCTGTACGAGATGGAATACCTCAAGGAAGGTATCGGTCTGCGTGCGATGGCTCAGCGTGACCCGCTGGTCGAGTACCAGCGTGAAGGCTACGACATGTACCAGTCGATGCTCGGCGCGATCCGTGAAGAGACCGTGACCTACCTGTTCAACCTGGACCTGTCCAAGCAGCGCACTCAGGCTTCTGCCGTGCGCCTGGCTGAGCCTTCGCGTCCGAAGTTCCTGCAGTACTCCGCCCCGGATGAGGACGGCCACGAGCAGGTTCACGTGGAACGCTCGAAGGACAAGTAGCCTCAGCGTAAAAGCTGAAATGCTATAGATCTAGCAGAGAGGGTGCGAATCCAACACTGGATTCGCACCCTCTCTGTTTGTCTGTGTGTTTTGTAGGGGAAGCCGGGGAAGCCTTAGTCTTCGTCCAAGCGGCTCTGCGGCTGCTCAATCGCGGTAATCAGCCACATGCCGTGAATCAGGCGCATCTGCATGGTCACCACACGCACCTTATCCGCACAACGCAGCAGCGCCACCACCTCGTAGAGCTCCTCGTGCACCTTCTGCGCTCGCACCCGCAGCAGAACCGGAGGAAGAGTCAACAGCATCTCTTGGCGCACCTGACGCGGGTTCTTCGGGAAGAAGGGCAACAGACGGTGGAAACAATCCGCTGACACCCACTGCGCCAGCTGCTGACGCGAACGACGAGCCGACATAATCTCCAGGTAAGCAATAGCCACACCCGCGCAACGGCCCTCCAGCTGGCGAGCTAGCGCATCCGCCGGACGCAGCGGGCGGCCCCTCTTCACTACCTTCGGGCGCTGAGCCGAATGCTGCTCATAACGCGGCAGAGGAAGCAGCGAATAAACCGAGGGGCTGTTGCGCCTCTGCACCAGAGTCATCGTGCCCTGCCCCTGCTCGGGGAGCGGAGCCACCTGCTTGGCAGCCACCGGCTGAGTCACCGGCTGGGATGGGTACGTCGCCTGACGCTTCGAGTACGGGCTGGCAGGCTGGTTGTCGCGGGAGGCAGGCTGATGCGGCGGGGTCCACGGGGAACGGGGGAGAAGGTTGGAGAAGCTCATGACGGCTCCTTTCGGTGCAGAGGCTTTCGGTGCAGGGGTATGTGAGGTGAGTCGAGCGAACGAAAGACTGTTGGGATGAGGTGGAATGGGGTGGAAGACGCGGGTGAGGTTAGTGAACGGGCTGTTCGGGAATCTGCAGAACCTGCCCCTCGTAGAGCAGCTCGGCGTTCTGACCCAGAGCGTCCTTGTTCGCCTCGTAAATGTCGAGGGTGTAGTCGTAAATGGTGGAGGCGTCGGTGCCTTCGCCCAGCTGGTCGGCGGCAATCGACCAGAGCGTATCGCCCGCCTGGACCGTGTAGGAGTAGGTGCCCGCCTCGGTGCGGGGAGGAGAAAAGAAGGGACTACGGTCCTGCAGGGAGCCTGCCGCCTCCGAAGGCTCGGGAGCCAGGGGAATATTGGGAACCTCAGCAGAAAGGGTCAGGGGAGTAGCGGACTGATTCGGGGCGGTATCGGAGAGAACCGCATCTGAGCTGGCGTCTGCCGCCGCGGTAATCGATGAATCTGCTGCCATAACTGCTGAAATGGTTGTCTGCGGTATGCCCTCCGCGCCGTTCAGCCCGGCGTTGCTGGGCGTAGCCACCGTAGCCTGCGCGGGAGCCAGAACCGCCCCCACTCCGAGCGCTGTGCCGCCGAGCGTCAGAACGATGCGGCGCATAAAACGCGGACGGAAAATCGCCGGAACCTGCAGCACAGCGCGGTCAGCGTTGCGGCTCGAAACTCGCAGGGAACGAGCGTAGAAGAGCGCGCAGATAAAGCTGACGAACCACCAAGCGGTAATGAGGATTGCTACCGCGCCAGCGCAGAGCAACGAAGCATCTGCCAGCGGGTGTGCCGAGGGGATGCGGTGCAGATTCACGCTCAACGCACCCAAGACCGCGGCGGAAAGTAGGGGAGGGGCGATAAAGAGCAGAGCATCCTGGTAGCTAGCTTTGGTGCTGGTTTCGTGACCTGCGTCAGCGCCGGATGCCAGAGGAGCAACGGATGCAAGGGGATGCGAAGCGAAGGCTGCGGGCGCCTGACCCGGCGTGGAAAGATGGTCCACGATGACCTCCAAATGGTGTGTTTGATGTGTTTTGGTGTTGCTTCATTTATACAGGAAGTCACGCTAAAAATGAAGCAAAAAGCATTAAAATGCATGAAAAACATGTAATTTGGTGGAATTTGGCACAAAAATCAGGTTTGAGAATCATTATCTGACCAGAAAATGCCCCGGTTCGTATCCACCCCCATCCTCAGGTAGGGTCATAGCATGAGCATGGAAAAGTTCCTACGAGACATTGAGGCGCGCCTCGCCTCCGAACGCGCCTGGGATATGGAACAGGATGCCCGCCAAGTCGCCCGCGTCCAGTACTCCACCATCACCCTCGACGACCGCCTCCTCGCGCAGGTCGGCGGGCCCATTCGCATCTGCGCCACCGACATGCAAACCTACGAAGGCAAGCTCGAAATGGTCGGCGAAGAATGGGTCAGCATCGAAGCGCGCGGCGAGAACATCATCATCCCCCTGCGCGGAATGCTCTGGTGGGAAGGCGGCATCGCCCCCGGGCGCGCTGATATTCGCCCCGAACGCTACCGCATGAAAATTCAGCTCGCCCTCCGCTCCCTCGCCATGGCACGCGAACCCGTCCGCCTCTCCCTCGAAGGTGGCACCGTCAGCTACGACGGCGTGATCGAGCGAGTCGGCGCCGACTTCCTCGAACTGCGCCTGCTCAATGGCGGCCAGTACCCGCGTATCTACGAACGCGACCAGTACGCGCGTGCAGCCTACGGTGCGCAGGGAACCTACGGCGCGCAGGGAGCCTACGGGCAGGCTGGTTACGGTCAGGGCGCCTCCGGCTACTCCCGCGCACCTCGCGGCGCCGGCGTGCGCACCATTCCGCTGGCTCGTATTAGCGCAGTCATCGCCCGTATTTCACGCTAAAAGCATGGGGAAATAGCGGGCGCTACCATTCGTGGGTACGCTCGCAAAAAATGCTTCGACAATTATAAATACCCGCATAGAAGCAACAATAAACACAAAAAGGTCCGCCCCTCTTCATTGAAATCTCAACGAGAGGAGCGGACCTTTCTAAAACACTCGAGCATTACGCCCGCGAGGTGCATGTCGAACTACTAATCGACCTTAGCCTTTGCAGTGAGCTTGCCGGAAGCAATCGCCTCCAGAGTCTGCTCGTGGCGCTCGGTAATGTACTCTTCAAAGCGAGAGCGTTCAATACGCCACTGGTTACGTCCACCAATCTGAATGGCGGGAAGTTCGCCGCTACGCACCAGAGCACGTACCTGCGAAAGCGAAACCTGCAGCTCCTCGGCGACGTCGCTCAGAGTGAGGAAACGAGGTGCAGTCATCGAATTGGATCCTTTCCGTGAGTGAAATCCTGGGCCCCTAGCTACCGTTAGTAGCCTTTTACATAGAGTCCATACAGAACATCTATTGAGTACTTTCAGTATATGCCATCACCGTGAAATTTGCTCGCAAAAAGCCTTATATGAGCTGAAAAGTTATCTAATCACCCCTTCAAAAGGGGCAAGACTCAAAAATATTTCATAAACACGGCTCTTGTTGAGAGAGAGTACTAAATGAAATATGCTGTTAGGGTTAGTGTCAGAACCAAATAAAGCACTATCGAAAACACACCACTCGCTCATCGGTCAGTTGAACAACACCCGGAATCACCGCCGGCTTCCGCACCGAAAGGCACAACCACATCATGCGCATACGACAGAACGCGACGAAGCGTTCCACCCTCACCGAGCCCCACGCCAAACGTCTCAAAAGGCCCACCGTCAAAGACTGGCGATTCATTCTCGGTGTACTACTCGTGCTCGCCTCCATCACCGGCGTGCAGCTCTACGTGCAGGCAAATAACAGCAAAACCGAGTACTACACCGCCAAAAGCGAAATCCGCCTCGGCGAAAAAATCACCGAAGACAAACTAGCCCGAATCGAAGCGAACATCGACTCCGCCAAAGACAAGTACTTCACCCGCGCCGATGCCGCGCAGATGAACGGCAAAATCGCGATTCAGCGCATCCCCGCCGGCAACCTCATCAGCAAAGAATCGGTAGGCACTGAAACCTCCCCGGGGCGCCGCCTCGTCACCGTCAGCATTGACCGCACCGCCGCCTCCGCACTCAAGGCAGGCGAGCGCGTAGACGTGTGGACCTCCGGCCCGCGCAACCCCGACACCAAGAGCGATAACCGCGCCGAAAACGGTGCCCGCGCCATCGTCACCAACGCAGAAATCGTCGCCATCACTGTCGACGAGGGCGTGCTCGGCGCCAACGGCAAAGCAACCGTGCAGCTGTGGGTCAAGGAAGAAGCCCTCACCGACCTCGTGAAAGAAAGCAACAGCGACTCCAAGATCAGCCTCATCCCCGGCACCTACGGGGAGGGCCAGTGAACATCCCCGTCATCCTCTACGGCGATGACGGTTCGCTCCTGACCCGCATCGAATCCCAGCGCGGCCGCGTTTCCGTGGCGCGTACCGTGCAGGACTTCAGCGAAGCCGTCGGCATGGCGCACACCGGCATTGCCCGCGTGCTGCTCTGCGTCCATGTGCCCGCCGAAATGAGCGCCTCCACCGTGGATACGCTCGCCGCCTCTGAAGTGCTCCTGGCGATTATCGCCCCGGACAACCTGCCGCTGCCCACGCAGGCGCACCGAATCCGCCCCGAAGCTGCTCTCGAAGAGATTCTGGGCTCGCTCGAACAGGCTGTGGATGCGGCGCTCGCCCGACCCACCGCAGGCTACGGCATTCCCGCGCAGATGCCGGCTCAGCAGCCCGTTCAGCCTGTTGTGCACCACCCGGAGGCCGCCTACGGTCAGGACGCTGGTTACGGCTACGATGCAGGCTACGGCTACGACAGTGGATACGGCGGCTACGGTTACGATAACGGAGCTGCTGGCCATGGGTCGGGCGGCTACGGCTACGACCCCGCCGCGGGTACTGCCGTAAACGCTGGCGCACCCTACGGTGCCGACTACGGAAGCTACGGAATCGACCCCGCGGTGCCCGCTGGAAACGCGCCCGGCGCACCCAGTGCATCCGGCGCGCATGACCCGGCGGAAGCCTCCTCCGTTGTGCCCAGCAACGAGGAATCCGTGCTCAGCCAGGCCGCCGCCATCGTCGACTCTTTCGCACCCGGCAGCGACTACGCCCTGCATGTGCAGAACGAGAGCAACGACGGCCCCCTGCCGCAACACCCGGACATTAACCAGGACCCCGCCGCGCCCTCCCGCTACCAGCCCGGCCACCGCCTCGGCAAAATCGTGACCGTTTGGGGCACTCACGGTGCGCCCGGTCGAAGCACTATTGCCTTCAACCTCGCCGCCCTCGCGGCGCAGCAGGGTCAGCAGGTCTGCCTCATCGACGCAGACACCTACGCGCCCAGCCTGGATGCGCTCATGGCGCTCGAGGATACCGGCTCCGGCCTGGCAATTCTCTGCTCGGACGCCGACCGTGCCCAGCTTGACGAGAAAAAGGCGGGTGCCATCATGGAGCGCGTGCCCCTCAAAAACGGCACCTTCGACTTCTTGAGCGGCATCACCTCCTCCTCGCGTTGGCCCGAGGTGCGTGCCCGCGCCTTCTCCGAGGTGCTCGAATGGCTCAAACACCGTTACGACCTGGTCATCTGCGATGTTGCCGCCCCCATTGAGGTCGATGAGGAACTGACCTTTGACGGCCCGGCACCGCGCCGTAACGCCGCGACCCTCACCGCGCTCGCCTGTGCCGATCGCGTGATTGCGCTGGGCGAAGCGGACGTCATCGGTCTGCCGCGCCTGATTAACCTCGCCCGCGAGGTGCAGTCGCGCCCGGATCTTTTCGCCCCAGAAACGGATGTGCAGTACTGGCTCAATCGTAGCCGCCGCGAAGCCGCCGGATTCAATCCCGAGGCTAAGATGAGCGATAACTGGGCGCGCTACCTGTCGGTTCCGCTCACCGGCGTGATCCCGTACGAGCGTAAGGTCATGGACCGGTTGCGCCGCAACGGTGAAGCGCTGCTGGAGGTCGCACCCCGCCACGCGGTCGTGCAGTCCCTGGAGGCGATGCTCGAGGGTATGTACGCGGTACGCCCCGGCGCGTAGGCCCGTCAGCTATAACTAGCGCTTGCTAAAAAGCCCGGCTTATCGGTATTCCTCTCAGAACATGGGAGCGCCGATACGCCGGGTTTTTGCGCCTTCACACGGGGGTCGAAACGGGGGAGTAGTGCGAATGCCTCACTGTACAACTGAGGGGTGCATCTCATTGCGCTGCGTCATATATGCGATTAAAAAGCGCGCTCCAAGAAATGCTCTGTAAACTATTCCACGTATTGTCGTTTGAATGGGATTTGCGGCGAACAAACCGTAAAATGGTTGAACACACCCGAACTTAGGGAAGCACACAAACATATGTCTTTTGCAGAAGGAATTATGAGCGCCTGCGACTTCGGTCCCGGCGACACTGAACGCGTTCACCTCATCATGGGCGAATGGCAGGTCATCTCTGACATTGCCCAGAGTGACCTGGTTCTATGGTTCCCCACCGACTACGTTGTTGCCGACGGCAGCTCCCCGGACGCCGTATCCGGTCCCAGCGTAACCAGTACTTTCCGTGCCTTCGCGCACGTGCGCCCCTCCAATGTCCGAACCCTCTTCCACCACGACATCATCGACCACGACATGGAAGACGGAATCCGCGACGAAGCATACCGCGTCTGGATTGACCAGAACATCAGCACCTACACCGACGAAGGAAGCGGTGAGGGCGTTGGTGCCCGCCCGCGCGTACACGTAACCTTCGTGCCTATCGTGCGCAACAACCGCACCATTGCGTTGCTGACCAGCCACAAGATTGCCACACCCAGTGGCTACCCCTCCATCAGCGACGAGGTCTACGAATATACTGCTGACACCATGCTCTCCATGGTGCACTCCGGCCTGTGGCCCGACCCCCTCGCCCAGGGAAATAACACCCAGGGCAACCCCCGCGTGATCGACGGCATTATTGTGCTTGACCCCGCCGGCCGCGTGGTGGTTGCCTCCCCGAATGCGAACTCCATGTACAACCGCATGGGCATGACCGGCTACCTCGAAAAGCGAAACCTTGCCGATGTCACCCGTGCGATGCTTCCTGCCGGTGAGCAGGCGGATGAAACTCTGCAGTTGGTCCTTGCCGGACGCAGCGACCTGCGCACCGAATTGGTTATTGCTCGTGCCCGTGTGACCATGCGATCCATCCCGCTGCTGGCACAGAGGCGTGCTCACATCGAGCGTGAGGGCGCCGTGATCCTTTGCCGTGACGTGACCGAGTTGCGCCGCCGCGAACTGGAACTTATGACCAAGGACGCGACCATCCGCGAAATTCACCACCGCGTGAAGAACAACCTGCAGACCGTGTCCGCTCTGCTACGCCTGCAGTCGCGCCGTATGACCACTGATGAGGCACGTCAGGGCCTGGAGCAGGCGATGCGCCGCGTGGCAACGATTGCTACCGTGCACGAGGCGCTTTCGCAGGGCCTGACTCAGAACGTCGACTTTGATGAGCTGATTGAGCGTCAGTTCCACCTTGCCGCTGAGCTTGCTTCCCCCGGTCAGCACGTGTCTACCAAGCTGATTGGCTCCTTTGGGTCTTTGCCGAGCCAGTTCGCTACCCCTCTGGCACTGGTTATCAACGAGGTTGTCGCGAACGCTGTGGAGCACGGCCTGGACGGCGAGACCGGCACCGTGACTCTCGAGGGTATTCGCGGCACCAACGATGAGGGTGAGAACATCCTCACCGTCGTGATTACTGATGACGGTAAGGGCATGGGCGATAAGAAGATTGAAGAGTCCGGCCCGAACGCCTACCGCCCGGTGACCGGTAAGGAAGGCCTGGGCATGCAGATTGTGCGTACCCTGGTGGCGAGCGAGCTGAACGGCTCGATTCGCTGGGAGGCTAATGAACCGAAGGGCACCCGCGTGGTGATTACCGCGGTGCTCGTCTAAGCCCTTCTCGTATGACATGTAGAACTGCCGCCGCCCCGAGTACGGGGTGGCGGCAGTTTGCTGTCTAGATAGGTTCTGTATATGGCAAAAGCGTGGTGCAGCGACATAAAGTCACTGCACCACGCTTTTGATGCCCTATTGAATACTCCGGAAGTTAGGATGCACGGCGGGCACGAGCTGCGCGACGCTTCATCGCACGACGCTCGTCTTCACTGGTGCCACCCCATACGCCGGAGTCCTGGCCGGTCTCGATGGCCCACTTCAGGCAGACGTCTACAACCTCGCAAGAGCGGCAGACAGTCTTAGCCTCTTCAATTTGCAACAGGGCAGGTCCGGTGTTTCCTACGGGGAAGAACAGCTCCGGATCCTTGTCCAAACAAGCTGCACGACTACGCCAATCCACGGTGGACCTCCTTCATGATTTACGGTCTCACGCGGTGGCAAGACACATCTATTTTCCTGTGCGCGTGTCAAATACATCCGCTGACGGGATGCTCACCCAGCGTTAGGGTGAAAATTGACTTATCAACTTTCGCATGTTGGAGCGGATGTGACAAGTACTTTTCTCTAAAAACTTCAGTATTACGCTGAGGCATCTATCACTTAGGCAAACCTTTGTCTAATTGATGGGGTGAAGAATCGCATCCTGACACGCATAGTCTGCACCCCGTCTCATGGGCGAGGCGCGGGCGGCTGGGTGAGCGGCGCCTCAGGCATAATATAAAGCGGTACCTACCCCTGAAATACCGCACCGACGACGAGGCGGTGAACCCGAGGCGAACCCGAGGCAGGGGAGCGCCCACCCGCTAACGCACCAGCGCATCAGGCCGAATACACCCCGGTCTGCCCCGCCACTACCCATGAGGAGCCCACCGTGACGTCACGTCCGTTCAACGTCATTTACGCATTTGTTCTGACCGAAGTCTTTGCGGCATACATTCTGATTCGCGGCATCCTCTACCCCTTTATTGTCAGCGGTATGTCTACCGCCCAGGCGATTGTGGGCGGCGTACTCCAGGTGCTCATTGCAGCGGGCATGACCTACTTTGGGCTGCGTTTTTACCGCGGCCGCTTCGGTTCGCGCCTGCCCATGATTCTGATTACCCTCTGCACCCTGTGGGTCACCGCAAGCACCCTCGTCATGAACGTGAGTGCTTACGGCCTGAATATCGGCCAGCTCATCACGATTGCGGGTGTTATTGGCGCGGCGGTTGCCTTCGTCTTCGTGCTCATGCCCAGTAGCCGCCGCTATATTGAGGCGGTCACTGAGGAGTCGGGCGAAGAAGCGGAGAAGTACAGCCGCCGACGCCGTTAAACCCCTAGAGCGTAAACCCCTAACGCCGCTAAACCCTAGATAGCTCGGCGCTAGAGTGCTCAGCTTTAGACCGCTACCGGCACCTTCTGCGTAGCTGTTATAGCCTGTGCAGCCGTGGTCAGTGCCAGGGGAACCTGCGCCGCGCACACGGAGGCGCCATCGACCACCACGATGCGACCGGCGGGCTGCTCGCCCTGCGTGAATCGATCCAGAGGTAGCGCGGTCACCGTGCACATGTCGGCATCCGCTAGGGACGCGGGCGCGAGCAGAAGCGCACGCGAGCATCCCATGAGCGCAGCCAGCAGGGGTGAGGAGGCGCGCCTCGGCCAGGGTGTGTAGGCGACCAGCATGGCGCGGAACTCGCCCCGACGCTCCAGAAGTAGCTGCTGAACGGCGGGCTGCAGGTACTGCAGATCGTCAATGAGCACGAGTGTGCGCGCGGGGTTTGTCACTGAGTCCAGGAGTGCGCGGGTACGCTCCACGCTCGGCGGCTCACCCGACGTGCCGCCATCACCCGATGCGCCGCCAGAACCCTCAAGGACGAGGGTATCCAGCTGCGGGTTGAGTCGAGCAATGCTTTTCAGCAGGGTGCTTTTACCCGCCGACCGGGAACCCTGCACCGGAACTACCGCGCCAGCCGGGGCGCTCAACCACACCGGCATCTGCCGGCGGTCAAATGCGACCAACAGCTTAGCGCCCTGCGGATTGCATGCGGCGTGGGCGGCGGTCACGTACTCGGTCGAGGGCATGCGATAGTACTCGGGGAACTGCCGCAGAAGAGTGCCGGGGCGAGTGTTTGACCCGCTCGAAGCGCTCGCCGCGTTGCGTCGCAGAACCTGAACCAGCTCCTGGAAACCCGCAACGCAGGGCGAAAGAATCGAAGCGCTCAGCGGCTGATCCCCGATTAACTCCTCATTGATGGCACCCTCCACGCAGTAGTGGCTCTGCGCCGGGGTCGGGTAGTCCTTGCTCGTCGAACGCATCAGATCGGCCTCCAAGAAGCGGCGGCTCAACAGCGTGGAATGTGCCGCAGCAGCGAAACGACCGCGCGGGTTCAAGGCGGAGGTGAACACCACCGAATAGCCGCGACGGCACCCCTGTGAGAGCAGATCGTAGAGCAGGTTCTCCGTATCGGGTTGGCGGACCAGCACCTCCAGCCAGCTGTCCAGGCCGTCCACGACAATGAGCGGGCGGGCGGAAGCCTCGGGGCCCCACAGATTCGGGGTGCGCAGTTCCTCCAGACAGAAACGCAGATGCGAAAGCTCCTGTGCACCCACGAGCGACTCAAAGGCACCGGCGTAGGGTTCCAGGTCGCGGTAGAGCGCACCGTCAGAGGTCAGCAGAACAACCGGCGTGCGGGCGGCGAATGCCTGAGCTAAAAGCCCGTAAAGCATCGGGGCTCGTTCGGCGCTCTGCGCCAGCAATGCCAGCGCCTGCTGACCCGACCAGCTGATCGGGCGGCGCACACCGTAGCGGGCAATCTCCAGCTCACCCAATAGATACCCTTCGGAGGCAACGCCAGAGTCTGCAGGCTCCTGCGGGGTAGCCGCCGGGTCAGTGCCGTACGCTACCGGTTTGCTAACCGGCGCCTCCACCACGGGCAGCGGGGTGTTCTCGGGAAGCTCCGGTGGAATCGGGCAGTACTCATCCTGAACCGCTGCATTCTTCTGAAGACTCCTCGGCGCGTACTCGCGTTCATAGAGCGCACGAATCTGCTGCGCCGAACGAATCAGCAGCTCATCCTCATTACCGCCGCCCTTCTGAACGGCAGAAGCGGCAGACAGCTCACGCCAGCCGCCCTCCTCAAGACCCAACACCTGCACCGGACGGGCATCGCTGCTCGAGGGGACCGCATCCACCAGCGGGGCGCGGAACGGCAGGGAACGACCATCCGGCAGGCGCACATACCCGGCACCCGGATGCGCCGCCGAAATATACGCCGCAGACTCATGCTCCAGCAGGTTATAGGAATCCTGAGCGCTCGCCACGCGCAGGCAAATGCTCGCGGCAATATTGGCGCGAATATCCTGCGAAATAGCACCCTGCGGACGCTGAGTCGCCAACACCAGATGCAGACCCAGCGAGCGACCAATCGTGGCAATGCGCATCAGCTCAGCCATAGCATCCGGCATGGAATCGATGAGCATGCGGAACTCATCCACCACAATCAGCAGCTCGGGGTAGCGCGGAATCGTGCCCGCAGCCTGGCAGGACGCCAAGTAGTCGCGGTAGGAGTTCACACCGAGCGCCTGCAGATCCACCTCGCGGCGGTGAATATCGGCGCGCAAAAATTCGAGCGCACGCTCCACCGCCGACACATCAAAATTACTCAACACGCTGAGTGCATGCGGCAGCTGAGCCAGAGGACCCAAACCAGCAGAGCCCTTGAAATCCACCAGAATCAGGCCCAGACGCTCGGGCGGGTAACGTAGCGCAGCGCTGAGTACCAGCGAACGCAGCAGCTGCGATTTGCCAGCACCGGTCGTGCCACCGAGCAACCAGTGCGGACCGTGCTCAGATAAACCAATATTCAGCGAACCGCCCGAAGAAACACCCAGGTAGCAGCGAATATCGGAGGCGTAACGCTGAGCGGACCAGCGCTGCAGAACAGACTCCACCGCCATGTCATCGGCGCGGTTCTGCTGCTGAAGAGATGAGAACAGATGCGCCGACTGGTGCACCTGCCCCTCACTGAGCGCGCCCTGCTCCTGCTCGCACCCGGCGCGGTACAGGTTCTCAAGAGCGGCACAGAACGCCTCGAGGCTGAGCCCATCGGCGTGCTGGCACAGACCCTCACACGCCAGAGGATGCACCTGGTAGACACCCTCGGTGGGCTGCACCGGAGGCATCGCATAGCCCTGCGCGCGGTAACGGATGCTTTGACGGTGGCTACCCTCACTCGCGCACTCAACCCAGGCGGCACCAAAAAGCGCACCGGGTGCATGTGCGGAATTATCACCCTCAGCACTGCCCAGCACGCAGAGCGCAGGGGCGTTCATCTTCTGCTCACGCGGGGAGGAGAGCGCGCGGGATTGCGAACCCTCAGCGATAGCACCGGAGGTTAGTGCGGTCAGCAGGGGAGCGTAGACAGGGCTCGCCTGCAGGGGCATGAGAATCAGCGGCGGAACCGAAAGCTCCGACTGCAAGCTGCTCTGCAGGGCCTGCAGATACTTCTCCTGCTGCACACCCGGCAGACAATGCACGCTCACCCCCGGCACCACAGCCAGAGTCTGCAAGAGACTATTGGTCCGCAGCTGATCAGCTCTATCAGCGTCAGCCAGCAGAACATGCACCGAACCCGGATAACCCGCCACCAGCTGCACCAGGTAGGCGCGCAGATGCGCCTCCTCCAGCTGCAGGTAGTGACCGAGAGTCGGGGTGGGTAGCGGCAGATAGTGGGGCGCATCCTGCTTATCCAGAGCGCTCAGGGGGAGGTTGCGGCCGCGCAGGTAGGGCTGGCGGGGACCGCACCCGAGCACAATAGCCGGGTAGGCGGCATCATGCAGAGTGGAGGGACCCGAAATCGCCAGGTCGCCCGCGGTCGGCAGGGCGAGGGCACGTTCCTTCTCTTGCAGTGCCGCCTGATGAGTTTGCTGCGATGCGGCACGGTTCTCTGCCCGACCGCCAAAGAAATGCAGAAGCATCAGCAGTGAAGACGCCGCAGACATTAGCAGAAGGAACCACATACCGGTCACCAGCGCAATAATCAAGCCCACCACAATCGGCAGGCACACGCTCAACAGAATCTGCTTGAGCTTACGCGGCGCGGGAGGGTTCACCACCACCGGCTCAAAGGGATCGCCAGCATCGCCCAGGGGAGCGAGCGTCTGCGCGGGCTCGCCACTGGAAGAGTCGGGGGAAGAAGCCAGGGAGGAACCGGTGGAAGCGGTGGCGCTCGCCTTCTTGGCGGTGTGTTCGCGGTCGGCGCTGGGTGAGGTGAGCATGCAGAGTGAGGAGCCGAGGCGGAAAGGCTCGTCCCAGCGCAGGATGCGCGGCTCGGCGCTCTGCACCTTCTTGCCGCCCTGCACCTTCTTGCCGCCCTGTGCTTTCATACTGCTCTGCACCTTCTCGCTACCCTCGCTTGCGGAGGGGCGTTTCTCGATCCAACGGATGCCGGAGCTATCGGCGTAGAAGTTGCCGTGCACCGGCTTGAGGAAGGGGTCTTGCAGGTGAATGTGGTGCGGCTGTTCTCCTCCACGGGCAGGTAGTGCCGCCCTGCCGAGGCTGGTGCGACCGCGGATAATGGGGAAGGTTGCGCCCGCGTCGGGTCCGCGCAGAATGTGCAGGAGGCTGACGGCGGGCGCGCCCGGAGTTTGAGATTCGTTCGGAATGTGGCTGTTTGGCGCAATCGAGGCTCCGGCGGGATCCTTATCGTGCGCTGGGCGTAGCTGGAACGTAGTCTCCTGTGCCTGAGCGTGCGCGCCGGCGGCAGAGTGTTGCAGGGCGTGGTTGAGCGCCTGCTCTAGAGCCTGCCGGTGTGCGCTACCGGGGCGCAGCTGTATTCCGGTGGGTGCCGCCTCGCCGTCGAGTCGGAGTACGCGGGGGTAGGGGAGGGTGGTGTTGTGGTGGTCGAGAAAGAAGAGAGTCATACCCTCAGAAAACATTAAAAAGCATTAAGGCTCAATAAATTGTCTGTATATAAACTAAAGTGTTCGTATTTTTTGAATTTTTCGCCCTGTTTTTCGAAAAATTGTGGATAAACCACCTCAATCACCTCTCGCATACACCGGTGTGCATCCCCAAAAGTGCTGATGGGGGTACTTCTTTGTAGCGTGTGAGAGTCATGAAACGCCCCCTCGAACCACCCCTTGCGCCTACAGTTCTAGGTGGCGGCTAATTACCGCCGCAACTAGGGCAGGGTGAATATTTACCCGTAAATAAAATTCCTTCACCATGAGTAGACCGTAAAAATACGCAGAAGAAAGAACTGTCTCAGACCGGCGTGACCTCGGGGTTCGCGAAGAATATTCACTCGGAGAAAGAGTGCGCGAACAATAGTCCAAAAGCCCCTAAAAGCACGTCATAAGTATGCGTGACGCATGATAAACGGGTATCTTAGATTATGACTATATCCATCACGGGTGACGCTTTTTGCCTCCACCCGTGCGGATTGCGGCGCGACTGAGAACACTCGGATGTGTCCAATCTGGTAGGTGAATACCGCCCTCGCAGAAGCGGCGGTGCGCCGTGATAATACAGGAGAAAACATTGACCGCTGACCTCGTAGTAGTCGGTTCGGGCCTCTTTGGTCTGACCATCGCAGAACAGGCTGCCACTGAGCTGGGCCTGAAGGTTGCCCTGCTGGACCGCCGTTCCCACATCGGTGGTAACGCATACAGCGAGAAGGAGAAGCAGACCGGTATTGAGGTGCACCGCTACGGTGCGCACCTGTTCCACACCTCCAACGAGCGTGTCTGGGAGTACGTGAACCGTTTCACCGAGTTCACCAACTATGTGCACCGCGTGTACACCCGCCACAACGGCATCGTCTACCCCATGCCGATTAACCTGGGTACCATCAACCAGTTCTTCAACGCAGCTTACTCTCCCGCAGAGGCAAAGGCGCTTATCGCTGAGCAGGCTGGCGAGCTGGCTGGCACCGACCCGCAGAACCTGAACGATAAGGGTATCTCCCTGATTGGTCGCCCCCTGTACGAGGCGTTCATCAAGCACTACACCGCTAAGCAGTGGCAGACCCCGCCGGAAGAGCTGCCCGCATCCATCATTTCCCGCCTGCCGGTTCGCTACAACTACGACAACCGCTACTTCAACGACAAGTACGAGGGTCTGCCCGTTGACGGCTACGCAGCATGGCTGGAGCGTATGGCGGCGCACCCGAACATTGAGGTGCACCTGAACACTGACTTCTTCGAGCCCGGTCACCAGTACTCTCGCGAGAACGTCCTGGGTCAGATTCCCGTGGTCTACACCGGCCCGGTTGACCGCTACTTCGACTACGCTGAGGGCGACCTGTCCTGGCGTACCATCGACCTGGAAGAAGAAGTCCTGCCGATTGAGGACTTCCAGGGTTGCTCCGTGATGAACTACCCCGATGCTGATGTTCCCTTCACTCGCATCCACGAGTTCCGTCACTTCCACCCCGAGCGTGACTACACCAAGGACGCAACCGTCATCATGCGCGAGTACTCTCGCTTCGCGAACAAGGGTGACGAGCCGTACTACCCGGTCAACACCTCCGTGGACCGTGAGAAGCTGCTGGCGTACCGCGACCTGGCTAAGGGCGAGAACAACGTGCTGTTCGGTGGCCGCCTGGGTACCTACAAGTACCTGGATATGCACATGGCTATCGGCGCTGCACTGTCCATGTTCGACAACAAGATCCGCCCGCACTTCGCTAACGGTGCGAAGCTCGAGTCCGGTGGTGTTGACGCATAACCATGGCTGATAAGACTTTGAAGAACCTGCAGCGGGTTATTTTCCCGAGCGCGGTTGAGACTGACGTCGTGCCCCTGTACGTGGACGCGAGTGTCGCAACCGGCGTTCAGCTGCCGACCCGTATTGACGGCGATGCTTCCACCTCCATTGCGGAGGCGATGAACACCTCCGGTCAGTCTGTGTCGAACGCTAGCGCGAACCGTGATGCCGCGAACAGCCTGAACAGCCGCCGCTCCATCACCGTGAACGCGGGCCAGAGCCTGTCTTTCGGTACGTACTTCAACGCGTTCCCCGCCTCGTACTGGCGCCGCTGGACTGACCTGCAGAAGGTTGTGCTGAGCGTTCAGACTCGCGGCGAGGGCATGGTCATTGTGTACAAGTCCAACGGCCGTGGCGTGATTCAGCGCGTGGATGCGAAGCTGCTCTCCGGCGAGGAGACCAACACCTTCACCCTGCCCCTGGCACCGTTCGGTGACGGCGGCTGGTACTGGTTCGACCTGGCTGGCACCGGCGACCTTGAGCTGGTTGAGGCGAACTGGCTGGGCGATATTGAGCCCCGCGCAGACGTGAAGGCCGGTCAGGCGACTGTGCAGATTACCACCATGAACAAGGTGGAGTACTGCATTAACAACATTCGTGCTCTGGGTGAGAGCCCCGAGATTTTCGATGCCGTGCACGAGTTCCTGATTGTGGACCAGGGCACCCAGAAGGTGCAGGACCACGAGGACTTCGAAGAGGTCGTTAAGCCCCTCTCCGGTAAGTTCCGTATTATCAACCAGGGCAACCTGGGTGGTTCCGGTGGCTTCTCGCGCGGTATGTTCGAGGCTGTCAACAACGGTTCCGATTACGTGCTGCTGCTCGATGATGACGTTATCGTTGAGCCCGAGTCGATTCTGCGTATGGTGACCTTCGCGAACTACTGCAAGGAACCCACCATCGTGGGTGCGCACATGTTCGACATGTTCGACCGCTCGGTCCTGCACGCGTTCGGTGAGGTTGTTGACCCGTGGCGTAACTTCTACGCTAAGCCGCACGAAGACATGGCTATGGGTCACAACCTGGGCCACCACAATCTGCGTAACACCCCGTGGCTGCACCGCCGCGTGGACGTGGACTACAACGGCTGGTGGATGTGCCTCATCCCGACCGCCGTCATCAAGGAAATCGGTCTGTCCCTGCCTCTGTTCCTGAAGTGGGATGACGCTGAGTACGGTCTGCGCGCTAAGGCCGCGGGCTTCGCTACCGTGTCCTTCCCCGGTGCGGGCGTGTGGCACGTGTCCTGGACCGATAAGGATGACTCGGTCGGCTGGCAGGCGTACTACCACGAGCGCAACCGCCTCATTACGGCGCTGCTGCACTCGCCCTTCGATAAGGGTGGCCGCGTGCTGCTGGAGTCCCTGTTCTTGGACGTCAAGCACACCCTGTCCATGCAGTACTACACTGAGGCCGGCCGCCTGATGGCGTTGGAGGATCTGCTCTCCGGCCCCGATCACCTGCACCCCTCGCTCTCGCAGCGTCTGCCGGTGATTCGTGCGATGGCTAAGGAATACCCGGAGTCTCAGGTGAAGCCGAACGTGGATGACTTCCCGGCTATCCAGACGAAGAAGCCTCCGTTCCGTGGCCGCCGTTCCTTCGCATCCCCCGGTTACAAGAAGCTTGCTTCCTGGACCGCGAAGACTGTTGCTCGTCAGCTGTTCAAGCCGGTGAGCGAAGAGGCGAAGGCTCACCCGCAGATTCAGCTGAACTACGGTGAGACCAACTGGTGGACCCTGTCGAAGTTCGATTCGGCTCTGGCGACTAACGCTGAGGGTACCGGCCTGTTCTGGTACCGCCGCGACCCCGAGCAGTTGAAGTCGAAGCTGGCTCAGGCAGCTAAGCTGCACGTCCAGCTGGTGACCGGCTGGGAGCAGCTGCGTGAGCAGTACCGTTCGAAGGCTGCAGAGGTTGCGTCCTACGATGCGTGGGCTAAGACCTTTGCTGAGCATACGGATTCTGAGCTGACCCGATGAGCGATTTGAAGTCTGTTCCCCTGAAGGCGCCCGGTCGCGGCCGCGGCATCCTGGATGCGATGAAGAATCGCTACCTGCTTCGACTTCTGGTCGATAAGGAAATCCAGGTCCGCTACCGCGGCTCGGTGCTGGGTATTCTGTGGTCCTACATTAAGCCGGGTGTGCAGTTCCTGGTGTTCTACATTGCCATGGGTCTTTTCCTTGGCCTGGAACGCGGTATGCACAACTACGCTGTGTATCTTTTCTCGGGCATGATTGCTATTAACTTCTTCTCGGAGGGGTTCGGCAATGGTGCTCGCGCCATGGTGGTTAACAGTGCTCTGATTCGCAAGATTTACCTGCCGCGTGAGCTGTTTTCGCTGTCTACGGTGTGGGTGGCTCTGGTGCATTTTGTGCCGCAGATTGTGGTCATGCTCCTGGCATGCTTTGCGGTGGGCTGGCATCCGTCCTTGTTGGCTTTTGAGTCGATTCTGGCGGGCATGCTCATCGTGATGCTGCTGTCCTATGGTCTGGGTCTGATTTTCGGTGTGGCTAACGTGTTCTTCCGAGATTCGGAGAACATCGTGGACATGCTGCTGATGGTGGCTACTTGGTTCTCGCCGGTGCTGTACTCCTGGACCATGGTGCGTGACACCCTGTACCCGTGGGTGTTCAACGTGTTCATGATTAACCCGCTGACCGTTGCGGTGGAGCTGTTCCACTATGGCTTCTGGCATCCGACGCTCCGTCCTGAGGATTTGGCGCTTCCTGCTTCGCAGGTGGTTCCGCATCTCTTCAGCTTCTGGACTCCGATTGCCATTGGTATTTCTCTGCTGACCGTTTTGATTGGTGATTTGCTCTTCCGTAAGTTTGAGGGCAACTTCGCCCAGGAGCTCTGATTCTGTGGATATTAAGAAGCTTGAGTTCCCGCCGGTGAGCCCGGACGCTCCCGTGGTGATTCACGTGGAGAATTTGGTGAAGCGCTTCGTTCTGCGCCACACCCGTTCGATGAAGGAAGCTTTTGTGTGGCTGATTAAGGGCCGCAAGGGTGATCTTTCGGAGAAGTTCAATGCGCTCAACGGCGTGAGCCTGGATATTCGTCAGGGTGAGCGTGTGGCTCTTCTGGGTCTGAACGGCTCGGGTAAGTCCACGCTGCTGAAGATGATTTCTGGTGTGATGCGCGCCGATGAGGGTGAGGTTCTCACGCGCGGCAATATTGCGGGTCTGATTGAGGTGGGCGCTGGTTTCCACCCGGATCTGACTGGTCGCGATAATGTGTACCTCAACGGCGCGATTTTGGGTATGACCAAGGATGAGATTGAGGCTTCCTTCGATTCGATTGTGGATTTCGCTGAGATTCACGACTTTATCGATACCGAGGTGAAGTTCTACTCTTCGGGTATGTACCTGCGTCTGGCGTTTTCGGTTGCGGTTCATACGAACCCGGATATCTTCCTGGTGGATGAGATTCTTGCGGTGGGCGATGAGCCGTTCCAGAAGAAGTGTATTGCGAAGATTCAGGAGCTGTGCTCTGCCGGTAAGACTCTTGCCGTTGTGAGCCATGACCTGGATTTGGTGTCTAAGATTTGTGACCGCGGCGTGGTGCTGGAGCACGGTAACCTGCGTTTTGACGGTCCGATTAAGGAAGCCGTGAAGGTGATTCGTGGCGGCGACTAACCGCTAGATGTATCGCTTGTGATGGGGCGTGTATTCCCGATGGGGGAGTGCACGCCCCTTTGCTGTGCCTGGGAAGGAGCGCCCGAAAGTTGCGCACGGGAAGGCGCTGCTGCTGGGTAGGGTTCTTGCGGTTTACTAGGGGGGCTGCGGCTTTTAAGACGAAATGTTACGTGTGCACCGAGTGTAATATAGCGGTGGTCAACGGTGAGCGGTTCGAGGGGCGTACCTGCAACTGTTCTGCGAGTCACAGCTGACTAGGTGTTTTGGATTTTGGTGCACGTTGGGTAACGATATGTGCAATTCTATGCATCAAAAATACTCAAATACTATACTCGTAAATATTAATTGGCGTTTTATTACATTTTGATAAATTTGATGTGCTGAGGGTAGGGTGATGGTGGCATTGATGTATCAATGCTTCACCGTATTCCACACAACCACACCACACACAGCATCGGATCATTTCAATGGAGAACACCGTACTGGATACCCGGGCGGAGCATCTAAGTCTGCTCGAGGAGAATATCCGTGAGGCAATGCGCCACCGCAGCCTGGACCCGCACGAGGACCAGCATGCGGTGCGCGGGCTCATTGACGAGCACCTGACCGATTATGAGCAGCGGCGCGCCCGCATTTCCCTGCCGGATTTGGGTGACCGCGAATCCGTGATTCAGCGTCTGCACGATGAAATCTGCGGCTTTGGTGTGATTCAGCCGTTTCTCGATGATGAGAGCGTTGAAGAAATCTGGATTAACTCTCCCGATGAAATCTTTATCGCCCGCAACGGCGAAAGTGAATTGACCGGTCTGCACCTGAGCGCCGAGGCAATCAATAGCCTGCTGGAGCGCATGCTCAAGCCTTCGGGGCGCCGCGTGGACCTTTCTTCCCCGTTTGTTGATGCGTCCCTGCCGGATGGCTCCCGATTGCACGCGGTGATTCCGGATATTACTCGCAGGCACACGAGCATCAATATCCGTAAGTTCGTGGTGCGTGCCCGCCGCCTGCCCGACCTGGTGCGCATGAACTCGCTGAGTGCCGGCGCGGCGTCCCTGCTGCACGCGGCGGTGGAGAGCGGCATGAACATCCTCGTTTCGGGTGCGACCCAGGCGGGTAAGACCACGATGCTGAACTGCCTGTCGGCATCTATTCCGCCGCGTGAGCGCGTGATTACGTGCGAAGAAATCTTTGAGCTCGCGGTTCCGCTACGCGATGTGGTGGGCCTGCAGTGCCGCCAGCCGAACCTTGAGGGCACCGGCGCGATTGAGCTGCGCCGCCTGGTCAAGGAAGCTCTGCGTATGCGCCCGGACCGCATCCTCATTGGTGAGGTGCGTGAGGCGGAATCCCTGGACATGCTCATTGCGCTCAACGCGGGTCTGCCGGGTATGTGCACGATTCACGCGAACTCGGCGCGTGACGCGGTGACCAAGATTTGTACCCTGCCGCTGCTGGCGGGCGAGAATATTTCCTCGGCGTTCGTGGTGCCGACCGTGGCGTCCTGCTTTGACATTGTGGTGCATTGCGGCCGCGATTCGCGCGGTCAGCGTCAGGTCGAAGAGATCAGCATGCTGGGTGGCCGCGTTGAGGACGGAGTGATTGAGATGTCCCCGCTGTTTGTGCGCCGTGACGGTCAGATGGTGTGCGTGGCGTTGGAGCTGCCGAACCCGGACCGTTGGATTCGTGCCGGTCACCGTCCTGAGCAGGTGCTGGCCCTCGCGAAAGCGGGTCAGTGATGCCTCTGTTTCTGAGCCTGATTTTGGGGTTGGGCGTCTGCCTGATTTACCTTTCCTGCTTTCCGGATAACGGCAAGCCGCCGAAGCCGAGTAACGACCCGGCGCTGGTTGTGGCGCTGCGTAAGGCGGGTATGCATTCGCTGACTCCTCGCACGTTCATGTGGGTGAGCGTTGCCAGCGGCGTGAGCGCGTCGGTTCTGCTGTTGATGGTCACTCAGCTTTTGCCGCTTGGCTTGCTGGGCCTGATTGGTGGTTTTGCGGCACCTCGCGTGATTGTGAATCATCGTGCTCGCGCGGCGGATGCCCGTATTTGGCAGTTGTGGCCGGATGCGGTGGACCACCTGCGTTCGGCGATTCGTGCGGGTTTGTCGCTGCCGGAGGCGCTGATTCAGCTCTCGTACCGCGGCCCGGAAGAGTTGCGTGATGCCTTCGCCCATTTCTCGCGTGATTACCGTGCGTCGGGTGAGTTTGTGCCGTCGCTGAACCGTTTGAAGGAGTACCTCTCTGACCCGGTGGCGGACACCATTATTGAGGCGTTGAAGATTGCTCGCGAGGTGGGCGGTTCGGACCTGGGTAAGCTGCTGGGCACGCTGAGTGATTTTCTGCGTGAGAATGCGCGTACCCGTTCGGAGCTTCTGGCTCGCCAGTCGTGGACTGTGAATGCGGCTCGCCTTTCCTGCGTGGCGCCCTGGTTTGTGCTGTGTCTGATGGCGACTCAGCCTGCCGCGCGCATGGTTTATAACTCGTTTGCCGGTGCGATGCTGATGATTGCCGGTGCCGCTATTTCTTTGGCGGCGTACCGTCTGATGCTGCGTATTGGTGAGTTGCCGCGTGAACGGAGGGTTTTCGGGTGAACCTGCCTCTGATTTTTGGTCTACTGTTGGCGACCGGCGTGGGTCTGATTCTTTCGTCGGTGCTGAATACTCGCAGTATTTCGTTTTCTGATCGTGTGGCGTCGCAGCTGCGCGGTGAGACTCTGCGTGAGTCGCTGTTGAAGGAGCAGGAGCGCCATGAGCCGAGCCTGCTGGAGGCGATTTCGGCGTTCTGCGCACCGCTTCTGCGTTCGCTGTCTTCGTCGTTGAGCGGCTCGTCGTTGAGTGATAGTTCGGTGCAGGAGCGTCTGCGTCGTGCTGGCTCTTCGCAGAGTGTGAGCGCGTTTCGTGCCGAGCAGCTGCTGTGGGCTCTTGCCGGTGTGACCGTCATGAGTGCCTTGACCGTCATTGGCGTGGTGCAGGAGCGTTTCTCTATCCTGGTGGCTCTTGTGCTGGTGCTGGTGAGTGGTTTGAGCGGCTTTCTGGCGCGTGACTGGTGGCTGGGTGAGGCGGTGACTAAGCGTGAGAAGCAGCTGGTTGCTGAGTTCCCGGCGCTGGCGGAGATGATGGCTCTGTCGGTGACGGCGGGCGAGTCGGCGCTGGCGGCTTTGGAACGTATCTGTTTGACCTCTCGCGGCGAGTTGGCTCGTGAGTTTTCTGAGATTTTGGCGCAGACCCGCACCGGTATTTCGCTGCTGAGCGCGTTGCAGGAGTTTGCGGAGCGTACTCGCGTTCCGGCGTTGAGCCGCTTCGTTGAGGGTATTGCTGTTGCGATTGAGCGCGGTACCCCTCTGGCTGATGTGTTGCGTGCGCAGGCTCAGGATGTGCGCGATAACGCTAAGCGTGAGCTGATGGAAACAGCCGGTAAGAAGGAGATTGCGATGCTCGCCCCGGTGGTGTTTTTCATCCTGCCGCTGACTGTAATTTTTGCGGTCTTCCCGGGCCTGTCGCTCATGCGTTTGAACTTTTAGATTTTGCGGCGGGTACACACTGTACCGGCTGCACCGCGGTGGGCTGGGCTGATTGCCTGGCGCGCCGCACCAACCACACACTACCCCCTTTGATAGAAGGAGAAAATTATGTTCCGTCGTTTCCGCACCACCCTCACCGTGCTGATCGCCCTGGCTATCGCATCTTTGCTGGCTCTGCGCCTGAAGAACAAGCAGGATGACCCCGAGCGCGGCGACGTGCCCGGCTGGGTCATGATCACCATGATGAGCGCCGTGCTGGTTGCCGCTATCTTGGCGATTGCTCAGCCTGCTCTGACCAAGATGTTCAACGACGCGATTGCTCTGGTTCACCAGTAATGCGTAAGCCCCGCATCGCTTCTGAGCTGACTGCCGCTGAGCTATCCTCTGCGGAACATTCTGTGGAGGAGAGCGAGCGCGGTGACGCCAGCGCGGAATTCGTCATGGTCGGTGCGCTGTTGGTGTTGCTGACCATGGCGATTCTGCAGGTTTCTTTCGCCCTGTATACACGAACCATGTTGGTGGATGCGGCGGCGGCTGGGGCACGTTACGGTACGATGCGTGACCGCACTCCGCAGGAGGGCATGGAGCGTACCCGTCAGATGATTGAGGGGGTTCTTCCGTCTTCATATGCTGAGAATATTTCGTACCGTCAGAGTAGTGATTCTACGGGTGTGCGCACTTTGGAGGTGACGGTGAAGTCTCCTTTGCCGGTGCTGGGCCCGTGGGGTTTTCCGGATTCTATTGAGGTGAAGGGGCATGCGATTTATGCGGAGCATCGTTCCGGTGATTAGTGGCTTTTCGCTTCGGCGGCGTGTGAAGGAACGCCTGAAGAGCCGCTCTGGTCGGCCTCTTTCTGAGCAACACGACTCTGAAGAGGGTAGCGCCATTGTGGAGTTCCTGGGCTTGGGTATTACTCTGCTCATCCCGGTACTCTACGGTATTCTGACGATTTTTAGCTTGCAGTCTTCGGTGATGGCGGCTCATGCGGCGAGCGCCCAGGTGGTGCTGTATGTGCAGGAGCAGCCGCAGGACTCGTCGGTGGGCCCGGATTTGGCTCAGCGTCTGGCGGCGCATGCTGCCGCTGATTACGGGGTTGAGCCTTCCGATGTGAGCGTGTCGTTGAGCTGTGCGTCGGGGGAGTGCGTCTCGGGTACGAAGGCGTACGCCACGGTGACGGTTCAGGCGCGTCTGCCGCTTCTGCCTTCGTTTATGGGTGGCGGCGTGATTCCGGTGAGTTCTCATGCGACGAGTTGGGGGTCTGGTCATGCTGATTCCTAATGGTTCGCCCGCTCACCTGTTATCGCCGGCTCGCCTGCTTTCCTCGGTGCGGGAGCGCTACGCTAACGCATGCCGTCGTGCCCGTCTACAGGTTCGTGCCCGTGCGCAGAGCCGGGCGCTCGCCGCTGACCCGATCGCCTCAGACCGCCTCGCCGCTGACCCGGTCGCCTCAGACCCGGAAGAGGGCAGCATTGCCCCGCTGATTGTGGGCATGCTGGCGTTGCTTCTGCTCATCGGTTCGGTGACAGTGGCGATTACGGGCGCGTATCTGCAAACTCAGCATCTGCAGGATGTGGCGGACGCTCAGGCGAACTCGATTACCCGCACGATGCGCACTCCTGATGAAGCGAGTGGTTCGGCGGCGTGGGAGTATGCGAGCGCGTACCTGGCTGAGGTTCAGCCGGGGCAGGATTTTCAGGCGTTGCGTCTGGAGAACGTGTCCGTGGATTCTGATCACAGTGTGCACGTGTACCTGTCGGCTCGTATTCGTCCGCCGCTGCTGTCGATTCTGGTGCCTGATGGTATTGAGGTAACCGCTCATGGTTCGTCGCGTTTGAAGACGAGCCAGGGCCCGTCCACCGATTAGTGCGTCCATCAACGGTGCACGGGCTTATCGGCGCACGGGCTTATCAGCACGGGCATATCGGCGCACTCGCTTATTGGTGTGTTGTGAGCCCCCTTAGACTGCGAGGGTGCATCCGCAAGGTAGTGTAACGGCTAGCGGATGCGCCCTCGTTTTATGCCCTTTTTAGGTCTTCATTGCGTGGCTTCTGCCCTCTGCCTGCCTTATCCTTCTGCGCTGTGGGCTGTTGCGGGCTGTAACGGCGGGACTTTCTGGCAGTTTCGCGATAGTGTTAAAAGCTATGGCATCCTTCGACTTTTCTGCTGAGATTAAAGAGCTTCGCGCGATTTTCACCTCTATTGCTGCTGTGAGCGATATTGAGGGGATTGAGCGCGCCATTGAAGACCTGTCTGCGCAGGCTGCCGCACCCGATTTGTGGGATGACGTGGAGAATGCGCAGAAGGTGACGAGCGCACTGTCGTATAAGCAGTCGGAGCTGAATCGTCTGCGTTCGCTGTCTTCTCGCATTGATGATGTTGAGGTGATGGTGGAGCTTGCCGAAGCGGAGGATGCGGAGACTGCCGCCGAGCTACTCGCTGATGCTGAGCGTGAGTGCGGTGAGATCCGCGCCAAGCTGGAAGAGCTTGAGGTGCTGGTGCTGCTCTCGGGTGAGTACGATCAGCGTGAGGCTGTGGTGACGATCCGTTCGGGCGCCGGCGGCGTGGATGCTGCTGATTTCGCGGAGATGCTGCTGCGCATGTACCTGCGTTGGGCGGAGAAGAACGGCTACCCGACGAAGGTTCTGGACACCTCCTACGCTGAGGAAGCGGGCCTGAAGTCGGTGACCTTCGAGGTGAACGCGCCGTACGCTTTTGGTCGCCTGTCGGTGGAGGCGGGTACTCACCGCCTGGTGCGTATTTCGCCGTTCGATAATCAGGGCCGCCGCCAGACCTCGTTCGCGGCGGTTGAGGTAATTCCTCTGATTGAGCAGACGGATGCTATTGAGATTCCCGAGTCTGAGATTAAGGTGGATGTGTTCCGCTCCTCGGGCCCGGGTGGTCAGTCGGTGAATACGACGGATTCGGCGGTGCGTATGACTCACTTGCCGACCGGTATTGTGGTGTCGATGCAGAATGAGAAGTCGCAGTTGCAGAACCGTGCGGCGGCTTTGCGTGTGCTGCAGTCTCGCCTGTTGCTGTTGCGTAAGGAGCAGGAGGACGCGAAGAAGAAGGAGCTTGCCGGTGATATTAAGGCAAGCTGGGGCGATCAGATGCGCTCCTATGTTCTGCATCCGTACCAGATGGTGAAGGATCTGCGTACTGGCTATGAGGAGGGTAATACCTCTAATGTTTTGGATGGCGGTTTGAACGCCTTTATTGATGCTGGTATTCGCTGGCGTGCTTCGGGGCGCGCGGCTGAAGAGAGCTAAGACGTATAAGGATTGAGTGATGGCTCAGAAAAAGAAGAAAGACGCGAAGAAGGATCCGAATAACGCGATTATTGCCCAGAATAAGAAGGCTCGCCACAACTACAACATTGTGGATACCTATGAGGCGGGTATTGTTCTGCTGGGTACTGAGGTGAAGTCTCTGCGTGATGGTGGGGCGTCCATTGTGGATGGTTTCTGCCAGGTGACCGATAACGAGTTGTGGCTCGAGGGTATTCATATTGCGGAGTATGGTTACGGTACGTGGACGAACCATGCGGCTCGTCGTCGCCGTAAGCTGCTGCTGCATCGTTCTGAGATTAATAAGTTGGCGCAGAAGCTGAAGGAGACCGGTTACACGGTGGTTCCGTTGAAGATGTACTTCTCGAATGGTCGTGTGAAGGTTGAGATTGCTTTGGCGACCGGTAAGCGTGAGTACGATAAGCGTCAGGCTTTGCGTGAGCGTCAGGATGACCTGGAGGCGCGCCGCGCGATGCGTTACCGCAACCTCGGCTAGGGCTGAGGCAACGGCGGGATGCACGGCTGCTCCAGGAACTTGCCGGTAGGGGCGGGGCGCGGTTCCTCACGTATAATGGTTAAAAATTCGTGGCGTACCGCGAGCACCATTCATTCTTTGAGGAGACATATGTCTGAGAACCCGAACTACCAGCAGAACCCGGGCGAGTTCATTCCCGCACCGCAGCAGGCACCCGCATACAACATGCAGGGCGGCTACCCCGGCTACCAGCCGAAACCGGGCTCGGGGCTGGCTATCGCCTCCTTGGTCTGCGGTATTTTGGGTGTTCTGACCGGTATTTTTATCTTTAGTGGACTTTCTCTTGGCCTGGCGGGTATCGTGCTGGGTATTGTTGCGCTGGTGAAGGTGAAGAACGGTACCGCTTCCGGTAAGGGCATGGCGATTGGTGGCATTGTCACCGGTGCGCTGGGCATGATTGTTGCTGTTGTCGTGCTGGTTCTGGGCATGATTGGCCTTGGCATGCTCGGCGACTGCGCTGAGCAGGCCGTGCAGGATTCGAACGGCAACTACGTGTGCACCATCGAGGGTAAAACCATGACGATGAGCCCCGATGAGTACAAGGTGTACCGCCGTTAAATCGCGTTGAGTCTTTGAAGCGTTGAGGGACCGAATAGTGTTGAACTATTCGGTCCCTTGCTCTTTTTCTGCGCTGATTCTGCCCGATTGGTGGATTCTGGGCGCTGAATCTGAAATCTTGAACTTCACAGATGACCCAAATGACGGCTTATTTATATAATGGAACCGAACTCAGCGCGCAACGGTGCGTTGGGCGAGTATAAATTGTTCGCTGCAACTGTGAAGGAAAGAACGACGGATGTCTGAGAATAACTACGGAAACAACCAGGGGAACGCACAGAACCCCTACGCTGCTCAGCAGCCTAATTCTTCCGCCCAGGGCTCGTACGGTCAGGATTACGGCCAGGCTCCTTCGGGTCAGAACACTTACGGCCAGGACTACGGTCAGAGCGCATCCGCTCAGAACAGCTACGGCCAGGCGCAGCAGAACTCGGGCCAGCAGTCTTCGGCTCAGCAGTCTTCGGCTCAGCAGTCTTCGGCTCAGCAGAGCCAGTACGGCCAGTTTGGTGCGCAGCCCTCTTCGCAGAATGCTTACGGCCAGAACGTTGCTCAGGGTACCTCAGCCCAGGGTGCTTCGGCTCAGAACACCTACGGTCAGCAGCAGTACGGCTACGGTCAGGACGCATCCTACCAGACGCAGCCCGCTCAGCAGAACCAGTACGGTTACGGCCAGGAAGCCTCGTACCAGGCTCAGCCCGCTGACTACAACTACCAGCAGAACTCTTACCAGCAGCAGCCCCAGCAGGACGCTTACGGTTACGGTCAGCCCGCGGGTTACCCGTATGCGGCTCCCGTGACGAAGAAGGCTCCCGGCATGGCGCTGGCGGCAATGATCCTCGGTATTGCGGCTGTTCTGACCGGTTTCCTCGTGTTTGGTGCGTTGCTGGGTATTGCTGCGATTATTCTGGGTGCGCTGTCCCTGAAGAAGACTAAGGAAGTTGGCGCGGGTAAGGCATTCGCACTGACCGGTATTATCACCGGTGCGGTGTCTGTCCTGATTTCGATTTGCATGCTTTTCGTATACATTTCTTTCTTCCAGACCGCTGAGAAATGCCTTGAGGTTGGTACCGATGACGGCCACGGTAACGTGGTCTGCCAGATTGGTGACAACCCGAACAACCGCATGACTGTTCCGGCTCACCGCTAAGGTTTGACCGCCTAATTTTGACTGCCTAATTTTGGCTACCCAGTGCGGTACGCGAACGGGGTGAGGCTCCCAGATTTTCTGGGGCGCCTCACCCCGTTTGCTGTGCCCGTGATTTTCTGCACCGATTTTCTGCGCCCACCGTTGATCCGGGTGTGTGTGGGGTGGGGGACTTGCACGCCGTTAAACATCTTAGATATACTGAATCTCTACCGTGTTTGAATGGCACCGCGGCGTCAAGGTATGTCGAGGAAAACTTTCAGAAGACGGTGGGCTTTTTGATAAAAGCATAGGGGGATGATCGGTTTCGACGATGTGAGTTGAGATGGGTGAAGCGTGCCGAGGATGCAGGGTTATCTCGTTAACGCCCTCTGCAAAAAATTAAGTGCAGAATCTAAGCGCACTGACTTCGCACTCGCTGCCTAAGCGCGAGTTGCCGTCTGTCGGCCTGAGCATGCCTTTGGCTCAGTTACCGGCATCGACTTAAAAGGCCACTGCTGCTAGCCCTTGTTGCGGGGGTTAGCGGGACTTTTACGTGACTAGGTTCGTCGGTATATGTGTTTATGCAAGTACCGGAGCCGAAAAGTAGCGTTCGCATAAACTGCGCACGGAGAAGCCCCGTTGACGCCACATCGGACCGGGGTTCGATTCCCCGCATCTCCACGATCTCCCAACCGTCCGCTATCCCGTATGGGGTGCGGCGGTGATTATCGGTTCCAATCCAGAGGAAGAACCGCGGTAGGTTTCTACCACCCGGCAGGACGCCTTACGGCGTCACCTGCCGGGTATTTTTATGCCCAATTGGTCGGTCCTGTATTGCCGGTCTGTTCTGGGGTGTGCTGGCGTGCTCGTGGGTTGGGCGTCAAAAGTTTTGGGCTAACGTCAAAAAGTATGGGCTGGCGTCGAAAGGTTTAGATGGGCAACATCTTCATCCGCACTGACCCTGCCAGGAACATCAAACCCGACAAATAAAAATCCATCGAGAAGATCGACGGCGTGGTGGCCACCATCATGGGCCTCGAACGCGCGATTAGATGCGGCAGTGGACCCACCACTGAGAGTGTGTATGACAGAAGAGGCATATTTTTCATGTAATGTAAATTTGCGTGTTACGTCTGGCGAGACTCTCTGATAGACTGCTGAGTAGCAACGTAAGATACGTCACTATGTGACGTGGGAATGCAACCACAACCGCAATTTCTGCTTGGAATTGGGGGCTAGCTGCTTCCACGATTGCAAGAGCTTTAGGGCCAGCATTTGTTGGTGGTTTTGGAAAAGCCCTTGGAGGTCCGGCAGTAATTGCCGCTGCGCTAGCTGTTGCAGCAGTGTCCTGCACTCTCACTCTTTAACCTGGGAGAGGTCCAATGCGTACGAAGAATATATTTACACTAGGATTTTTTCTCACTATTGTTCCGGTGTTCTGGGTGATTATCTCATTTGCCAGAGACGGGGAGTTCTTTAATCCAGTATCAATTCTAAGTGCAATTTTAGGAGGTCTTTTGGTCACTTTTGCAGCCAGAAGGACGCTTGAGAGTGATTCAAAGTTCCCTAAGGGACCCCCTAAAGGACCTAGTGTGTAAAACATCGCTTAGAAGTTTCTAAGTGGTCAACGAGATGTGGTAGCAGTTTTAAAACTGCTGCCACATCTTGCTGTATATAAAGGTAATATATGAGTCTTTTATCTTGGTTTGGTCTTAAAACACCTGCTCCATCAGCACCACAGAACACCTGGTCTTTGACGAACACCGCGTTCCCCGCATCTCCACGATCTCCCAGCCTTCCGCTATCCCGTATGGGGTGCGGCGGTGATTATCGGTTCCAATCCAGAGGAAGAACCGCGGTAGGTTTCTACCACCCGGCAGGACGCCCCACGGCGTCACCTGCCGGGTATTTTGTCTGTATTGTCGGTCTGTTTTGGGGTGTACCGGCGTGTCCGAGGGTGCTCAGGTGACCGCATTGTAATGAGAACGTCATCAGAGAAGACGAAAACGCACCCTATGGCGTAGTATCGAAGGGTAAATATCGTTGTTCGGCGTTGATTGTTCATTCAATCTCACCGGCAACATTCGAGAGCAACCACAGAGCCACCAAACGAGCCACAGAATAGCCGGTCATAGGGACGCCACCGCTACGACGCGGTAGCTACATACCCGCTATGACGACCACTCAAGGACACACCATGGAAAACCAGATTCCCGCCCCCTCCTTCCCGGAGCAGAACAACGCAAACTCCCCGCAGCCGGTACCTGCTGGCGTAGCACCCGGCGCTCCCCTCGGCGCAGCACCCGCACCCGCCCTGGGCGTGGCACCCGCTAACGTGCGCGACCGCGACGACAGCTACCAGCGCATCCCGGACATCTACCGGGTGCCGGCTGAGCACCGCCGCCCCTACGGCGAGACCACCGGTGATTTCCGCGGCCCCGGCTACTTCTACTCCATCGGCGCGTTCGGCGCTTCCCTGGGCGCCCTGGCGCTGACCCTCTACGCGTGGGTTCAGGTAGCGGCACTCCACTCTGAAGCAACGCTCAACTCCCGCGGCTATAGCTCCTCTGCGTATAGCTCCGGTCTGAGCCCCAACATCATGGTGATTGCTCTGCTGCTCGTGGGCCTGATCCCGGTCGGCGTGTCTATCTGGCTTGCCATCTACTCGGCGAAGGTGAACGCCGGTCACACCACCAAGTACACCTCGAAGATGACGACCTTCAACATTCTGGCGTACATCATCTCGGGTCTGAGCCTGCTGGGTCTGCTCGGCACCCTCACCATGCTGTCCTAAAACTGACAACGCTTGCTCTCATAGCGATACATAGCGAGGCGGCGGCTTTCCACTTACCGGAAAGCCGCCGCCTCGCTATATTGCTACCGCGACCGGGGGAGGGGCTAGGGGCGGAGACAGTCTAGGAACGGGGCGCGAGCGCCTCCAGCACCTGCTGCTGAACTGCCGCCGTATTACTTGCCACCAGGGACACCGGCTGCACGCCGGAGACCGAAACGCCCGCGTGCTCGGGCAAATCGCCCTCCAAGGTGGAGGCGACGCCGCCAGCCTCACGGATCAGCGGCAGTAGCGCCGCCACCTCGTAGAACGACAGGGACGGATCCACGAGGGTATCCACGGCACCCTCAGCGAGCATACACGCCGCCCAGAACGAGCCGTACGCGCGGGAACGACCCACTAAACCCAGAAGCTGTACAAGCTCGCCAGAGCGGTCCACAGCGCCTTCAGAGGCAGCCTTCCAGGAGGCGAGGTCGGTGTACGCGGCAGACAGCTGATCCAGCTGAGTCAGCGAAGACACCTCAAGACGAGTAGCCTGCGCCAAGGACTTACCCGTGTACGCGCCCGAACCGCGAGCAGCCCACCACCGACGACCCAGCGCGGGCGCAGACACCACACCCACTACCGGCTCGCCTTGATCCAGCAGAGCAATCAGAGTCGCCCACACCGGCACGCCGCGGCGAAAATTATCCAGCTCAGCAATCGGCGCAATCACCCACTGGCGCGACGCCTGACCGTTATAGCCGGCATGCTCACCGGTAATACCGTCACGAGTACGCACACGCGACAGCTGCGCGCGCAGAAGCTCCTCAACCTCCTGAGCCACACCCGAGGCGTAATCGGCAGGCTCCTGCACCGGCGTTTCCTGCGGTTCTGCCGGCTGCTGAGTAGCCTGCTGCCACGGCGCCAACGGTGCCGCGGCGGGTGCCGCCTCCGCGGGCTCTAGTGCCTCGGATGTGGGGGAGAAGACCGGGCGGTCACGAAAACGCATAGCGCTCACACGATCGACGCTATCGGCAAGGATATGCGCAAGACGCAAATCGTCGGTGTACTGCTGGGGACGGCTCATAGTAATGCTCTTCTTCAGTATCGGTGATGTAGTCAGCAAAAATGTGTGTGAGGGAGGGGGGCAGAGCACCCTGCAGAGAACCCTAGACGAGAGCGCCCAGTTCCTTCTCCGAATCGCCCTCTTCAGGAGTCAACAGCAGCAGCTTACGCAACGACTCCAGACGGGCGGGACCGCTCTCACCGGCGTGACCGGCGGCAACGTACGCCTCCAGACCGCACTCGGGAGCCTGCGCCGCGTGAGTACACGCCTTCGGGCAGTCCGCCGCGCCGGGTGCCAGATCCACGAACGCCTCCACAACGGTCTCCGGCGGCACATGCGCCAGACCGAAAGAACGAATACCCGGAGTATCAATAATCCAGGTGCCCGGCTCCATCGGGTCGCCGTTCGCATTCACCGGACGCAACGCCAACGCCGACGAGGAAGTATGGCGGCCACGGCCCGTCACCGCGTTCACATGACCGGTCGCACGCTCGGAGCCGGTCAGCGCATTCACCAGGGTCGACTTGCCCACACCCGAGTGGCCCAGAAGCACCGACACCTGACCCAGCAGCTCCTGCAGAAGCTCCTGAACCGGTGCCGACTCCAAACCGGCAGCGCCCTCCTGGCTCGGCGCCAAACCATCCGAAGACGAAGACAGCACAATCTTCAAACCGCTCGCCGCATAGTAATCCAGCAGGTTCTGCGGGTACCGCACATCGGTCTTGGTAATGCACAGGATCGGCTCAATCCCGGCATCAAACGCCGCCACCACGGCACGGTCAATGAAGCCGGTGCGCGGCTCCGGGTTCGCCGCAGCAACCACAATCACCAGCTGCTGAGCATTCGCCACGACCACGCGCTCCGACGGGTCGGTGTCATCGGCGCTACGGCGCAGAATCGAGGTGCGCTCGCCCAGACGCACAATGCGCGCCAGCGTATCCTTCGCGCCGGAGGTGTCACCCACCAGGTCCACAAAGTCGCCGGTCACAATCGCGGTGCGGCGCAGCTCCTTAGCGCGCGCCGCAATGAGGGTACGCTCCTTCTCGGTACCCTCATCCACGACGACCGACCAGCGGCCGCGGTCCACCGTAATGACCCTGCCACGAATCGCTTCTTTGAAGGTCGGGCGGTCCTTCGTGCGGGGGCGGGAGCCCTTCTTATTGGGGCGCACGCGCACATCCGACTCATCCCATTCAGAGAAATCGCGCACGTTCATGCGGGAAGAACCCATTTAGAAGACCTCCTGGTCAGCGGTAGCATCAGCGGTGGAGGCGCCGGCCTGCCACTGCGCCAGCATGTCCTCCCACATTGCCGTAAATTCGGGCATGGTCTTCGCGACGGTGGCAACGTTCTGCACCACCACATTGCCGCGGCGCAGACCAATAATCGCCGCGAAGGTCGCCATGCGGTGATCGTCGTAGGTGCGCGCCAGAACCTGCGCAGCCTCAGTATCAGCGGGGATGGGCGCCTCAATCACCAGCGAATCGGCGGTGTCGTGGGCGGCACCTCCCAGACGGTTAATCTCGGCGGCAAGCGCGGCGAGGCGGTCCGTCTCATGACCGCGCAGATGCGCAATACCGGTCAGCTCAACGCGACCCTTCACGAAGGCGCAGGCAGCTGCCATGGTCGGCGCCAGCTCGCCACCGGCAGACAGATCAAAGGAGAAATCACCCTCGGGAAGCTCACGGGGACCGGTCACGGTCAGACGACCCTCAGCGTAGCGAACCTGCGCGCCCAGCGCGGGCAGAAGCTCACGCCACATGTCGCCCACCTGGGTCGTGCCCGGCGAAGAATCAGCTGCGGGGGCGGGCCAGTGAGGAATAGTTACAGACTCGCCGGTCACCACCGCGGCGGCAAGGAACGGGCCGGCATTCGACAGGTCCGGCTCAATGGTCATTTCAAAGCCGGGGAAGGAACCGGGGTGAACCGTCCAGCGGTACTCGCTGCCCTCTGCTTCGTTGCCTTGGGTTGGGTAGTGTTCCTGCACCCGGATACCCATCTGGCGCAGCGCCTCAACGGTCATCTGAATGTGCGGGATGGACGGCACCGAAGAGCCCTCGTGCACCAGCACCATGCCCTGCGGCAGACGAGGCGCCATCAGCAGCAGAGCCGAAACGAACTGGGAAGACGTCGAAGCATCAATACGAACCACGGGCGCCTCAGAAACACCCTCAGCGGAAGCCAGACCGGGGGAGCGCAGCACGAAGGGCAGAGCATTCTCGCCCTGCTCACAATCCACCTGTACGCCCAGCTGACGCAGACCCTCCAGAACCGGACCCATCGGACGCTGACGGGCGTGTGGGTCACCGTCAAAAGCGAACTCGCCCGGCAGCAGCGCCGCCAGGGCGGGCACAAAGCGCATCACGGTACCGGCAAGACCGCACTCAATCGACACAGCATGCGGCTGTGCCTGCGTAAAGTCGAGGGGAATGACCTTCACATCCGGACCGAACGGCGAATCGGTCGGCACCAGCTCAATACCCGCACCCAGCTGACGCAGCGCCTCAATCATCAGCGCCGAATCGCGCGAATGTAGCGGCGCACGCAAATACGACGGCGAATTAGCCAGAGCGGCAAGCAACAGATAGCGGTTCGTGAGCGACTTAGAACCCGGAATATGCACCAGCGCGTTCTTGCCAGCGGCTTCGCTGGAGGCGGGTGCCAGGGGAGCGGGCCAATCACCGGGGGAAAGCTGCACTGCTGCGTCGCTCATACATCCTCTTCTAGGTCGAATCATGGGGAGGCGCAGGCTGTGGTGCGCTGCGCCGGTTGATGTCTACCCCTATTCTACCGGTTGAGGGTTTGCGAACCTCCGAGCGCTCTAGCGGTGAGATAGGCGAAAGAACCCGGAACCACACAGCGGATCCTGCAAACAAACTGCACCCAAGAAAACGCGAAGGCGGCACACCGTCATTGGTGCACCGCCTTCATACGTACAGGAGCATTATGAGTTCGCGTTACTTAGAGATTCGCCTCGGCGCAGAACTTCTGCACATCCTGCAACAGGCGAGCCTTCAACTGCTCGGGTGCCTGCTGCGCACACGAAGAACGCATCTTCTCACGCACCATCAGTTCAAAGTCCTTCACATCCGCGCACTCGGGGCAGGCATTCAGATGCTCCTGAATCGTGCGCAGCTGCTCGGGGCTCAGCTCCCTATCGAGGAATTCGTAGAGGTGCTTGAGGGTCGCAGAGCAGGGCTGACCGCCGCAATCCTCTAGAGGCTCGGAAGCCGCGGTGGCTTCGGGGGCAGAAGAATTCTTGTCTGTGCTTGACATCGGGGTTCCTTTCACACGGAAGGTATAAAGCGTTAGGGGAGAGCTACCTCGACCGCATCGGGTCCAGCTCACGTATAGAAGAGCGAAGCTAAGAAGCCGCAGGTGCCTCGGAGCCAGAGCCCGCCGGCGGGGACTTTACGCCCTTGGCTGCCTTAGTGCCCCTGGTTGCCTTTGTTGGCTGCGCCTTAGCGCTCGCCTTCGCCGCAATTTTCGCCTCAGCCTTCGCTTCTACCTTCGCGATAGTCGAAGGGCGCAGACCGTTCTCACGCGCATAATCAAGCAGCTTCTCACGCAGAATACGGCGGCCACGATGCAGACGAGACATCACCGTGCCCAGCGGAATATCCAGAATCTCCGCAATATCCTTGTACGCGAACCCCTCCACATCGGAGTAGTACACCACCATGCGGAAATCCTCAGAGAGCTCGTTCAGAGCCTCACGAACCTCCGTATTCGGCAGGGCACTCAGCGCCTCCGCCTCGGCAGAACGCAGACCCACCGCATCATGCTCACCGGCCTGAGCCAGCTGCCAATCCTCCACCGTCTCACCCTGAGACTGCTTCGGCTCACGCTGACGCTTACGGTACAAATTGATGTACGTATTCGTCAGGATGCGGTACAGCCACGCCTTCAGGTTCGTACCCTCGGTGAACTGGTGGTACGAAGCAAAAGCCTTCATGTAGGTTTCCTGCACCAAGTCTTCAGCATCGGCAGAGTTGCGGCTCATCCGCAGGGCAGCAGCGTAGAGCTGATCCACATACTGCATAGCGTCCGCGGTAAAGCGTTCGCGTAGCTCGCGGGTATCCGCCGCGGTGTTGGTTTCAGCCATGTTTCTCCTCTACAGGAACGCGCCAGGCGTTCACTTCCATAACGTAGAATTCTTCTCTTTATTCCGCAGAACGCGCACAAACATCTGCGGGTAAAGCAAAACCCCGGGTCCGAATAATATCCGAAACGCCGGGGTTTTAAAGTGTATGCAAGATACCTTATGCGTTGGGGCGCTTACCGTGGTTTGCGCCGCCCTTACGACGGTCCTTGCGCTTACGACCGCGCTTGCTCATCAGAGCCTCCTTATAGTGTTCATGGATGCACGCCCCACCTTCGGCGGTGCGCGCTCCCTATTACCTGCCCTAGCAGAGGCGGTCACCGAAAAACGGTGGCCCACGCTATAAGGGCAACGCCGTCTATTTTTTCATAGAAACGGCATGATTGCATCTTGGAACCGGGATATGAGCTAAAAAACACGAACTTTCTTCGCCTCAACTCACAACCCCAGCCGGGGGAGCAGGCTCTTAGCCGTGCTCAGGAATGTTCAGCCAGTTGTACCAGCCTCGGTGCAGAACCAGCCACGCCATCAGACCGTAACCGGACTGACCCGGGCGGCCGTCATTAGCGGCAAGGTCGTTGCGCCACTGCTCGTGGTGAAGCAGCGGGTTGAAGGTATCCACGTACACGTGGTTACGGCGGGTCACCACATCCGCGTACGCCGCCGACAGGTCAGCGATACGGCGGTTACGCTCAGCGTCCAGGGTCGGCGGCGGACCAACAACCAGAACCTTAATGTTGTTCTGCGACGCCATGTCCACAATGTTCGCCAGGTTCAAACGCGAACGAGCGCTGGTCAGACCCAAATCAATGTCAAAGGTCGACGGAGCAATAATGAGGCGGTTATCAGCACCGGGAACGAAGCGGCGACGCGCCTCCTCGAACCAGCGTGCATTCAGCTGCTCGCTACCTTCATTGGGGGCGGCAAGGTTATATGCCGCAATGGATGCGGTGGTCTGCGGGGTGCGCGCCATAACACGGCCAAACCAGCCGAGGGTACGGGGATCGCCAACACCGGCGAGCAGGTCATCGCCGACTGCCACAATTCGAATATTGCGTTGCTCCACGGAATTCTTTCTTCTGCAGTATGCGCCCGCCGTGAGAGGCGGCAAGGCACGTGAGTAATAGTCTTCATATCTAGGATAAGCGCTTACCGGCCTCTTTTCGAACTTAATACCCTATCCGGTAAGCATCCGAGACTAAAAAACCCGTCTGCCCGCCAGAAACATCTGACGGGAAGACGGGTTTTGAAGAGCTAAAACCTTAGCGGTTTAGCAGTAGAAGACCTTAGCCTTCGAAGACCTGCTTGAGCAGAGCCTCAGCCTCAGCTGCGTGCAGCTTACCGGTACCAGCAGCCGGGGAAGCAGCTGCGGAGCGGGAAGCCAGGCGCATACGGCGGTCAATCAGCGGCTGCAGGTTGAGAGCCATGAACGGCCACTGACCCTGGTTAGCAGGCTCGTCCTGAGCCCACACAACGTCGGTAGCGTTCGAGTACAGAGCCAGCTGCTCCTTGATCTCCTGCTCGGGCAGCGGGTACAGCTGCTCCACCGAGACAATAGCGGTCTTGGTGTCGCCGCGGCGCTCGCGCTCAGCTTCCAGATCGTAGTAGAGACGACCGGATACGAAGACCACACGCTCAACCTGAGCCGGGTTAATACCCGAACGGTCACCAATCACCGGCTGGAACGAACCCTCGGTGAAGTCCTCGATGGAGGACGCAGCAGCCTTCAGACGCAGCAGCTGCTTGGGGCTGATCACCACGAGCGGCTTGTACGGACGGTGCTGAGAGTGGCGACGCAGCAGGTGGAAGTGCGAAGCCGGAGTCGAGGGGCAGGCAACAGTCATGTTGTTCTCAGCGCACAGCTGCAGGTAACGCTCAACACGAGCCGAGGAGTGGTCAGGACCCTGACCCTCGTAGCCGTGAGGAAGCAGCATAACCAGCGAGGAGCGCTGGCCCCACTTCTGCTCGGAGGAAGACACGAACTCATCAATGATGGTCTGAGCGCCGTTTGCGAAGTCACCGAACTGAGCCTCCCACACCACGAGCGAGTCGGGGCGCTCCACCGAGTAGCCGTACTCGAAGCCGAGAACGCCGTACTCAGAGAGGAAGGAGTTGTAGATACGGAACTTGCCCTGGTCCTCAGAGAGGTGCTCCAGCGGCGACCACTCTTCATCAGTGATGTGGTCGTGCAGAACAGCGTGACGCTGAACGAAGGTACCGCGCTGAACATCCTGACCGCTCATACGAACGTCGGTGCCCTCCATCAGCAGCGAACCGAAGGCGAGCAGTTCACCCATACCCCAGTTCACGTTGCCGGTGCGGCCCATCTCAACGCGCTGCTCCATGAGCTTCTTCAGCTTCTTGTGGACGGTGAAGCCCTCGGGCTCCTTACCGAACGCATCAGCGATGTGCTGCAGAGTCTCACGGGAAATTGCAGTCTTACCGCCGTGAACGACCTCGGTGTTCTGCTGGGATGCGGGCAGTTCCAGACCGGAAACGTGCGCGCCAGCAGGAGCCGGTGCCGAAGACTGAGTCTCGACGAAGATAGCGTCCAGCTTCGAGTGGTAGGAGTCCAGAACTTCGTCTGCCTCTTCCTGAGAGACATCGCCGCGACCGACCAGGTCCTGTGCATACAGGGTGCGGGTCGAGGGCAGGACGTCAATATCCTGGTACATCTTCGGCTGGGTCATCGACGGATCGTCAGCCTCGTTGTGACCGCGGCGGCGGTAGCAAATCAGGTCAATGACAACGTCGCGACCGAAGCGCTCACGGTACTCGAATGCCAGGCGTGCGGCGCGAACCACTGCGTCCGGGTCATCAGCGTTGACGTGGAAGACCGGAGCCTTAGTCATACGCGCAATGTCGGTAGCGTGGGTTGCGGTGCGGCCGTCGTTCGGCAGGGTGGTGAAGCCAATCTGGTTGTTCACCACAACGTGCACGGTGCCGCCGGTGGTGTACGCCTTCAGGTCAGCCATCTGCAGGGTCTCCATGACGATACCCTGGCCAGCGAACGCTGCGTCACCGTGAATCAGGATCGGCAGGACCGGGTGGCCCTCAACGCCCTGCTCGCGGTAGACGTCCTGCTTAGCGCGGACGATACCCTCGAGCACGGTGTTTGCAGCCTCAAGGTGCGAGGGGTTAGCAGCCACGTAAACCTGGGTCTGCTTACCGGAATCGGAGGTGAAGACACCCTCGGTACCGAGGTGGTACTTCACGTCACCGGAGCCACCCTCGTAAGGTGCTGCGGTGCCGGAGAACTCACGGAAAATCTGAGCGTAGGACTTACCAGCAATGTTGGTCAGCACGTTCAGGCGACCGCGGTGTGCCATACCAATGGCAACGCCCTTCAGGTCGTTGTTAGCGGCCTTGTCCAGAACAGCGTCCAGCAGCGGAATCAGGGACTCGCCGCCTTCCAGGGAGAAACGCTTCTGACCCAGGTACTTGGTCTGCAGGAAGTTCTCGAATGCCTCAGCCTCAACCAGCTTGGAGAGAACACGCAGCTGCTCCTCGCGGGTGGGCTTAGCAACACCGCGCTCCAGGCGCTCCTGGAACCATGCGCGAACCTCGGGGTCCTCAGAGTACATGTACTCAACGGACAGGGAACCGGAGTATGCCTCGTGCAGGCGCTCCAGGATGGTGCGCAGCGGCAGACGCTCGGAACCGCCGAAGCCACCGGTCGGGTAGACGCGGTCCAGATCCCACAGGGTCAGGCCGTAGTTCTCCAGCTTCAGGTCCGGGTGCGAACGCATCTTGTAACCAACGGGGTTGGTTGCTGCGGTCAGGTGGCCGTGCACGCGGTAAGCGTGAATGAGCTGCTGGATACGTGCAACCTTGGAAATTTCCTGAGCGTCATCGACGTGGTTGTCGCGTGCCCAACGAACCGGCTCGAAGGGAACCTTCAGGTCGCGGAAGATTGCGTCGTAGAAGTCGTCGCCGCCGAGCAGGTAGTGCTCAACCAGCTTCAGGAACTCACCGGAACCTGCACCCTGAATGACGCGGTGGTCGTAGGTGCTGGTCAGGGTGATGATCTTGGACAGGCCCTGCTGGGTGATGAGCTTCTCGGACAGGCCGCGGAACTCAGCCGGGTACTCCAGCGCACCCACACCGATGATGGCTGCCTGGCCCTTGGAGAGACGGGGCACCGAGTGGACGGTACCAATACCACCGGGGTTGGTCAGCGAAACAGTGGTGCCGCGGAAGTCCTCAATGGTCAGCGCGCCGTTACGGCCACGCTTAACGATGTCGTTGTATGCATCCCAGAACTCGCGGAAGCTCAGCTTCTCAGCACCCTTGAGGTTCGGAACGACCAGGTTACGGGAACCATCGGGGCGGGGCAGGTCAATAGCCAGACCAAAGTTCACGTGCGCGTTGTGGATCGCAACGGGCTTGCCCTTCTCATCCACACCGTAGGTCACGTTCATCGAAGGCATCGCTGCCACAGCGCGAATTACTGCGTAACCAATCAGGTGGGTGAAGGAGACCTTGCCGCCGCGGGTGCTTGCCAGGTACTTGTTGATGGCAGCACGGTTCTCAATGAGCAGCTTTGCGGGGACCGCACGAACGGTGGTTGCGGTGGGGACAGTCAGCGACTCTTCCATGGTCGTGACGACTGCCTTAGCAGGGCCGCGGAGGGGGACAATCTTGTCTTCAGCAGGTTCCACAGGTTCAGCCTTCTTGGTAGCAGCGGGAGGGGTGGGGTTAGCAGGCGCAGCCGCAGGCTTCGGTGCCGCGGGGGCGGGAGTTGCTACAGGTGCGGCAGGTGCAGCCGGTGCGGCGGGTGCCACAGCAGGAGCTGCACTAGCGGTACCGGCGCCTCCCAGCGCCTTGTCGATGGTCTCAAAAATGGGCCACCATGAAGGGTCCACGAGGTTCTTGTCCTTCTGGTAACGCTCGTACTGTTCTTCAACGAACCATTCGTTACCGGCAAATTCCTCAGGCACCAGATGTTCTGGCAGATTTGGCACGTTAAACGCCTCTTCCAATTAGTGTGAATTTATCCGTCGCGTCCGGGACTCTCCCCGGCATAGACGACCCGCGTCTTCGAGGGGCGAATCATCACGCTGAGCATGTGCGCATCGCCTAAGATGATGGCCGTATGTGCGGGGTGTGCACCGTACAAACCTGCCTAGCGTGCCGTGAACGTCGGGGTTCATCCGCTTGCATGGCGGCACACTCATGCTCCTATGTATAAGTGTAAAGAGAAGCACGGTGAACTTTCCAGCTCATCGCGCTATATCCGCAATGCAATTTTTCACTCTTACGGATTAGCAATGAGCCGCGTGCGCAACAAGTACTGTCTTGCACTTGTGAGCAGGCACTCTACAGCACCGGGAAGAGACGAAACCTTCGCTAAAATATGGGGTATGGATGACCCTTTGAGTAAGACTCTGACTACTAGCCAGCGCAGGATACTGCCCGCGTACTCTGCACAACACGGCACTGTAACACCCAAAAACACCACCTCCGATGCTCAGCATCTGGACAGCCTGACTGCGGGGCTACCCCGCCAAGCCCAAGGCGCCGCACACCAGCCGATGGAGGCGGTGGCTGAGTGGATCTGATTCTCTTACTCATCGGCCTGCTCCTCATCCTGGGCACGGGCTTCTTCGTTGCCGTAGAGTTCTCACTCGTGGCACTCGAAACCGCCACCGTGCAGCAGGCAAAGGACTCCGGCGATAAATCAGCCGACGCCGTCCTGCGCTGCCTCAAAACCCTCTCCACTCAGCTGTCCAGCTGCCAGATCGGCATCACCATCACCACGCTGCTGACCGGTTACACCCTCGACGCCGCCATCAAGGCGCTCACCACCGGCGCCATCAGTAGCCTGGGTCTGCCCACCAGTGTGACCGACGTACTCACCCTGGTGCTGGCGATGCTCATCGCAACCCTGCTCTCCATGGTCGTCGGCGAACTGCTGCCCAAGGGCCTCGCCATCGCCGAACCCTACGATGTGGCGCGTCGAGTCGCCCCCGCGCAGCTCGCCTTCACCCGCGTCATGTCCCCGCTCGTGCGCATCATGAACGGCTCCGCAAACTGGATCCTCGGACGCTTCGGCATGGAAGCCAAGGAAGAACTCTCCGCGGCACGCACCCCCGAAGAGCTCTCCTCCATGGTTCGTCGCTCCGCAGAAGAAGGCACCCTCGACTCCGACGCGGCACGCTTCGTGGACCGCACCCTGCGCTTCTCCGAGCTGACCGCCTCCGAAGTAATGACCCCGCGCGGCCAGGTCGCCATGCTCGAAGACACCGCCCCCGTCACCGAGGTCATTGAACTGGCGCGCTCCACCGGCCACTCCCGATTCCCGCTCTACAAGGGCGACCACGACAACATCGTGGGCGTCGTGCACGTGAAGAAGGCGGTCGGTGTTCCCCCGGAGGTACGTGAAACCCTCGAAGCCGGAGCCCTCGCAGAAGACGTGCTGCAGGTCCCCGAAACTCTGCACCTGGACGCGCTACTCACCCAGCTACGCCAGGGTGCCCTGCAGCTCGCCGTGGTCCTCGACGAATACGGCGGAACCGCCGGCATCGCAACCCTCGAAGACCTCGTTGAAGAAATCGTCGGCGAAGTCTCCGACGAACACGACCGCGGCCGCACCGAACGCCCCCTACGCTACGGCAACGGCGACTGGGTGTTCTCCGGCCTGCGCCGCCCCGATGAAATCAACACCCTCATCCCCGAACTCGAGGTTGAGGAAAGCCCCGAATACGAAACCGTCGGCGGCTTCATGATGGAACGGCTCGGCCGCATCCCCGAAGTAGGCGACAGCGTACCCGTACCCGGCGGCACCCTGCGCGTCGACACCCTCGAAGGCCGCCGCGTGGACCGCATCCGATTCACCCCCGCACCTAGCGCACAGGAACAGACCGAGAAGGGAGGCAACGCATGAACGACTGGGTAGCCATCGCACTGCTCGTCATTCTGCTCGCCGGAAACGCCTTCTTCGTCGCCGGTGAATTTGCCATCATGTCCACTCGACGAGCACAAATCGAACCGCTCGCCGAAGAAGGCAATAAGCGAGCGCAGACCGTTATCTACGCGCTAGAGAACGTCTCGCTCATGCTCGCCACCTGCCAGCTGGGTATCACCATCTGCTCGCTGCTGATTCTGAACGTCTCAGAGCCGGCACTGCACCACATGCTGGAGGTGCCCCTGCACCTGGTCGGCCTGCCCCACGCGATCGTGGACGTAATCGCCTTCGGTATCACCCTGATTCTGGTCACCTACCTGCACGTGATCTTCGGCGAGATGGTTCCCAAGAACGCCGCCGTGACCCTCGCTGCCCGCGGTGTGGCTCTCTGGATTGTGCCGACCCTGGTGACCTTCTCCAAGATTTTCGCCCCCGTGGTCGCCCTGCTGAACAACCTGTCCAATAAGCTGCTGGCGCTCATGAAGGTCGAAGGAAAGGACGAAGTCGCATCCACCTTCACCCTGGGGGAGCTACAGACCATCGTGGCAACCTCAACCGCGGAAGGCACCGTGGAAGACGACGCCGGCGTGATTGAAAGCGCCCTCGAATTCACCGAGAAGGACGTCTACGAAATCATGGTGCCCGGCGATAAGCTCGTCACCCTGCCCTTCGGCAGCACCCCCGCCGAACTGGAACGTGCCGTGGCACGTAGCGGATACTCCCGCTTCGTCATTACCGACAGCGACGGAACCTACATGGGTTACCTGCACGTGAAGGACGCCCTCGCCATCGCCCCCGAGCGGTTCGACGAGCCCTTCCCCTGGTACAAGCTACGTTCCCTGGACACGCTCACACCGACCACCGATATTGACGATGCGCTCGCCTCCATGCAGCGCAGCCGAACCCATATCGCGCAGGTTATGGATGAGCAGGGCGTAACCCTCGGCGTGGTCTTCCTCGAAGACGTGCTGGAGGAGCTTGTCGGCGAAATCAACGACACCACCCAGGACGCGGTGCGTGAGCGTGTACGCCGACAGCAGGCGCGCGAAGCCCAGTAATAAGCCCAGTAGCCGCATCGTGAGATATCCCGAATAAAACAGGGAAATCTTGAACACACAGCCCGCCCGGTGCCCTCGTCACGGAGGGCGCGGGGCGGGCTGTTTTGCGGTCAAAAACGGCTTACGGATGCACCCAAGGGGCACTCTCAGACGGCGGGATGAAGCGGCAGTATAAAGTAGCGGTGGGGGAGCGCAGTAGGCTGAGCTAACTATCCCTGTTGCATAAGCTACTAACAGGGAAAAGGGTTGCCTAACAGCACCCAAATGACACCAATAAAGAGTTGTTTATACGGGTGTGCGCATGATGTAGTTAAGGAACCTACAGACTAGAACGAACCGAAAGAGAGCTCTCATGTCGCACCCGAAGATTACCCGCAAGCACTTCCTCACCGCAATGGGCTCACTCGCAGCGTCCTCCCTGCTGCTGGCAGGCTGCGCAACCGAGAACAGCCCCTCCTCCGGTTCGTCCTCCTCGGCTGGCTCCAACAAGGGCAAGGTGAAGGTCGTCGCCTCCACCGACGTCTACGCAGACATCGCCAAGCAGGTTGGCGGCGACTACATTGAGGTCACCGCGCTCATCGCCTCCACCAGCACCGACCCTCACTCCTACGAAGCCACCAGCGCCGACCGCCTCAAGGCAAAGGACGCATCCCTGATCGTCATCAACGGCGCAGGCTACGACCTGTTCCTCGAAGACCTCGCAGGCAAGGACAACGCCTCCCAGAAGATCGTGAACGCGGTCAAGGTCAGCGGCAAGCTCACCGACGCCGAATACACCCACCTGGTCGAGGACCACCGCGGCGGCGAACACCACGAAGACGGCGGCGACCACGCCCACGCACACGAGTTCAACGAGCACCTCTGGTACGACTTCGAAACCATGAAGAAGGTCGCCCAGAAGATCGCTGAAGAGCTCGCAGGCCTCGACTCCGCACACGCTGAGGCGTTCCGCACCAACGCATCCACCTTCTCCAAGGAACTGGACGCACTGGACACCACCGCCAAAGCAATCGCCGGTGAAGGCAAGAAGTACCTGTCCACCGAGCCCGTGCCGGACTACCTGATTTCCTCCACCGGCGCAGAGAACGCAACCCCCAGCGAATTCGCTGAGGCGGCAGAAGCCGGCAACGACGTCCCCGCCCTCGTCCTGAAGGAAACCAAGGACATGGTCACCGAGAAGAAGGTCCAGCTGCTCGCCTACAACGAGCAGACCTCCACCTCCCAGACCAACGAGGTACTGCAGGCAGCTAAGGACGCCTCGGTGAACTACGTATCCTTCACCGAAACCCTGCCGAAAAACACCAACTACCTGGCATGGATGAAGACCAACGTCAGCAACCTCGAAAAGGCGCTCTCCTAAGTGACTGACAACAATAACGGTGCCGCCCCCGCGATTTCCATTCGCGGGGGTAGCCTCGCTTTCGGGGCCCGCACCCTCTGGAAAGATCTAACCCTCGACATCGGCGCAGGCGAATACTTCGCCGTGCTCGGACCCAACGGCTCCGGCAAGTCCACCTTCCTCAAAGTCGTTCTCGGCTTGACCGGACTCAACGCCGGCGAAATCTCCGTGCTCGGCAAACCCGCACGCCTGGGCAACGCCGGCGTCGGCTACGTACCGCAGCAGAAGTCCATCCCCACCTCCACCCCGATGCGCGCCCGCGACCTCGTGGGACTTGGCGTGGACGGGCACCGCTGGGGCATCCGCCTGCACGGCCGCAAATACCGCGCCAAGGTTGACGAGCTCCTCGAAGCCGTCGGTGCGACCGAGTACGCGAACGTGCCGGTGGGTCTGCTCTCCGGCGGTGAGCAGCAGCGCCTGCGTATCGCCCAGGCGCTTGCGAACGACCCGAAGATTCTGCTGGCTGATGAGGCGCTACTCTCCCTGGACCTCAACCACCAGTACGCGGTGGCTGAGCTGATTCACCGGTTCAACCGTGAACGCGGCGTGGCGGTGGTGTTCGTGACCCACGAAATCAACCCCATCATTGAGCATGTGGATCGCGTGCTCTACCTGGCGAACGGCCGTTTCACGGTCGGGTCGGTGGAAGAGGTCATGACCAGTGAGACTCTCACCTCCCTGTACGGAACCCCGGTGAGCGTTCTCAAGTCTAATGGCCGTTACGTGGTGGTGGGTGAGACTCACGCCAGCGACCACTGCCATATTGAGGGCACCGACCAGAACATTCACGGCTCCCACCTGAAGTCTGGTCTTTCTGAACCGCAGCGCACCCTACACATTCCGGGAGGAACCACTCGATGACCATTCTTGCTTCCTTCCCCGCTCTGGCTCCGGTTGCCGCCGCGCAGAATGATTTGCTCTCCCGTATCTTCGTTTTTGACCGCTACGGCGAGCTGTTGCAGATGCTACAGAACTCCATTTTTGCTGGCGCTGTGCTGGGCCTTATCGGTGGTTTCGTCGGTATTTTTGTGATGATGCGCGACCATGCCTTTGCGGTGCACGGCGTCTCTGAAATGTCTTTCGCGGGTGCCGCCCTTGCCCTGTTGCTCGGCTATGACGTGGTGACCGGCTCTATGGTCGGTTCGATTGCCTCGGCTCTGCTGATTGCCTTTCTGGGCTCTAAGGCGAGCAACTCGAACTCGGTCATTGGTGCGCTCATGCCGTTCGGCCTGGGCTTGGGTATTCTCTTCCTCTCCCTGTACCAGGGCCGTAGCGCGAATAAGTTTGGTCTGCTGACCGGTCAGATTGTGTCCGTGGATGCCGACCAGCTGCACACCATGATTATTGGTGCGGTGGTTATTATTTCCCTGCTGGTGATGGTATGGCGTCCGCTGAGCTTCTCCTCCCTGGACCCGGAGGTCGCCCGCGCTAAGGGCGTGCCGATGCGCTTCCTGTCCCTTGTGTTCATGGTGATTCTGGGTATTGCTGTGGCGCTGTCGGTGCAGGTGGTCGGTTCGCTGCTGGTGCTGGCGCTGCTGATTACTCCGGCGGCTGCGGCGATGCAGGTAACGGCATCTCCGGTACGCACCCTGATTCTGTCGGTGCTGTTTGCGGAGGCGTCTATTGTGGGCGGTATTCTGCTGGCTCTTGCCGGTTCGCTGCCGATTAGCCCCTACGTGACCAGCATTTCCTTCCTGATTTACGTGGTGTGCCGTGTGATTGGTGGCGTGAAGCGCCGCCATAGCGCGTCGGGCCGCCAGCTGGCTGAGAAGGCATAAGACCTGTAGAAAGAGCCCCACCTCGGGAATGAGGTGGGGCTCTTTCGTTGTCGTGCTGTGTTAGCGCTACGGGTCATGTACCCGGTGCGCAATGCGGGCTCAACCTGTGTGGCGTTGTGTTGCCCTGTCCAGATGCCCTGTGTGTCGTGCTGTAGTGGCGTCGAAGATTTTTGAAGGCGCCGTATCCTTCGAGCAGAAGGGATTCCCCGGTGGGGGAGAGCTCCTCAGAATGAGGGGCTTAGAGGTTGCGGCTTAGCCTGCAACGTTAGCGTGCAGTGCCGCCCTGCGATTCTTCCTCGCGACGTGCCAAAGTGCAGTCCGGGCAGTAACCGGTCACTTCAACCACGTGCTCCAGCTCCGAGAAGCCGTGCTGCTTACCCATAGCCAGTGCCCAGTCCTCAAGAGCGGGTGCTTCCAGCTCAATGGCGGTGCCGCATCGGCGGCAGAGCAGGTGGTGGTGATGGTCCTTTACCTGGCAGTGGCGGTACAGGGTCTCACCCTCAACGCCCTTGACCGAGTCGAGCTCACCGGCGTTAGCCAGCGACTGCAGCACACGGTAGGTGGTTGCGAGAGAGACCTGTTCCTTGCGGTTCGCGAGGGTCAGGTGCAGATCCTGTGCTGAGATGAAATCGCCGAGCTCTTCCATGGTCGCCTTGATGATGCGACGCTGGCGGGTATTTCGGGCTTCGGCGGGCTTCGTAATTCTCCGTACGGGAATATGAGTGTCCATTGCTGAACCTTTCGGGGCGGAAATCCGCCCCATTGTGTGGTCGATCTTGTCTTACGACTTTACACTAGAGGCGTTCAAAAGGTGGTTGATTTGCGCTTTATCTCAAAAATTGAAGTCATCAACAGGCACGAATGAGGGTTAACGGTAGACTAAAACTATGAAAATGACGAAGTACACCCACTCATGTATCCGCCTTGAGAATGAGGGGCGCACCCTCGTTCTTGACCCCGGCAATTTTGCCGCAGAAGGCGAACACGCTACCGCGCTGGAAGACGCCGATTACCTGTTCGTGACCCACGCGCATCCGGACCATTTTGATGGCCCGTCGGTGCTACCGCTGATTGCTGAGCGTGCCGAGTCGCAGACCCCGTTGAAGATTTGGGCTCCCGAGACTGTCGCCCAGGTCATCAAGGAGGCTGTGCCCGCTGCCGAGGTTACCGTTGTTTCCTCTGATTCTGAGTTCAGCATCCCCGGTTTTGAGGTGAAGACCTACGGCGGTCAGCACGCCCTGATTCACCCGCTGATTCAGACCATCGCTAATGTCGGTTACCTGATTAACGGTGCCGTGTACCACCCGGGTGACTCGTTGGTGGTTCCGCACCGCGTGCGTGCGAATACCGTTCTGGTGCCGATTCACGCGCCCTGGTCGAAGGTTCAGGAAGTCATTGATTTTGTGATTGCGACCGGCGCTCAGCGTGTGGTTCCGATTCACAACGGCATGATTAACGCCAACGGCACCGGCATTATTGAGGGCTTGGTGACGAACTTCGGCGCGAAGTACGGCACTGAGCTGAAGCACCTGAACCCCGGCGAGAGCATTGAGGTTGAGGCGTAAGCCTGACCGTTGAGCTTCAAACGCGCCGACGACGGCGCATGAAGGAGATTATATTGTGAGCACGATTTTTACCAAGATTATTGAGGGCGAGATTCCCGGCCGCTTCGTCTGGAAGGACGAGCACTGCGTCGCCTTCCTGGACATCATGCCCCTGTCGGAAGGTCACCTGCTGCTCGTTCCCCGCGCTGAGGTCGACCGTTGGCCCGACCTGCCGGATGAGCTGGCTGCGCACCTGTTCGCTGTGGCGCACAAGATTTCTGGTGCCCTGGATCAGGCGTTTGATAAGGACCGTGTGGCTCTGATGATTGCGGGCTTCGACGTTCCGCACACCCACATCCACCTGTTCCCGGCTGACGGCATGGCTGACTACGATCCCGCCAACGCGAAGAAGGACGCTACCGCAGAAGAGCTGGATGCGGCCGCCGAGAAGGTGCGTGCTGCCCTGCGCGAGCGCGGTCACGGCGAGTTCGTGCCGGAGGCGTAAGCGCCCTTTACAGCGCGTATAAACACGACAACGCGTATAACCACGAAGGAGCCGCCCTCTACAGAACAGTAGAGGGCGGCTCCTTCGTTAATATAGCCCGTTGCTATATCCCGGGGGGAAAGAAACTTAGTGCTTTTCAGCCTTGGAGATCTGGTCAGCCAGGTCCTCGGGGGAGAGGTTAGCGGAGGAGAACTCGGGGGTTAGCGGCAGGTGCAGCTGCAGGCCGGTACCGGGGCAAATCTCGACCTTTGCGGAGCGTAGCTTGAAGTCGACCACGTGGCCGCCCTGAACGTGCTCATCATCGATAAAGTGGGCGTGGCAGCCGGGCACCGAGATGCCCTGCTCGTAGATCGGGGTGCGGAAGCCAACAATCGTGCCGGTCACGTTATCGAACTGGACAATGTCCTCGTTCTCGGTGGCCGCAACCATCTTCGGGTAGGGCTTCTCCTGCTTGATGACGGTGCGGGTGCGGACCCATTCGAACTCGCCGTAAATCTTGATGGCGTACATGTAGTTCTTGGAGACGGTGAAGTCATCCAGAATCTGGGAGGCAGACTTACGGAGTAGGTTCTGCGGTAGTTCGCGCTTAATCATGGGCACGAAGTTGGTGACCACGGCGTAGGGGGTCTGCTGGCGCAGGTCGGGCAGGGATACGGAGCCGTCGTGGCGTACCTGGTAGCAGACGCCGTCGAGGACGACCATTTCGCCGTCGAGGCCGTTGAAGGTACCCACACCGAAGTTGCCGTGGCTCAGGAGCTCACCGATGGTCATCTCGCCATCGTAGATGCCGTCCAGCAGCTGGGACATGAGGCCGGTCTGAAAAACTTCGTTACGGAAAACAGTTTCACCGTTTAGGATGGTCGGCTGATATGCCATGAGATTTCTCCTCGTTACAGTGGATGCGGCGTCAGACGGGTCGGTCGGTCATCGGCGATACTCGCCCTAACTGATGCTAAAAAGGGGAAGGGCGTCGGGGAGAACACGGCGTGTGATGTCGTTTCTCTAGGAATTCGTAGGTGACGCAGGCCGGGCGCACGCACTCTCATTGTACGCCTGTGCAGGAAGAACCCCGGGACTAGCGGGTACAACATCTTATGATGTGGCCTCTAGAACGCTGAAAGCAGTCAACTGCACAAGGGCATAAAAATAGACTGGCATTCCCTCCGGTTGCACGACAAAAAGAGAGGGAACGCCAGCACCAACAGCTTAGCCCTTAGAGCCGCTCTAAGCGCAACTAAGACACCCGAGGCTCATCGAGGCAGAAAAATATTAGACACGAACCGTCACCAAAAATGGCCCGACGAGCCTGCAACCGGCAGACCCCCTGCAGAAACCCAGCAGAAAACACAACAACGGCCTATACGCTCCCAAAGGAACGTATAGGCCGTTGCCTGTTCTCCTGAACGCACCCCCTACAAGGGGCACCGTTCAGGAAGAAAGATTAGACGCCGTAGTACAGCTGGTACTCAAGCGGGTGCGGAACCAGCGAGAGCGGCTCCAGCTCGTTCTTACGCTTGTAGTCAATCCAAGCCTGAATCAGGTCCTCGGTGAAGACGCCGCCCTCGAGCAGGAAGTCGTGGTCAGCCTCCAGAGCCGCCAGCGCCTCCTCCAGGTTAGCCGGAGCCTTCTTGATGTCCTTAGCCTCTTCAGCGGGCAGCTCGTACAGGTCCTTATCGATCGGTGCCGGCGGCTCAATGCGGTTACGGATACCGTCCAGACCAGCCATCAGCTGAGCAGCAAACGCGAAGTAGGGGTTAGCGGAGGGGTCCGGTGCACGGAACTCCAGACGCTTAGCCTTCGGGTTGGTGCCGGTAATCGGGATGCGGATACCGGCGGAACGGTTACCCTGCGAGTACACCATGTTGATGGGAGCCTCGTAGCCGGGAACCAGACGCTTGTAAGAGTTCACGGTCGGGTTGGTGAATGCCAGAACAGCAGAGGAGTGCTCAATCAGACCGCCAATGTACCAGCGTGCGGTGTCAGAGAGGTTAGCGTAGCCGCGCTCATCGTAGAAGAGGGGCTCGCCGTCCTGCCACAGCGACTGGTGGCAGTGCATACCGGAGCCGTTGTCACCGAACACGGGCTTGGGCATGAAGGTCACGGACTTGCCCCATGCGTCTGCGGTGCCCTTGATGACGTACTTGAATTTCAGCAGGTCGTCAGCAGCCTTGGTGAGGGTGTCGAACTTGTAGTTGATTTCTGCCTGGCCGGCTGCGCCCACCTCGTGGTGGCTACGCTCAACCTCAAGGCCAACCTCGTCCATTGCTACGCACATTGCGTCACGCAGGTCAGCCTGCTTGTCGACGGGGGAGACGGGGAAGTAGCCGCCCTTGACGGGGGTCTTGTTGCCCAGGTTGCCGCCCTCTTCCTTCCGGCCGGTGTTCCAGGGTGCCTCATCGGAGTCGATCTTGTAGAACACGGAGTTCGGCTCGACCTGGTAGCGGACGTCCTCGAAGACGAAGAATTCAGCCTCGGATGCGAAGAATGCGGTGTCTGCAATGCCGGTGGACTGCAGGTACGCCTCGGCACGCTCAGCGACACCGCGGGGGTCACGGTGGTAGGGCTCGCCGGTGCGGGGGTTCACGATGGAGCAGATGATGACCAGGGTCTTCTCAATGCGGAAGGGGTCAACGTACGCGGACTGAACGTCGGGGATCAGCTGCATGTCGGACTCTGCAATGCCCTGGAAGCCGCGAATGGAGGAGCCATCAAAAAGCTGGCCGTTGACGAAGAAATCGTCATCAATCGCCTTAGCGGGCAGGTTGAAGTGCTGCTGCACGCCGGGCATGTCGGTGAATCGGATATCAACGAAGACTACTTCTTCGTTCTTGATAAAGTCGAGAACTTCCTGGGGGCTGGTAAACATGAGGACTGCTCCTTGTTCGACTGACGGTGCAGGAGGGTATCTTCCCTCATCACATTCAGTCTTTGGTTTAGTTTTTGGCCGCGGGCAAAACCCTGTGACATATCAAGCATAGTGGTTATTTTTTGCGCGTGCGTGACTATCGTGTTTCGGTAATGTTACAAATCCTGGAAAGGAGTTACATCTTGGTTGTCTTACGACACACAGCGCAGATGCTAACGCCCTCTAATAAAGCTCTAGTAAAGCCAACATCAATGCCAGCAACGCAATAACCGGGTATAACAAAAGGCCCCGGCCCTCCCCCCACGGGAAGAGCCGGAGCCTTCAAAACCTTATATCAGCGTCTCGCTTAGCGGCCGCGCATCGCACGACGGTCCGGGCGAGCACGCATCGGGTCAACACCCTTCGGCAGACCATTCATCGGGTTACGCATAGTGTTCAAGGTGCTCAGACGACCAGAAACAACCTGCATCTCCTGCTGAGTTAGAGCCTTCGGAAGCTTGTTCATAGTCTTCACAACGTCCTTGAGCTCAACCTGACCCTCATCGTGACCGGTCTCAATCACATGAACCGGCACACCGGGAGCCACACGAGCCAAGTGCTTCTTCTCAGTGTTCACCAGCGAGTTCACGCGGCTGTGAGGGCCCTCGGTCACCAGCACAATACCGGGACGGCCCAGCGCACGGAACACCAGATCCTGGTTGCGGTTCGCAGCAACGGGCTGCTCCTCAACAATCCAGCCGCGGCGCACCGAGTTCATCGCCGCACCACTACGACCGGGCTGGTTCTCAATCTGAGCAAAAGCCGCAGTCTGCGCGCGGCGACCCAGCAGAAGCATCGCCACAATAGCGGCAACGCCCAGACCCAGAATCAGGAAAGTAATCCAGTTACCCAGGGCAATACCGATGAGGAGGAAAACCAAAAGGGTACCCAGAGCCGACAGACTCAGAATCCAACCGATATTCGGGTCGGACTTCTTGGTCATCTGGTAGACCTGCTTCATCTGGGCGAAAGTGCCCGGAGTGCGTTCCTTCTTCTTTTTCTTCTCTTCGCGCTTATCTGCCACGATTCTTCCTCGGCTGGTTCTTCCGCGGCCCCGAGAAGCGCCTCAAACGCTCACGGAACCATAGTGACGTAACGATGCAGTGTATGCCTGCAATTTTTCTAGTTTACCCTACCCGCACAAGGGGCGGTGCATAAGGGGAGGCTCCCCGAACACCGGACGAACACCGGGTTCGAGGAGCCTCAACGCTCTCAGAAAGATTCTGAAAAGGCTTAGTAGCCCGCAGCCACCAGGGAGGAGGCTTCCTGCAGAGCTGCACCCTCACCCTCAATGTGGGCAAGGTTCTCAGGAATCGGGTAGCCGTTCTTACGCATTGCACGAGCCCACAGGCGACCTGCACGGTACGAAGAACGAACCATCGGGCCCGCCATAACGCCAGCGAAACCAATCTCCTCAGCCATGTTCGCAAAATCCACGAACTGCTGCGGCTTCACCCAACGCTCAATCGGGTGGAAGAGCGGGCCGGGGCGCAGGTACTGGGTGAGGGTAATGATGTCACAACCAGCATCGTGCAAATCGCACAGCGCCTCGTAAATCTCGTCATCGGTCTCGCCCATACCCAGAATCAGGTTGGACTTGGTGACCATACCGCCTTCCTTAGCCTGGGTAATAACATCCAGGGAACGCTCGTAACGGAACGCCGGGCGAATCTGACGGAAGATACGGGGAACAGTCTCCAGGTTGTGTGCGAACACCTCAGGCTTAGCGTCAATCACCTTCTGAACATGCTCGGGAACACCCTTGAAGTCGGGGACGAGCATCTCAACGCCGGTGTTCGGGCACATCTTGTGAATCTGACGGGTGGTCTCTGCGTACAGCCACGCACCGCCGTCTTCCAGATCATCACGAGCAACACCGGTCACGGTTGCGTAACGCAGACCCATGACCTTCACGTTCTTAGCAACCTTGAACGGCTCAGCGTAGTCAACAGCAACAGGCTTGCCGGTCGCAATATTGCAGAAGTCGCAACGGCGGGTGCACTCGGAACCACCAATCAGGTAGGTTGCCTCACGGTCTTCCCAGCACTCGTAAATATTGGGGCAGCCAGCCTCTTCACACACGGTGTGCAGGCCCTGACCGCGAGCCAGCTCGCGCATCTCGTTGTATTCGGGGCCAACAATAGCCTTGGTCTTAATCCAGTGAGGCTTCTTCTCAATGGGAACCTCAGCGTTGCGGGCCTCCACACGCAGTAGCTTGCGTCCTTCAGGTGCGGTGCTCAAAAGTCTTCTCCTTGGTCTAGATGTGCCCTCTGTGCAGGTGGGCCATCTTCTATTTTACGCCCGCTCAGGCGTAGGTGAAACTGGTTTTCGTATATGACGAACAAAGCCGGACGCGTTACGTGTACGACCCGTTCGATGCTTCTTGACTGCGTCTAACCCTGCGTTTAGTCCTGCGCCGCAATGGGCTCGAAAGACTCTGCCAGGCGGTCCTGGTACTTCAGAAGCTCTGCCTCCAGCGGCTCCAAAATATCGGCGGGGGTGACGGTGCGGCCCAGCTGCTCCGAAATAGTGGTAACACCCGCATCGCTAATGCCGCAGGGAATGAACTGCTGGAAAGGTGCGGTGTCGTTGCAGCAGTTGATTGCGAAGCCGTGCATGGTGGTGTTACGCGAAACGCGCATGCCCAGTGCCGCGATCTTCTTGTCCTGGGTGATGCCGTCGCCCAGGATCCACACGCCGCTACGGCCCTCAACGCGCTCACCCTTAATGCCCAGACCAGCCAGGACGTTAATGATGATTTCCTCGACGATGCGCACATACGCCACCACGTCAATGGGCTCGGGCAGGCGCAGAATCGGGTAGCCGGTCAGCTGACCGGGGCCGTGCCAGGTCAGCTTGCCGCCGCGGTCAATCTTGACGACAGGGGTGGACTTGTCTGCGGGGTACTCGTGGTCTTCGGTGCGTTTACCGGCAGTAATCACTGCCTCGTGCTCAAGTAGAAGAATCGTATTCTGGCGGGTGCGGTTAGCCACCTCATCGTGGATGCGGTACTGCTTGTCCAGGCACTCAACATAGTTCACATAGTTCGGGGCGAAGCCCACGCGTTCAATCGTCACAGACATACTTTCTACCTTAGTACTGCTGGTGGAGGGAAGAAAATTAGGGCGCCCTGAATCACGTGATGAGCGAACATGTAGGAATGTTACGGGCGGGTGTGGTGGATAGTGAGGGGTGAATATTCCAGGTGTTGATTTTAGGGTTGCATGGTTTATTTATAGTGTTTTATTGAGTCTAAACATATTATTTGGTGTTATTTGATAACATAATGGTATGAGAAGCAAAGAAGCACACGTTCTGGAAAGCATCGCCAACTCGGCCCTGCCCACCCTGCAGATTGTCGAGTACCGGGGCGGAACCGCCGAGAGCGCACCCTCTGTAACTCCCGTATCCCCGGTAACCTCCGCGCGCCCCGGACGCTACACCCTGCGCACCATTGCTGCACCCGAGAGCTCCGCTCCCTCCGCGCCCACTCTGCGCGCGGCAGCCAACGGGTACGGATTCGAAGAAAGCACGGATGCATCCGCTCACGCCCAGACCCCGCAGGTAGCCGCCGCCCTGCGGAACGCACCCGGAGTCGCCAAACTCCACGCCGTCACCAGCGAGGAGTACGACAGCAAGCTGTGCCTCTGGTACGAGCCCCTCGACGCGGGCACCCTCGACAAGCTCCTGCGTGCTCGCACCCTGAACCCCGCCGAGCTCATGACCCTGGCGCGCACGCTACACCGGGCACTCGGCAGCCTCAAAAAGGTGGGGGAGGGACGCGCCGAGCTGAGTGCCGAATACATTGCGCTGAGCGCCGCCGGAGTACCCAAACTCCTTCTACCAGATGCCGTCTATCGTGAAGCGGAATCTCTCGACGCTGAACAGCTCACAGTCGCTTACGGTGACTACGCGCGTTCCGCCGCCGCCCTGCTCTGGCAAGCCGCCTGCGGCCACAAGCCGGAACCCTCCGCCGCCCGCGTACCCCTCTCACTGCGCATGGGCGCTACCGGCGCTACCGGCGCAACAGCTAATGGCGCGCCCAGCAACGAGTGGGTCGAACGCCTCGGCCGTGCCCTCGAATACCTTCTAGACGCACCCGCCCAGGAGGCGGCGGCCGCCGGACTGAGCTCCGTGGTAGCGCTCGCGGAGGAGGTGCCGCCTCGCCCGCTCAACGTGTACCTGAGCTGTTCCGAACGCGCCCGCGCGCTGATTCCCGTTGCGGTAGATCCCGCGCCGGTGCAGAAGCCCTCAAAGCTCCAGAAGACGCAACGTTACTTGTCAGAACGTATGCCCCGCGTGAAGAAGCCAGCAGCTGCCACAGGCTCTAAGCCGTTGAGTCCCGCAAAGAGTGCACCAACCCCGAAGAGCGCAGAAGCGACGGATGCATCCCGACTGGCGGCGCTACGCGGTGCGCTGAGCCGCCCCTCCGTACGTCTGGGCGTAGCCGCGCTGGCTCTGGGGGCTATCGCCCTGCCGCTCGGGTTCACCGCCTACGGGCAGAACGCCCCGGCAACGGCACAGCCCGTGTCCGCGCAAGCCGCGAACGTAGCGGGGGAGCAAGCATCCGGCGGAACGGAAGAACAGAGTCAGACTGTGCAGGGTGAGCAGATTCTACGTGCCCTCATCGACCAGCGAAACCAAGAACGCCGTGCCCGAGGCGGCGCAGAGCTCACCGTCGACACCGCCGAAGAACTCAGCCGCGACAGCGAGAACATCCGCGTGATGGCGGTAGTCTCCGCGCCCGGCTACCGCGCAGATAAAACCGAGCGGGAAGCCCGCAAACTCAGCGAAGAAAACGGCGTCACCCGCCAGAAAGTCATCTTCGACCTGCACCGCGGGGAGAAAGGCTGGGAGATAGCCCGCGCCGAACCCGTCCCTGCATAGCCGATGCCGTATAGCTAACACCGTATAGCTGACGCTGCAGAAACGCGGGCATAACAACGGGCACAACAAAAGCGGCGGCCCCACCCACCGAAGTGGATGGAGCCGCCGCCTTTTTGCTCACTGTCCGGGAAAACCCGGAGAGCTACACTCAGTTACCCATCAGGGCACCGCCACAAGGAAACTTCCTTGAATCTATGCAGGTCTTAGAGGCCCAGCTCAGACTCGAAGTTTGCCTCCTCCAGGCGGGTCTTGAGGGTGTGCAGGAAGCGACCAGCGTCCGCGCCGTCGACCACGCGGTGATCGTAGGTGAGGGACAGGTAGCACATGGAGCGGATAGCGATAACGTCGTTACCATCAACATCCTTAACAACCATGGGGCGCTTCACGATGGAACCGGTGCCGAGGATTGCAACGTTCGGCTGGTTGATGATCGGGGTGTCGAACAGTGCACCGAAGGAACCAATGTTGGTGATGGTGAAGGTCGAACCCGACAGCTCCTCGGGGGAGATGTCGCCGGTACGTGCACGGCCACCCAGGTCGCCAATAGCCTTTGCCAGGCCAGCAATGCCCAGGTCAGAAGCGTTCTTGATGACGGGAACCAGCAGACCCTTGGGGGTGTCCACAGCAATAGCGATGTTCTCGGAGCCGTGGTAAGTGATCTGCTTGTAGTCTTCGGTCATGGAAGCGTTCAGAGCGGGGTGCTGCTGCAGAGCCTCAGCGGATGCCTGGACGAAGAAGGGCAGGAAGGTCAGCTTAGCGCCCTCACGAGCAGCGAAGCCGTCCTTAGCCTTTGCACGCAGCTGAACGATGCGGGTCACGTCAACCTCGGTGACCTGGGTCAGCTGGGTGGAGATATCCAGGGACTCACGCATACGCTTTGCAATAACCTGGCGGATACGTGCGGTCTTCTCGACGGTGCCACGCTTGGGGGAAACCTCGAAGGTGTGCGGTGCCTTTGCGGAACCAGCAGCCGGAGCAGCAGCTGCAGCGGGTGCAGCAGCGGCGGGAGCAGCGGAACCCTTAGCAGCGATAGCAGCCTGAACATCCTGCTTGCGGATGCGGCCACCAACACCGGTGCCCTTGACGGTGGACAGGTCGATGCCGTTGTCCTTAGCGAGCTTACGGACCAGCGGGGTCACGTATGCTTCGCCCTCAGCAGCTGCCGGAGCGGCAGGTGCAGCGGGAGCTGCAGGAGCAGCCGGAGCAGCAGCGGGTGCTACAGGAGCTGCAGGAGCCTCAGCAACCGGAGCGGGAGCAGCCGGAGCAGCCGGTGCAGCAGCAGCAGCGGAAGCGTCGCCGATGATAGCCAGAACCTGGCCAACCTCTGCGTCCTCATCCTCGGGGATGCGGATCTCGAGCAGGGTACCTGCTACGGGGGAGGGAACCTCGGTGTCAACCTTGTCGGTGGAAACCTCAACCAGGGGCTCGTCAACCTCAACCTGCTCGCCAACTTCCTTCAGCCAGCGGGTAACGGTGCCCTCGGTGACGGACTCGCCCAGTGCGGGCAGCAGAACCTCAGTGCCGGAAGCGGAGCCAGCGGCGGGAGCAGCCGGAGCAGCAGCGGGTGCTGCGGGAGCCTCAGCAACCGGAGCAGCCGGAGCAGCAGCGCCGGAACCGTCGCCAATGATAGCCAGAGCAGCGCCAACCTCGACGTCCTCGTCCTCGGGGACGAGAATCTGCTCAACAACGCCTGCTACGGGGGAGGGGACCTCGGTGTCAACCTTGTCGGTGGAAACCTCAACCAGGGGTGCGTCAACCTCAATGGTGTCGCCGACCTCAACGAGCCAGCGGGTAACGGTACCCTCGGTCACGGACTCGCCCAGTGCGGGCAGTACTACGGTGTGGGACATAATCTTTCCCGTTCTCCTTGTGAATGCTTGAACTAGAAAAATGTGAGCGGCGACCCGGATGCGCGCCGCATGCGTCGAAACATGTCGACGCGCATCCGGATAGGGGCGTTGTTCAGCGGATACGCCCGGCAACCGCTAACGACCAACGGTCGTCAATACTAAGCTGACGCGCTAACGCCAGTCAGCAAAATTTATGCGCTGTGCAGCGGGGTGCCGTTCAGGACCATTGCAGCCTCACCCAGGGACTCGTTCTGAGTCGGGTGTGCGTGGATGAACTTAGCGACGTCCTCGGGGAATGCTTCCCAAGCAACCCACATCTGAGCCTCACCAATCTGCTCACCCATGCGCTTACCAATAGCGTGAACACCAACGATGGGGCCGTCCTTCTGGCGGACAACCTTCACAATACCAGTAGCACCGAGGATAGCGGACTTGCCGTTACCAGCCAGGTTGTACTCAGCGGTCTCAACGTTCTCAGCGCCGAACTTCTCCTTAGCCTTGGGCTCGGAGTAACCAACGGAAGCAATCTCCGGGTCACAGAAGGTGACCTTGGGGATGTTGATGTCCTCAACAACGGTGGGGTTCAGGCCAGCAATCTCTTCTGCAACGAAGATACCCTGCTGGTAACCGCGGTGAGCCAGCTGAACGCCGGGGACGATGTCGCCAACAGCGTAGATGTTGCCCACACCGGTGTGCAGACGCTCGTTAGCCAGGACGAAGCCGCGATCCATGGGGATGCCCTGCTCCTCGTAGCCCATGTTTGCGGTGTTCGGGCCACGACCAACAGCAACCAGAACGATCTCTGCCTCGAAGACCTTGCCGTCAGCCAGAGTGACCTTAGCACCGTTAGCGTCCTGCTCAACCTTCTCGAAGAGGGTGCCGGTGTTGAACTTGATGCCGCGCTTCTTGAACGCACGCTCCAGAACCTTGATGATAGCCGGGTCCTCGTTGGGAACCAGGTTCGGCAGGCCCTCGATGATGGTGACGTCAACGCCCATAGCGTTCCACATGGATGCGAACTCGCAACCAATCACGCCGCCACCGAGCACGATAGCGCTCTTGGGCAGGTAGTCCATCTCCAGTGCCTCGGTGGAGGTCAGAACGCGACCCTCAATGGGCAGACCGAAGGTCTTGGAGACCGAGCCGGATGCCAGGATAATGTTCTTACCCTTGTACTCAACACCACCGACGGTGATGGTGTCCTGAGCGGTCAGCTTACCCTCGCCGGGGATAACCTCTACGCCCTTCATCTTCAGCAGGCCTGCAAGACCCTTGAACTTACCGGAGACGATGCCGTCCTTGTAATCGCGAACCTTGCCCATTTCGATGGACTGCAGCACAGCGTTAACGCCAACCTTGGACGCCTCGCGTGCCTCTTCTGCCAGCTCAGCAGCGTGCAGGTACGCCTTGGTGGGGATACAGCCGGTGTGCAGGCAGGTGCCGCCGACCTTTTCCTTCTCGATCAGGCCGACGGTGAAGCCTAGCTGGCGTGCGCGAATAGCTGCAGAGTAGCCAGCGGAACCGCCGCCGAGGATGAGGATGTCGAATTCTTGAGCCACGATATTGCTCCCTTGCATAGTTGTTGGGGCTAAAGACCCCTGCAATGAGTTCTTTACCAATTTATTGGTAGGTTTCCCAGCATGCGCGAAAGGCCCGCGACTTACAAAAAATCGCGCGCCCCTCCGCGTACGCAGAAAAACACTTAATACAACAATACCCCCGTTGAAGGTCGTTTAAGTTCACTCAGGGCGGTTTTAGCCGATTAATCGCCCAAACACCCCAAATTTTTCACCACGCAAGAAAAGCGGCGCGTCATAGAACAACCAGATGGCAGGGAACAGTCAGATGGCAGGACCACCACCTCGGTCGCACTGAACCGGTCAAGAACAGAACCAGTCAAGAACAGATGCAGAGGAGGGCACCCCGGTAGGAATACCGAGAAGCCCTCCTCAGATCAGCTCTATGCTGGCGGATGTCTATGCTGGTGGATGCGCACGGACACGTACCTAGTGATGCCGCGCGCCCAGTAAAGCTACAGGCTACTTAGCGTAGGACTGGATGAAGTTCACCAGGGTAGCGGTACCGAAGCCGGTACCTTCCTTCGGGGTGAAGCCGTAGGGTGCCTCCTCGTTGAACGCGGGGCCCGCAATATCCAGGTGAGCCCAAGGGATGCCCTCGCCCACGAACTCCTTCAGGAACAGGCCCGCGGTCAGGGCGCCACCGTAGCGGGAACCAATGTTCTTAATATCAGCAACGGGGGACTCCAGGCTCTTACGCAGGTAGGACTCCAGCGGCATCGGCCAGTAAGACTCACCCGCAGCAGCACCGGCTGCAATCACGCGGTCGCGAATCTCTTCGTCACCGAGCAGAGCCGCGGTGCGCAGACCCAGAGCAGCCATAGCGGCACCGGTCAGGGTAGCGATATCCAGGATGACGTCCGGGTTCGATTCAGAAGCCAGAGCGATACCGTCAGCCATGACCAGGCGGCCCTCAGCATCAGTGTTCAGCACCTCAACGGTACGACCATCACGCATGGTGATGACGTCCTCCGGGCGCAGAGCGTGACCGCCGGGCATGTTCTCAGCCAGGCACAGGTAACCGGTCACAGCAACCGGAACGTCCAGTTCAGCAGAAGCGAGCACAGCGTTCAGAACGGATGCGGCACCCGCCATGTCGCACTTCATGGTCATCATCGAAGCGGCAGGCTTCAGCGAGTTACCGCCGGTATCGAAGGTGATGCCCTTACCGACCAGAGCCACGTGAGCCTTCGGGTTCTCCGGGGTGTACTTCACAACGGCAAGAACCGGCTTGCGGGGCGAACCCTGACCAACACCGGAAATGCCGCCGAAGCCCTCCTCAGCCAGGCGGTCGTGGTGGAACAGCTCAATCTCAATGTTTGCGTAATCCTCAGCGACCTCAGCAGCGAACTCAGCGAAAGTCTCCGGGTACAGGTGCGACGGAGGCAGGTTCACCAGGCGGCGAGCATCCTTAGCGGTCTCACCCAGAACCAGGGCGTGAACCAGAGCCTCCTCAGCCTCTTCCTGGTCAATCGAGGAAACAATCAGAATGGAATCGATCTCTTCCTTAATCGAGTCCTGAGTCTTGCCGCGCAGGCCCTCCTCAACGAAGTTACCCAGCACGGCGCCGTGAGCAATAGCCTCAATTTCCTCTACCGAAGAAACACCGAAATCGAAAGCAATCTCCTCAGCGGAACCGACCAGCTGACGAGCCGCAGAACCAGCCGCGTAACGCAGAGCGTCCAGACGCTCCTGACCCTCAGCAGTATCAGAGCCCAGACCCGCCAGTGCCACAATGCCGGCACCGGTGTCCTCAAGGCCGGGCAGACGCAGCAGCTGATCGGGGGCACCCGAGGCGCCCAGCGCCTCCAGCAGCTCGTTAATACCCTCAACAGAGTCCTCAGACAGGGAGCTCGGCGCCAGGTACGCACCGTCCGAACCCTTCAAAACGCCCAGAACCAGAACGTCAGCTTCGAGCGCTTCAAGGTCGGTGCTGTGAATAGACAGAGACAGAGACATCGTTACTCCTTTGCGTATGTCTTCTCAAAATAGTCGGGGCACATCCTCGCGCCCGAAAAACTCAACTGTAGGCCCTCGAAGAGTGAGGATGAATACCGCCGCGCAAAGCCGCGCGGACTACTGCTTCTACTCTACACGGATATGTAGGAGGGCGTGAGGTTCAGCTCTCACCCCGAACAGCTGGCAGAACAGAAAAGGCACAAGAAGGCCGAGCTGTAGCGTCTTAAGAACGTAGACGAGACACCAAACAAGTTCACCTACTGCGAGAAAAGCCCACACGCTGTCGAGACAGGGCAGTAGTGGCATAAAATGAAAGACTACGGAAAGCGTCAGATAACAGAAGACGCCCCTTCGCCCCAACACCTCGGGTGCCGGCAGAAAACGCTAAGCCCCCCCCCGAACGCGGCGCGAACCAGACAGAAGTGAGGAGGCGTAATGCTCAACCCCGAAGATCTCTACTTAGCCAACACCAAAATATTGGACGACCCCAGGATGCACGGGCTAACCCTCGTCATCGCCCTCTCCAGCCCGCAAGACGCAGGTTCCACCGCAGGTCAGCTCGGGCAGGTGCTACTCAGCGAACTCAAAAACATTGAAATCGTCGAGTTCGACAGCGACCAGCTGCACGACTATCGCGCCCGCCGCCCCTACATCCGCTACGAAAAAGACCACTTCGAAAAGCCGCAATACCCGCAGCTGAAGCTCTACGCCGTAGAAGACAGCCTCGACAAGCCGTTCCTGCTACTCACCGGTGCCGAACCGGACCTGCAGTGGCAGCGCTTCGAAAAGGCGGTGCTGACCATCGCCCAGCGGGTCAAGCCCTCCCTGGTCGTGCTGGTCTCCGCATTCCCCATGCCGGTGCCGCACACCCGCCCCTTCCCGATTACCGCGCACGGCTCCCGCAAGGACCTGATTCGCGGCATCTCCCCGTGGAAGCCCAGCGCGGACGTGCACGCAACCGTCACCAACCTGCTGGAAGTGCTCTTCACCGAAAACGGAATCGACACCGTCGGCTTCGGCGTGAACATTCCCCAGTACATTTCAGAGGCGGACCTGCCGCAGGGCACCCTCACCGCCCTCGAACACGTGGGCATGGCGGCGCACCTCTCCCTACCCACCGAGAACCTGCGCGAAGCCGCACGCCACGTGCACAGCCAGATCAACGATCAGGTCAAGCAGAACCCCGAAATTGGTCGCATGATTACGACCATGGAAGAGAACTACGACGAGAACTTCCGCACCTCCGACATTGCGGTTCCCCTCTCGCGCCGCGACGCGCACAACGTGCCCAGCCGCGACGAGATTGGTGCGCTCTTCGAGCGGTTCCTCGACGAACAGTAAAGCGTGCGCAGTAGGGGATACCGCCCGCCAGATAGTGCCTGACAGATATTGCGTGACAAATTATGACGCGGCACCCCGCGCCGCTGTGGACAAACCCCAGCGTACAAACGAACAATACGAATAAATCTGTGGATACTTCGGATTCATGAACCGAAGTATCCACAGATTTATTTGTATAACCTGAGCACCCGCGCAAACCATGCCACCGTGAAAGCATGAACGCAAACAACATCTCCAACGGCAATATCCCCAACAGCGGCTACGACACGCCCCCGCCCATCCGCAACGAATACGACGTGCTCAGCTGCGCCCTCCACCAGCACGGCTACTGGCCCGACCACTCACTCATCATCCTCACCGCAACCGACAACGCCCTCGGTCCCAGCCTGCGCGTCAACCTACCCGACGAACCCTGCACCCACACCGAACGTGCCAACTTCCTCCACGAAACCTTCACCAAACTCCCCACCTGCCACAACGGTGAAACCCTCACCCGCTTCTACGCCATCATCATCGACGGCGACAACACCGTACGCCAACGCCAACTCAACCCCGACACCGCACAGCTCGCCACCATCGACGAAATCCATAACGACCTCGAAACCCAAATCAACATCAACACCTGGCTCCACCTGCTCCACGACCCGCGCATCGTCAGCGAACTACGCTGCGAAGACGTCATCTACGCAGGCGGCGCCAGCATCTGGGCACTCAACCCCGAACAGCAGACGCTCACCCTCCTCGCACCCATCGAAGAACTCCGCCACAGCGGCTACTACACCTGGCTCACCCGCCACGGCGACACCATCGCCGCCACCGCCCAACACAACTACGCCCACAGCCCCTGGGACACCGACCCCACCCGCAACCCCGAAACCCGCCACGACTGGGAAAACGCCGTAGAACTCTGGGACAACACCCGCACCAACACCGTCCGGAACGACGAAGCCCGCCAGGGCGTCCGCACCATCTACCGCCAAGCCCAAGTCGACCTCTGCTACTGGGACGCAGCCATCAACGCCGCCGCGCACCTGCTCACCACCCACCCGGTCGATAACGCCGGCAACCCCACCATCGGTGACGCGCCCACCATTGGCGACGCACTCCGCGAACTCATCCCCGCCGAAGTCGCCGGGCACCTACGTGCCTCCATCGCACCGGCAACCCTCAACCCCATCACCTCCGAAATGCTCACCTACCTCGCCGGCTACGGGCTCAACCACGCCCAAAAAGCGCTCGCCTACCTGCACTACTCCGCCCAATACACCTACCACGCCTTCGGCGGCGAATACCCCAGCACCAGCCCCAACTTCGTGCCGCTCGAACCACCCCACTACGGTACCCGCATCACCCGCAAAACCTATATCCCCGCCAGCTTCACCCACGCGCTCAGCGCCACACCCGGCACCGAACAGACACACGTACGCGCCGTGCCCGAAAAATGCGTGCAATGGCAAGACTGGATTCGCCGCACCCACCGCGCTATTCAACAGAATCGCAGCAGCCAGCAGAACCGCACCATTCAGCAGAACCGCACCAACCAGCACGCCAACCTCAACGGCTGGGCACTCGAAAACCTCACCCCCGCCGACCACGCCAGCGCAGCCGAACTCAACACCATCAGCCGCGACCTGCTCCCACTCCTCGAGGAACACCCCAAAGACCACAACACCCACAACAAACTCGAAAACCTCAAACAACAAATCGACGAAAGCTGCACCACCAGCGAATACCTCACCAAACACCACGCCGTCTACACCCACTACCTCAACGCCCTCAAAGGAAAACTAGACAGCCCCCACTGGGCACGTCTCAACGCACTCGAACTACTCACCAGCCTGCTCACACCCCACAGCACCGACGGAGAATATGCCGCACTACGCAACACCCAAGCCTGGACCAACTGGTACAAGGGCTACAGCACCTACGCCCGCATGCTCCGCCAAGAAGCCCACCGCCACACATCCGGAAAGGACCTCAATATCCTCGACGTACACCTCAACGCCGGCAACCTACCCGCCTGGATCAAACACACCATCTGCGGCGAACCCGGAACACACCGCGAACCCATCAGCACCCTCAAACCCCGAAAACCCTAAAAGCGGCACCTAAAAGCGGTGCCTAAAGCGAAGTACAAACAGGGGAGGGGCGCGCCACCAGGCACGCCCCTCCCACACACAACCGTACACAGCCGCACCCACCCAAAACCAGGCCCACAAGCCCCCAAACAGCGCGTCAAGTTGAAAGCAACCAAAAATCTGCAATACTTATATATTGACCCCGTATAGTCAATGCGCTACAACGCGCCCTCAAACAGCTCAACACAACGAGCAACGGAACCCTGCAAACGACCAACGCACGCGGAATAAAACCCGCCCCCACAGCGTTAAACACGTCAAAAGCAGCAAACACCCCGACCGAGGACGCCAGCACAGACTTGACAGGGTCTTAGGTGTTTTGCAAACAAAACACCCCACCACAAGCCAGAAAGGGTTCTAGTGGCACCTGCAACCAGCAAGAAGACCGCGACCGGCGACGCAACCGAAGAAACCGTCGCAAAAACCACCACCAAGACCACCCGCACCAAGAAGGCAACCACCAAAGCCGCAGCAGCAACCGAAGACACCACCGGCGCAACCGCCGAAACCGGTGCCGAAACTACTGCCGAAACCGAGGCAGACAAGCCCAAGCGCACCCGTAAAACCACCACCAAAACCGCAACCAAGCGCAAGACCGGCGGCCGCCGCAAAAAGAACGACGACGACGAATTCGACCTCGGACTCGACGAAGAACTCGAAACCACCGACGCCGAAGACGAAACCGACGAAGAAGACGAAGAAACCGTAGCCAAAAAAGAAGAAAAGAAGGCCGCGGAAGAAGTAGCAGCCAAGGGCTCCGGCTTCGTCCTCACCGCAAACGACGACGACGACGCACCCGCACAGCGCGTCGTCACCCCCGGCGCAACCGCCGACCCCGTCAAGGACTACCTCAAGCAGATTGGCAAAGTCTCCCTGCTCAACGCACAGCAGGAAGTCGACCTCGCCATGCGCATCGAAGCAGGCCTCTACGCCGAACACAAGCTCGCCGAAAACCCCGACATGGACAAAGAACTCAAAAAGGCCATGCGCTGGGTCGTCCACGACGGCAAGCGAGCCAAAAACCACCTGCTCGAAGCCAACCTGCGACTCGTCGTTTCCCTCGCCAAGCGCTACACCGGCCGCGGCATGCTCTTCCTCGACCTCATCCAGGAAGGCAACCTCGGCCTCATCCGCGCCGTCGAAAAGTTCGATTACTCCAAGGGCTTCAAGTTCTCCACCTACGCAACCTGGTGGATCCGCCAGGCCATCACCCGCGCAATGGCAGACCAGGCCCGCACCATCCGCATCCCCGTGCACATGGTAGAAGTCATCAACAAGCTCGCCCGCGTGCAGCGCCAGATGCTCCAGGACCTTGGCCGCGAACCCACCCCCGAAGAACTCGGCAAGGAACTCGACATGACCCCCGAAAAGGTCATCGAAGTCCAGAAGTACGGCCGCGAACCCATCTCCCTGCACACCCCCCTAGGTGAAGACGGCGACTCCGAATTCGGTGACCTCATCGAGGACTCCGAGGCAGTCGTCCCCGCAGACGCAGTGTCCTTCACCCTTCTGCAGGAACAGCTCCACTCCGTGCTCGACACCCTCTCCGAGCGTGAAGCCGGCGTGGTCGCAATGCGCTTCGGCATGACCGACGGCCAGCCCAAGACCCTCGACGAAATCGGTAAGGTCTACGGCGTGACGCGTGAGCGTATCCGCCAGATCGAGTCCAAGACCATGTCTAAGCTCCGTCACCCGTCGCGTTCGCAGGTACTGCGCGACTACCTGGACTAAAAAAGTTCATAGCTAGCGGTTCTAACGTGCTGGCGGATGCTCGTGCAGCTGGTCTGCTGTCCGGCACGCAGACGATGCTCGCGGGGGATTGCGGGGCCGGACTCCGTGCGCTTGTCCTTACAGACGGCGCACCGGTTCCCGCTCGCGGGGGAGTGCCCCCTCTTCAGCGCCTGGGGGCGCTTCGAGGACGGAGCCCCCGCTCCGCGTGACCGGCTACGCCGTAAGGTTTAGTTGCACATACAGAAAAGGCTCTCCGAGATACCGGAGAGCCTTTTCTATACCCTTATAGGTTTGCGCAGGTAGGGTTCGTGAGACCGCTTGCGGACGATGCTCGCGGGGGAGTGCCCCCTCTGCGGCGCCCCAATAAGTGAATGGGCCAGCCGCCTTGAGGACGGAGCCCCCGCTCCGCATGTCCGCTACGCCGCCAGCTATACCGCGCCGCTACAGACCCAGCTGACGCAGATAGCGGTCCGCCACCGCCTCCACCTGATCCAAGCCGCACACACGACCCAGCGCCTGCGACCACGCATCAGCTTCACCGCCAGACACCGGCAAACCAGCCGCCGCCCACAACGCCGCCGTCATCGCACCCACCGAATCCGAATCCGAATCCACCGACACCGCACGGCACAAACCCTCAAACAGCGCATTGCGTACCGTCGCATCGTCGGTATCAGCAGGCAAGATCTTCACAGCATACGCCGCACACCAGAACGCCACACCCAACAGCTCCGGCGCCGTCCAACCCGTACCAAAATGCTCCGCCACAGCCCCCGGAACCGGGGCCACGCCGCGCTCCAGCAGCTCAACGGCACGACTCAACGCCGCCGCCGTACGCGAAGCATCACCCGGAATCGAATCATCCGCCGCCACCGAACCACACCACGACACCACACGCCGCGCCGCCTCTAACAATGCATCAAACGAGCCAGCCGGGGACGCCAACAGGTCACGAACCAGCAACGCATACGCCGCCGCCGAAGCCAACGCCTCCGGATGCCCATGCGTCAACGCCGCCGCACGCACCGCCAACAAAACCACCGTACGCTCCTGCGCCACCGGCAAAACACCCAACGCCGCCGAACGCACCAACGCACCACTACCCAAAGCATCAGGATTCAAAGACTTCGACACCAACTGCATCTCACCCGAACCCAACGCCCGCAACGTCGCCGCACCCGGACCACGACGAGCCGTCAACTCCGAAGACCCATCAATCTCACGATCCAACGAAAACGGCGCAGACTCCGGCAAAACCTCACCAATACCGCGGAACCACCGCAAATACGCCAACCACAGACACGCCAACTCATCCGCCGCCGCGCCCTCATTATTCCACTCCAAAACCTCCGTCAGGCCATCCAAAGTGAAGCAGGTCAGTTGCGTATCATCACTGACCAACAGCTCACCAAACGCCGAATCCCACGGCTTCGGGTCGCACGCCGCAATCTGATCCGCCGGCAACAACTCCAACGGATAACCCAGCGCATCACCCAACGCAGACGCACGCAACAAGCCGCGCACCCTGTCCGCAAACTCAGCCGAAACCTCAGGTGCACGTGTGAACTCAACAGAAGAAAAACTCATAGGGCGATTATCCCACGGGTGGTTAGGATGCGCGGGGGATGTGCCAGGCGGCTTCGTGCTCACGCTCGCGGGGTGGGGGTGTACCAGGCGGCTTTGTGCTCACGCTTGCGGGAGGAGGATGTACCGGGCGGCTTCGTACTCATGCTCGCGGGGGAGTGCCCCCTCTTCAGCGCCTGGGGGCGCTTCGAGGACGGAGCCCCCGCTCCGCATGAGCACCTGCGCCGCGGTGGGGTGCCTGCTCCGCGGATGGGGAGATACCTGGGACGGAGCCCCCGCTCCACGCGAGTGCCTACGCCGCGGTGGGGTCTGAGCAGAGGGTTCCGCCCCTGAATGACGAACTGTGAGGCGCAAAATAAGACGCAATGCCATACTGAAACCATGAAGATCCTGCACACCTCCGACTGGCACCTTGGCCGCACCTTCCACCGCAGCCCCCTCACACGCGAACACCAGCAGTTCATCGACGAACTGCTCAACTACGTGCACGCCGAAGGCATCGACACTCTCCTCATCAGCGGCGACGTCTACGACAGCACCATCCCCACCGCCGAAAGCACCACCCTGCTCGACCAGGCACTCACCCGCCTCATGCGCGCCGGCGTGCAAGTCATCCTCAGCTCCGGCAACCACGACTCCTTCCGCCGCCTCAGCTACGGCGCTGCCTTCTTCGAAGCCTCCGGCGTGCACCTACGCACCACCATCGAAGACACCACCCGCCCCGTCGAACTCACCGACGGCACCTTGCGCGTACACGTCTACGCCATCCCCTACCTCGCGCCGCGCCTCCACGCCACCGCCCTCGGCGTAGAACCCACCCACCAGGCAGTCCTCGGCGCCGTCACCAACGCCATCCGCGCCGACGCCGCAGAACGACGCGCCCGCGGCGAAGGTGCCGACCGCATCATCGTCATGAGCCACGCAACCGTCAGCGACACCACCGGCAGTGACATTGCCGGCAGCGCAGACACCACGCCCCGCAGCGACTCCGAACGCGACATCAGCGTCGGCGGCATCGACTGGGTACCCGCCTCCCTCTTCGACGGCTTCGACTACGTAGCCCTCGGCCACATCCACAAGCGGTACCCCGTCACCCCCACCATCCGGTACAGCGGCTCACCCCTCGGCTTCTCATTCAGCGAAGAACACAACCGCAACGGCGCCTACCTCATCGAACTCAACCCCGGCGAAGAACCCACCATCAGCAGCCACGAATGGGCAACCCGCGTGCACATGAAAACCTTGCGCGGCACCATGGAGCAGCTACTCAACGACCCAGAAAACAGCCCCTACGAGCAGGGCTACTACTGCCGCATCGAACTCACCGACGAACCCCTACCCGTCGGCGCCGTCGACCGCCTGCGCAGCCGCTACGAAACCATCTCCCACTTCAGCTACCGCAGCACCCAACCCGCCACTGACAAACCCGCCGCCGCACCCCTCACCCGCGACGCCGACCCCGTCGAAACCTTCGACCAATTCCACCAATACGTACGCAACCGCCCCCTCACCAGCGAAGAACGCAACGTCATCACCACCCTCAGTGACCACATCAAAAGCCACAAGGACAACGCATGATCCTGCACAACCTCGAATTCGAAGCCTTCATGGCATACCCCAAGCGCCAAGAAATCAACTTCGACGCCCTCAACAACGCCGGCGTATTCCTGCTCAACGGCCCCACCGGCGCCGGTAAAACCACCATCCTTGACGCCATCTGCTACGCCCTCTACGGCGAAACCAGCAGCGACCGCGAATCCGCCAAACTGCACTCCACTTACGCGGCACACAGCGGCACCAAACCGCGCGTGCTACTCGACGTGACCCTCCACGGCAAGCGCCTGCGCATCGACCGCACCCCCGCCTACAACAAGCCCATCACCCGCGGCGCCCGCAAAGGCCAGATGCGCGAAGAAAGCGCCAAAGCCACCCTCGCCGAACTCGCACCCGGCGCCGACCCCTCCGACGAAAAGGCATGGACGCCCATCTCCAGCAGCGTCGCCGAAGTCAACCGCACCATCGCCGAACGCACCCACCTGACCAAAGAACAATTCCTCAAGGTCGTACTCCTGCCGCAGGGTCAGTTCGCGCAATTCCTCAAGTCCAAGCCCAAAGAACGCAAAGAACTGCTCAAAAAGATGTTCCCCGTCGAACACTACGAACAGCTCTTCGCCGCACTCACCGAGGAAGCGAAAACCGCCCAGCAGGAAGTCGCCCAGGACGAAAACACCCAGCGCGGCTACCTCGAACGTGCCCGCGCAGAAATGCTCGCCCTGCAGGCGCTACTGGACGCTGCAGACCCGGACGCTGAAGAGGCTGCAGGGGAGGAGACTTCCGAACAGCTCACCGCTGAGAGTGTCACCGCCGAAACCCTCGACACATGGATCGCCGTTGGGATAGCGCGCGCCCGCGAAACCTCCACGCGCGAAAAGCAGGAACAGCAGCGCCTCACCGACGAAGCCGACCGGAACACCCGCCTACTCGCCGAACGCGCCCAGCTACAGGCCGACTGGCGCGAATACGAGCAGCTCTGCGAGCGCCGCACCCGCCTGACCGAACGCGCCGACGAGCACAAGGCGCAGCGTGAAGAGCTGGCGCAGGCGCGTGCCGCGGCGCCCCTGCACGCACAGTACGCGCAGGTCCAAGCCGAATCGCAGGCGCTCGCCGCCCGAGAACAGGAACATTCGGCGTGTGCTTCCGCGCTTGAGGAAAACGGTCGCGCCCTGCTTGCGGCGCTCCGCGATGAGGAAACCTCAGCAGACGTCACCTTCCCCGAAGAGACGACCTTCGCCGCGCTCCCGGATCTCGAACCCGCCGAGCAGGAAACCCAGCTCGAAGCGCTCCTCGACACCCTGCGCGCCCTGCAGAAGAAGGACGCACAGCTTACCGACGAGGAAGCCGCCGTTGCCGCCCTGCTGAAGCAGGCTAATGCCCTCGAACAGGACAAGGCGCGTGCCGAAAAGACCCTGAGCGACCTGACCGCCGCCGCCGAGCAGCTTGCCGAAGAACTCGCCGGCTACAGCACCGCCGACGAGGAGCGTACCCTCGCCGCGCACCTGGTCACCGAGGCGCAGCAGAAGCACGACGCCGCTCAGCAGATGCAGCAGAAGCTCGATGCCGCCTCCGCAGCGGTTGCTGAGGCTGAGAAGCAGAACAAGCGCACCGCCACCGCCGAGCAGAAGGCGCAGGAAAAGTGGCAGGCTTCGGCTCAGCAGGCGCTCGCCGCGACGGAGGAGTTCAAGAACCTGCAGGTGCTGCGCCTCGCCCAGGCGTCCTCCCTGCTGGCGCGTGAGCTCAAGGACGGCGAACCCTGCGCGGTCTGCGGCTCGGTGGAGCACCCCGCCCCGGCGCAGATTGCCGAGGGTGAGCAGCTGGTTGAGCGCGCCGACCTGGACGCCGCCAAGGAGCGTGAAGACAAGGCGCACAAGCAGGCGCGCACCCACGAACTCGCTAAGGACCGGGCGACCAAGGCGCATCAGGAAGCCTCCGAGGCGCTTGCCGCCGCCCGCACCCAGTACGAGACCCTGGCTGCCCAGGGCGAGTGCGATGTCGAGCAGACTGCCGCGCAGCTGCAGCAGGCGCAGACCCGCCTCGCGCAGGCTCAGTCGCGCGTGACGGCGCGTGACGGTGTGCATGCGAAGGTTGAGCGGGTGCGGGTTGAGCAGCAGAAGGCTCAGGAGGCGCTGCGCACCATCGAGGGCGCGGCGGTTGAGGCGCAGACGCGTCACCGTGACGCTTCGGCGCGCTGCGAGGTTACTGCGGCTGATTTGGCGCCTGCTCGTGCGGCGGTGGGATTTGCGCAGCGTGTTGAGGCTGTGGATGGCTACCGTGCGGCGCATCAGCGTCTGGCTCGTGCGGTGTTGCTGTTGGGTCAGGCGCGTGAGCGTCATGCCCAGGCGGCGGCGCAGGCGCAGTGTCTGTTGGGCGAGTCGGCGTTTGAGAGCGCCGAGCTGGTTCGTGCGGCGGTGCGCACCCCCGAGCGCATTGACGCCCTGGAGCAGGCTGTTGCCGCGTATGAGCTGGAGCACGCCCGCCTTCTTGAGGGCTTTGGTCGTGAGGCGATTGTTGCGGTGGCGGCTCGCGTTGCCGCTGGTGAGCAGGCGCCGGATGATCTGCAAGGTGTGCGTGAGCAGGTTGAGCAGTTGCGTGCGGCGGCGCACCGTTTGACTCTTCGTGAGGGTGAGCGGGAGAGCGTGCTGCGTTCCCTACAGGCGCTGCGCGGCGAGTATGCGGCGTTCCGTGCGAAGACGGCGCAGCGTTATGACCGCGCGCAGATGCTGGCGAACCTGGCGGCGGCTGCCCGCGGTGACACGCTGGGCGGTTATGAGCATCAGGTTGACCTGGTGAGTTACGTGCTGGGCGCCGAGTTTGAGCGGATTCTGCACTCGGCGTCACTGCACCTGGATCGCATGAGTGAGGGCCGCTACGGCATGATGTTCAGCGATCATCGTGCGAAGGGTAGCCGTTCCGGCGGCGGCCTGAACCTGGAGATTACCGACACCTGGACGGGCGAGCCGCGTGAGGCGTCGTCGCTGTCCGGTGGCGAGTCGTTCTTGGCGTCGCTGTCGTTGGCGTTGGGTCTGGCTGAGGTTGTGCAGGCGAATAACGGCGGTATCGAGCTGGACACCCTGTTCATCGATGAGGGCTTCGGCACGTTGGACGCCGAGACCCTGGACATGGTGATGGGCACGATCGAATCTCTGCGTGATAGTGGCCGCACTATTGGCCTGATTTCGCATGTGGAGGAGATGAAGAACCGTATTCCCGCCCAGATTGTGGTTGAAAAGGGTCAGAACGGCTCCTCGGTGAGGGTAAACTCCTAGTAGGCATAAATTCGCTTCCGGGCCGCTGTTGTGGCATGTCCGGCGGCTTATTCGTGAAAGAGATGATGACCTCGACACCTCAGGATAGGGACCCGAATTCAACGTATCGTGTGGAACCTTCGGCTGATGCGCGCACTGGCGCATCCGCGCCGGAGGTTCCTCCGCGCACCATGAAGGTGAGCCCAGCCTCCGATGCGCTGAATAAAATGCGTGCTTCGGGCACGGGCATTCCGACGGTTCCGGGCACGTCCCTGACGGATGTGGTGCGCAACAACGAGCACGTGTTGCAGGAGCTGCCGCCTCGCCCGATTCCGGCTGCGGACGAGATTAATACGAACGCGTCGGTGCCGGACATTTTGCGTCAGCATTGGGCGTTGTTCCTGCGCAACGGTAAGGAGCAGCGTCGTCACCTGTATGCTGTGCTTCGTGCTGAGGGTTTTGCCCGTAATGTGTTGACGATTCTGTTCCACATTCCGGCGGCTTCTTCGGCGTTTGCGCTGTATATTCTGTTGGCGAGCCACCTGGGTAGTGTGCATGATGGCGGCTATGCGGTGGCGGCGTTTACTGGCGCGTATTCGGTGCAGATTATGCTCGGCCCGATGCTGGTGCGTGCTCTGGGTTTGCGGTCGTTGCTGGCGATTACGTCGATTCTGAACATCGCTGCGGTGCTGAACATGCTGGTGATTGGTTGGCGTTTGACGGTTGACCCGAATAATGTGAGTACGACCTACCATGCGCTCTCGTGTGTGGCGATGGGTTTCACGACTCCGCCGTGGACTCCGTTCGCTCTTGAGTCGCTGTATCGCCGTAACTATCAGTACAGTGATGTTCGCTTGTCGACTGCGGTGTCGTGGGGTACTACGGCGAACATGTCGATGCACCCGCTGGCTGCTCTGTTGGTATGGCTGGGTGATGTGTACATCACCCCGAATCATGAGTATGCGGGTTTCTGGATCACGATTATTCTGGATGCGCTACTGTTCGTCGTGGTGCTGGCGGCGCCGAGGTGGCTACCGGATATTTCGCGTATTCGCATGGCTCCGCCGCAGAATCTGGTGCGTCCGAGCCGTCAGACGGTGGTGCTGATTCTTGGTCTGGTGCTGCTGGGTGCGTGCATGGGTTCGGTTGGTTCTGGTCTGCTGGGCTTCTCGCTGATTCACGGTTCGATGAACCTGTTCATGGCGATGGTTGCGACCGGTACCGGTGCGCTCGTGGTGGTGGCTTTCCCCGTGGTTTTGGGTGGCCGTTCGGTGAACCCGTGGCATGGCTGGCTGGCGAGCGGTGTTCTGCTGATTATGGCGGCGCTGTACTTGCCGGCGAGCGATGATACGTCCACGATTTTCTATGCGTTGGCGCTGTGCGGCGCGGTGCTGGGCGTGGCGTTTGGTGGCCATGAGCTGTGGCTGAACCGTTCGCTCAAGCATATTCCTGATGCTCAGGCGAGCTTCTTTACCCGCTCGATGCTGGGTATTGGTCTAGCGCTGGGTAGTATGTGGGGCGGCTATATGGGGGATGCCCCGTATTACCGTAATGCGTTTATGGTTCCGGTGATTATTGCGACTCTGTATTTTGCGTTGGGTCATTTGTACGGCTACCTGTGGCGTGAGGAGCATGAGGAGCAGCTGACTCCTTGGGATCAGTTGGAACGTCGTTAGGGCATGTTTAAAGGCGGATGCCCCGCCACTTTATGCAGGTGGTGGGGCATCCGCCTTTTGCGTACCGTGCTTGGCTTTTTCATGCCTCAGCGTGAGGCTGCCGGTTTAGTGACCGCGCTTGATCCATGCCGGAAGCTCGGGTGCTTCCAGACCGATGCCGGTGCTGTCGCCGTGGCCGGTGAGGACCGCGGTGGACTCGGGCAGGGTCAGCAGGCGGGTCGAGATCGACTCGATGATGGTGTCGAAGTCGCTGTAGGAGCGTCCGGTTGCGCCGGGGCCGCCGTTGAAGAGGGTGTCGCCGGAGAAGACGACGCCTTCGCTGTTCTCCCAGCTGAGGGTGGGTGCGTAGAAGCACACGGAGCCGGGGGAGTGGCCGGGGGTGGCGAGGACCTTCAGTTCGGTGTCGCCGATGCGCAGTACGTCGCCGTCAGCGAGTTCGTGATCGAAGTCCCAGGAGGGGTACACCATTTCCCAGAGCACACGGTCCGCGGGGTTCAGGTAGACGGGTGCGCCGAAGCGTTCTGCCGCCTCCTTGGCGCTACGGATGTGGTCGTCGTGGGCGTGGGTCAGCAGAATCTTCTCCACGGTGCGGCCTGCGACGGTGCGGGAAATCTTGTCGACGTCGTGGGCGGGGTCAATGATAATCACGGAGGAGTCATTGCCGATGATCCAGACGTTGTTGTCGACGTCCCAGCAGCCGCCGTCCAGCGAGAAGGTGCCGGAGGTGACGACTCGTTCAATACGTTCGCTCACGCTACGCTCCTAGAGTTCCACGACCGAGCGCAGCACGCGGCCGGTCTTCATGGTTTCGAATGCTTCGTTGACGTCTTCGAGGCGGATGCGCTCGGAGACGAAGCCGTCCAGATCGAGGCGGCCGAGCAGGTACTGGTCCACGAATTCGGGGAAGTCGCGGGAGGGCAGGGTGTCGCCGTACCATGCGCTCTTGATAGAGCCGCCGCGGCCGAACACCTCATCCAGCGGGATGTCCCAGGTGGTGCCGGGCGCGGGCACGCCGACGAGGACGACGCGGCCAGCCAGGTCGCGTGCTTCGAATGCCTGCTTGAAGGTGGGGGCGATGCCGACAGCGTCGATGACGAGGTCTGCACCGAAGCCGCCGGTGAGTTCCTTGATGGCTTCGACGGGGTCGACCTTGGAGGAGTTCACGGTGTGGGTTGCGCCGTGCTCGCGTGCGCGTGCCAGCTTCTCTTCGTCGATGTCGACGGCGATGATGGTGGTTGCGCCACCGAGCTGTGCGCCTGCAATTGCTGCGGTTCCGACGCCGCCGCAGCCGATGACTGCGACGGACTCGCCGCGCTTGAGCTCACCGGTGTTCAGAACAGCACCCAGACCTGCGGTAACGCCGCAACCGAGCAGACCGATGGCTGCGTACTGTTCGGGGCTGATGTCAGCGGTGATCTTGGTGCACTGACCGGCTGCGACGAGGGTCTTCTCAGCGAAGGAGCCGATACCCAGTGCGGGGGTGAGTTCGGTGCCGTCCTCGAGGGTCATCTTCTGGGTTGCGTTGTGGGTTGCGAAGCAGTACTGCGGCTGGCCCTTGCGGCATGCGCGGCATTCGCCGCAGACTGCACGCCAGTTGAGGATGACCAGGTCGCCGGGGGCGATGTCGGTGACGTCATCGCCGACAGCCTCGACGATACCTGCGGACTCGTGGCCGAGCAGGTAGGGGAAGTCCTGGCCGACGCCGCCGGTGACGTAGTGGTGGTCGGTCTGGCAGACACCGCAGGTGAGGACCTTGACGAGTGCTTCGCCCTTGCCGGGGTCGGGTACGTTGATGGTGGTGACGGTGACGGGCGCGTCCTGGGCGAGGGCTACGACAGCCTTAACCTTGTGCATGGTGCTCCTTTGCTGAGGCACGGTTGAGGTTCAACCGCAGATAAAGGTTTTTTGATACGTTCCCATTCTAAGAGCTAAGGCATACCTGATGCACCCCGGGGCTGAGCGTGAAGCCCCCAGGTGAATGTGACGTTTTATGACGTTGTCTCTTACTCCTCCCGGAACCCGCGTAGCCTGCGGCTACTTACTCTGCCGCCTCCACCTCTGCTGCAAAGGCGAGCGCACCGCGTCGGAATGCGCCCGAGGTCAGTGCATTCACGTGGTCGCGGCCGGGCAGGGAGATGAAGCGGTTGAGCGGGTTGTTGCCGCGCACCATGTCGTAGAGTTCCGCACCGTCTGCGGCGATGGTGTCCGCGTCACCGAGCACGACAGCAACGGGTGCGTGCGGATGCGCGCCCGGGTGACCGGCAGGTAGGTTCGGGGATCCGGCACGCAGGGCGGGCACGTCGAAGAACGGGCCGAAGGGAATCCGCACGAACTTCAGCAGTGCGTCGGGCTGAATGGGGGAGTTGTCAATAATCGAGGTGAAGGAGGCAATCGCCTCGTCGGTGGAGTCCGCCGCCGGGGTTTCACTATCCGCCGTGACGCTGGTTCCCTCGTGCGCTTCGAGCATGGAACGCAGGGTAATGAGGTGGTCGTGTAGGGGCAGGCCGCCCAGGGTGAGGGATGCGACCGCCTCCGGGTGGGTGAGGGCGAGTTCCCAGCCGACGCGGGCGCCGAAGGAGAAGCCAATAACGTGCGCGCGCGGCTGCAGTTCAACGTCGAGGTCGTTCTCGGTGGCGACGGTGCGCAGCAATTGGGCGAGCAGGTTGGTGAACAGGTGCATGGGGGTCAGCGGCTGAGCTGCCACATCGATAGGGGGCACCGCATCGACAGAGGGCGCCGCATCGACAGAGGGCGCCGCATCGAACGGAATCGTGCCACTACGCACACCCGTGTTGTCGGGGAGCTTGCAGTCGATAGCGCGCATGGACTCGGGGTCTTTGAGATATTCGTCCGAGTGGTAGGGCAGGGTAACAATCAGCACGGGGTATCCGGCGCGCAGGTATTGGCGGATCCAGCCGGTGCCGCCGTAGAGCTGCTCGCCGCGGGTGGCGAAGCCGTGAATCATGAGGGCGGGGACGCGGCTTTTGAGTTGCTGCGGCTGGTAGAGGGTGTACTCGAGGTCGGGCAGGGTAGTGCCGGGTACAGTAGCATTGGGTACGGCAAAGGGCGCGGGAGAGAAATCTGCACTGGTCATAGTTCTATCTTAGTGACCAACGCAGGGTTTCTGTCCTGCGCCCTTTTCTATCTCGCGCCCTTGATGCGTTGAGACGGTACGCGCCCAGCTGAGCTGCCGCTTAGTTCTTCTGTGCCGCACCGGTTGAGTTGTCGGCACTCAGGTCGAAGAGCGCCTCCTGCTGAGGTTCAGCCTTTGCGCTCGCTTCTGCCTTCGCCGCGGTTGCCTCAGAAGCCTGAGTTTCGGTGGCGTCTGCCTTCGCCTGCTTCTGCTGCAGCTGCTCCTTACCGTTTTCGATGCGTTCCTTACCGTCGGCAATGAGCGTGCGAATCATGGTGGTGTTGGTGTCCACAGCCTTCTGCACGCGAGCCGCAATGGAGGGGCCCTTCGGCTTGGGGAGCATGCCCTGGCCTGCCGCCTGCTGCTGCAATTCGCGTCCGGCGGACATGAGGCGTTCGCGCTGTTCTTTCATCGCACGGGATGCGGTGGTGCTGCGCGGCTGAACCTTCAGATATCCGTGGTCGTCTTCGCCGGCGAGTACCTGGCGCATGAGCATGATTTCTGCGTCCAGGTGCGCGCCGAAGAGAAGCATATTGTTCATAATCCAGATGAACAGCAGCATCACAATCACACCACCAATAAGGCCGTAGGTGGCGTTGTACTTGCTGAAGTTGTTGGCGTAGAGGGTGAATCCGAAACCGCCCAGGCCCATGCCGAAGAGGGCAAGTGCCGCACCGGGGGAGAGCTTCCACTGTTTGAAGCGGCGCACGTTCGGGGTTGCGGCGTACAGCAGGGTGATGAGCCCGATTGCCATGAACAGGATGAGGACCCAGCGGCCGTTGAGCCAGATGAGCTTGATGAGCTCCATATTGACGGTTTCGGGTACGTACTGACCGACCATGTCCAGGACGGTTACGCCCAGCAGCAGCATGAGCATCATGAGTACCACGAGGATGATGAGCACGGCGGTGACGAACACGTTGATGGGTTTGAGCATCCAGCCGGGGCGGCCTTCACGCACGTTGTAAACCGTGTTGAGAGCTCGGCCGAAGGATCCGGTGTACCCAGAGGCGGACCAGAGCGCACTGAGGATACCGGTCAACAGCACCAGGCCTGCGCCTTGGTCACCGGTAATCTGCTTGATGGGGTCTTCCATAATGGCGTACATCTGGGCGGGTGCGTTGTCCTTGAGGAAGGCGAGGATGACGGCGGCGCTTTCCTCACCGTGACCGAATACGCCCAGTAGGGAGACGATCGCCAGCAGGGCGGGGAAGATGGACAGCACGGTGAAGTAGGTGAGTGCTGCCGCCATGTCGGTGCCGCCGTTTGCGCCGAATTTGTAGATGGCACGGCGCAGAATGTAGAGGATGCTGCCCTTGGGGAAGTCGCGCAGTTTCACGCTTGCGTACTTGGGGGCTGCGGGCTTCTTCTTACGGGAGAAGAGTCCGCGTCGAGCTCCGGCGGGTACCTGGGTTGAGGAGGTGTCCGTGGAAGAGCCGGTGTGTGCAGCCAATGGGGCTCCTTGAATGAGTGGGATGTACACAGTGGTGCGCCTATGAGCTTCAGCGTGTGGGCGCACAGAAGGGGCGAGGAGAACAATGAGCTGTCCTTCCCGCCCCTGCGGTGACATTATAGGGTTTTCTAACCCTCCCGCATTTTTCTGCGAGTGCAGATAGCTGACCTGTCGGTCAGTTAGAGAGGGTAACCGCCCCGAAAAGCCTCAAAAAAGGCTTGTCAGCTAGGGTATAAAGCTACCTGCTGAGCCTAACTGAAAACTAGTTGTGAATACCCAGAACCTTAGCGGTGTGAGCCATCAGCTCATCAGCCAGATCCGGGTTGTCGTTGAGCTTCACACCGTAACCGGGGATAAGCTCCTTCAGGCGAGGCTCCCAACCAGCAATCTTGGAGGGGAAGCACTTAGCCAACAGGTTCAGCATAATCGGAGCCGCGGTGGAAGCACCGGGGGATGCGCCCAGCAGAGCCGCGATGGAGCCGTCCGCTGCGGAGACAACCTCGGTACCGAACTGCAGGATGCCGCCCTTCTTCGCGTCCCTCTTCATGATCTGGACGCGCTGACCAGCCTCGATGAGCTCCCACTCGCCGCCGTCAGCCTCGGGGTAGTACTGGTGCAGGGTCTCCAGGCGAGCGTTCTTGTCCTTGACCAGCTCGGAGAGCAGGTACTTGACAAGGGAGAAGTTATCCAGACCTGCACGGGTCATGGGGTACAGGTTGTGCAGGCGCAGGGACTTCGGCAGATCCAGCACGGAACCCTGCTTCAAGAAGTTTGTCTTGAAACCGGCGTAGGGTCCGAAGAGCAGAGCACGCTTGCCGTCCACGTAGCGGGTGTCCAGGTGGGGAACAGACATGGGAGGTGCACCCACCGAAGCCTGACCGTACACCTTAGCGTTGTGCTGGTTTGCGGTTGCCTCGTGGGTGTTGCGCAGGAACAGACCGGAGACGGGGAAGCCGCCGTAGCCCTTACCCTCTTCAATGCCGGACTTCTGCAACAGGTGCAGGGCGCCACCGCCGGCACCGAGGAACACGAACTTCGCGTTGATGCTCAGAGGCTCATCCTTGTTGATGCGGTTAATCGCCTCAACCTGCCAGGAACCGTTCGACTCGCGGTTCAGGTTGGTGACCTGGTAGCCGTAGCGAACCTCAACACCCTTGGTCTGCAGGTAATCGACCAGCTGCTCGGTGAGGGAGCCGAAGTTCACGTCGGTACCTTCGGGGGACCAGGTTGCAGCCATCGACTCGTTACCCTTGCGGCCCTTGACGGTCAGCGGTGCCCATTCGCCAATCTTCTCGCGGTCATTGGAGAACTGCATACGCTCGAAGAGCTTCTCCTTGCGGAAAGAATCGTAGCGCGCAGCCAGGTACTTGGAGTGGTCTTCGCCGAAGACCAGGGACATGTGGGGGACCGGGTTGATGAAGCTGGTGTCAGTCAGAATATTCTTCTCAGTCAGGGAAGCCCAGAATTGGCGGGAAACCTGGAACTGCTCGTTAATGTTCAGCGCCTTAGCTGCCGAGACGGTGCCGTCGGGGCCAGCGGGTGCGTAGTTGAGTTCGCATAGCGCCGAGTGGCCGGTACCTGCGTTATTCCAGGGGTTGGAGGATTCCTGAGCAACCTTGTCGAGGCGTTCGAGCAGGATAATATTCCAGGTCGGTTCGAGCTCCTTGAGGAACACGCCGAGGGTGGCGCTCATGATGCCGCCGCCGACCAGGACGACGTCGGTTCGTTCAGTACGTGCTACCACTGAATTCTCCCTTAGGGGTGCGGGTGCCCGGCCTGGGCACAATGACTGTGGGGTACATCATCTAGCCTACTCCTTTTAGCGGGGTTGGCATAGCTAGAATCAGCAAATAACAGGAGAGTGTTGCAGTTCACATGTTAGCTTCCCTGGAAGGTAAAAACCCTCCAGGGCACGCCAAACACACACGCAACGCAACACTCAAACCTGAACTGCCTACAACTTACGCAACTTACCGAACAGCTCAATCGCATTCTGCTCCGTCTGATAGCCCTGAACCTCACGGCTCACCGCCACCTTAGACGTCACATTCAGCAACGGAACCGCCGGCATGAACTGACCCAACTGAGACACAACCTTCGCATACAACTCGCGCTGCGAATCCACCGAATCGGCAGAGTCCGCGGTACGAATCGCCTCCAAAATCTCAGTAAAACGAGGCGACGGCGCCACCGCCACAGCAGTAGGCGACGGCGAAGGCGACGCCGACGGGCTCGGCGAAGCAGAAGCCGAAGCCTCCTCCTCAGGCATCAACGGGTCCGGCGAATAACTCGGCTGCGGGCTCGGAGTCGCAGAAATCCGCACATTCGAATTCGCACCACCCGACGACGGCACATCAGAACTCTTCTTCATCAAACCAGTCGTCATATCCGACGGCGCATTAGCAATCAACGAACGCACCTGATGCTCAGCAATCAGCGGCGCCAACACCGGACCAAAGAACGCATACGGGTCACGGTACATGCCGTAGAAACCCGCCAACGTAATACCGCGCTCAGAAGAAACCTCACGGCTCTTCGACAGATACTCAGACCACGGCAGAGGCACCGGCTTAATATTCAGGCCCACCTCAATCAGCGAAGCCACCATCTCCGAATACACCTTCTGCGGAGTATCCATCCACGGCAGAGACACATCGGCAGGGTAGTAACACTCAATCACCTGATTGTCGTACCCAGCAGTCGCCAACAGCGAGCGTGCCATATCCTGATTACGGTCCGTGTAATCCTTCGCGTCATCAGCCTTAATGCGGAACGACGGCGAAATCAGCGTCTGCGCATCCGAGGTGCCCTGCGGATAATACTGACGTAGTGCACCGCGATCCACAGCATGCGAAATAGCGCGACGCACCGAAATATTCTTCAACACCGGATGCGCCGTATTCAAACCCAAATACACCAGCGAGAACGGGTCACGGCCCGGCGTCTGATAGCCATCACGCGCCAACTGACCCAGATCAGACGAATTCACCTGATCACACGCATCAATGTGACCCTCCATCAGCGCAAAATAACGCTTATCCGACGAAGTGAGGGTCGAAATCTGAATCTCATCCAGCTCAGGTGCCTGACCATCAAAATGGGTATTCTTCAGCAAGCGAACCGTGCCAGCCTCGAACGACTCCACACGGAACGCACCCGTACCCACCGGGTTACCCGTCAGCTTCTGATCCGCACCAAAAAGCGAAGGATCAATAATGCCAAACGCCTGCTGCGTCAAAATACGCGGAAACGCCAGAGAAGGACGCGACAGCGTCACCACCACAGAGTTACCCTTCGCCACCACCGACGAAACCAACGGCAAGAACGACTGCACCACAGAGGACTGAGCGGAATCCGACTTCTTCTCACCCGGATGCGCAGCATCAGAAGCCGATGCAGAAGCAGACGCGCTCGGGGCAGCAGTCTCAGAAGCACTCGCAGACGGAGTCGCCGCACCCGACGGAGACGCCTGAACAGGCGCAGGCTCCACCGCCGAAGGATCAATAGAACCCGGCTTCGGCACACCAAAACCCCACGCAAACAACGGCTGAGCAGGCACCGCCAAAGCAGCAGTACCCTCACCCGTAGCCAACGCCTGCCACCTCTGGAAATTCTGCACCACAGCATCCGCAGTCAACGCAGAACCGTTACTAAAATGCGCCTCACGCAACACAAACGTATGCACCAAACGGTCATCAGAAACCGTCCACTCACTACATAACGAATCCTGAACCTCAGGATCACCCGTGTAATGATTCGCCACCAACAACGTCTGCAAAACCTGCGCCGTCACCTGATACGTACTCGCCACAGGAAACAACGCCGGATCCAAACCCAACGGCGCCGCACCCTGCGCAAAACGAAACACACGACGCGCATCAGCAGACGACGCGCTCGCACTCGCCGAAGAACCAGCAGAAGACTGACCAGAACACGCAGAAAGCGCCAAACCAGCACTAAAAAGCGCGCCAAAACGCAAAACGGCACGTCGACTCAAGCCACTCGAGCCGGCAGTGGCTCGCAGCAGCGCATCAGAACTGCCAACAGCTGACGATGCATAAGGCTGATGCTGCACGGGAGGGTCCTCTCTTCCGTCGCGGATGCTTATCTCTCAGGATAACGGTTCAACACCCAACCGGGCGAGACACATCCACCCCGGCAAGGCACATACAAGAGAACCCGCCGCCACGAAAACCGTGACGGCGGGCCCAATGTGAATGTGTGTGCGCGAGGGGGGACTTGAACCCCCACGCCATAAGGCACAGGAACCTAAATCCTGCGTGTCTGCCAATTTCACCACTCGCGCGTAGCGTCACCCCACATCCGAAGATGCATGCGTCTGAGGCAACAAAAAATTAGTGTACACCAGGAACCAAGGTTCTCCAAGCCTTAAAAGAAGCCCCCATAGGGCAAAAGTCCGCAAACACGCCGAACAACAACCCCCTCAAGAAGCAACAGAACGGCGATACGCAAACCCCAGAAAACGTGACCCTACTTCGGGTCAATACCCAAATCACGACGCAACTTCGCCACATGACCCGTCGCACGCACATTGTACTGAGCCACAGAAATAACACCCTGCTCATCAATCACAAACGTCGAACGAATCAGGCCCTCATACACCTTGCCGTAATTCTTCTTCTCACCCCACGCACCATACGCCTCAGCCACCGCATGATCAGCATCAGACAGCAGCGGGAACGTCAACGACTCCTTCTCCACAAAACGAGCAATAGCCGCCGGCGAATCCGGAGAAACACCCAACACCACGTAACCCAACGACTTCAACGACGCCAAATTATCGCGGAAATCGCACGCCTCCTTCGTACAACCCGGAGTCGAAGCCTTCGGGTAAAAATACAAAATCACCTTGCTACCCGCATAATCACTCAGGCTATGTTCCTTACCCGAAGCGTCAGCAAGGGTAAAAGCAGGCGCCGGGGTACCCGGCTCAAGACGAACGCTCATCAATAACTCCTCAAAACATCAATAGAGATCAGCAGGGGAGCGGCGGATGCGCCCCACACAGTACCAAGGGCGGACGCGCCCCATGCAATACACACAGTCTAGTGTCCCACACACCCCACCCAAATAATGTGTCCAGGCTCACTCCAAATCAACTTGCGCACACCACAAAAACTCGCGTATAGTATTTTTCTGTTGCAAGGGAAACCTTGAAACAGACAAGCGCCTCTAGCTCAATTGGCAGAGCAATTGACTCTTAATCAATGGGTTCTGGGTTCGAGTCCCAGGGGGCGCACTTCAAAGAAAATCCCGCTGATTCTTCGGAATCGGCGGGATTTTTGCGTTCCCTCTGAAAAAGATTTTGCTGGGCTTGAGGTATAGATATTCCCCTTGCTCCTACAGGGGACCCGTCCTCGCTTCGCTTCGGACACCCTGATGTCGCGACGGGGAATATCTATACCTCTGCGCATCTGTGGTTCAGGGGTTCGCGGAATCCCGCCGGTTCGTTGGGTTGCGTGGTGGCTCAGTATGTGCGCCCCGTGCCTAGCGAACTGG
>NZ_KV811050.1:40834-46423 GCF_001812975.1 Rothia sp. HMSC073B08 | reverse complement strand
GTGCGCCCCGTGCCTAGCGAACTGGGGCGGGGGAGGCTGTCGCGGTTTGACCTGTTGCCTGGTGGTTGGGTGTTTTGCGTGTGGGGCGGGGAGGGCTGTCGCGGTTTAGCCTGTTGCTTGGTGGCTTGGCATTTTGCGTGTAAGCACACGAAAGCCCGCCACCGTCACAAGACAGTAGCGGGCAATCATCTCAAAAAGTCATAAGGCTACAGGACCGGCCAAATCCGCGTCACAAACTCACGGAAATCCTCCACATCCTTACCCTGCTCCAACAAGCCAACGCCAAAACGAGTCGCAACCTCAGCATTATCCTCAAACGACAAATAAAACGAGCTGCCATTCACCGACTCAAGCGTCACCGCATCATCACCCACACGATACGCATGCAGAGCATTCGTATTATCAATCGTCGTCGCCGTACCCGCAGGCGTCAACGCCGGCAAATTCACCGGAGCAATAATCACCTCATCAGGCGCATCCTGATACCCAACAATAAAATGCTGCTGATCAGGATACTGATGCAACGCCAAATCAGGATTACGGTAAACCGCACGGCCCGTCGCATACACCAAATTGTATGCACCGTAATTAATAATCTGCTCGTCAAAAACCGGGTGCAGAACTCGAATAAGTTCCTCACCCGTCAAAAACACGTCACTCTCAACAGAGTTACGGGGGTCAACAACCTCTGCGTACTTACTTGCTTCGGTCAGCTCATCAGCGACCGGGATGATCGGTTCGGTCATAGCTTCAGTCTACCGGGGCAACCAACGAAGGTCACGAGTATTCGCGCATATTACGCGCCATGACGTCCAAAAATGCGAGTTTTTCTCACCTGTTCAAATGAGCACGTGGGAATGTGTCAACAAGTGCAATGTGTCCACATCATGAAAGAAAGTATCTGACCTGCGCCTTTATGAACAAAAACGGGCGTGTTGCTCGATAGAGATTTGACTCACCCCTTCTTGGGGCGCACCATAGAAGGGTGAAGACAGCAATGTTCCAGCGAATTCTACGCCTTGTCGACGTCGCCTAGGGCGCGTGGCAGGGTCTATTCACTGCGACTGAGCGCCCCTACCGCTACCACCAACAGCGAGGGGCATTTTTTATAGCTTGGTACCCCCGGGCATAGGATGCGTGAGGATCACACAAACCCCACGCAGAACATTGAGTACAACGAAGAACCATTAAGACACGAGGCATTTCCATGACCATGGGATTTTCCACTTCTGATGACGCGGCAAACGCTCCCGCAGAACGCATGACCGGTTCTCAGGCTATCGTCCGCACCCTCGAAGACCTGGGTGTGACTGACGTATTCGGCCTGCCTGGCGGCGCAATTCTGCCGACCTATGACCCCCTGTACGACTCCAAGAAGGTCCGCCACATCCTGGTCCGCCACGAGCAGGGCGCAGGCCACGCAGCTCAGGGCTACGCAGTGTCCAGCGGTAAGACCGGCGTGTGCATCGCAACCTCCGGCCCCGGCGCAACCAACCTGCTGACCGCAATCGCTGACGCAAACATGGACTCCATCCCCCTGGTCGCAATCACCGGCCAGGTGTCCACTAAGCTGCTGGGCTCTGACGCATTCCAGGAAGCTGACATCGTCGGCATGGCAATGCCCATCTCCAAGCACTCCTTCATGATCACCGACCCGCAGGACATCCCCCGCGCGCTCGCAGCAGCATTCCACATCGCATCCACCGGCCGCCCCGGCCCCGTGCTCGTGGACGTCACCAAGGACGCACAGGTCGGCATGATGGAATACCGCGGCATTCCTGAAGACCTGGAGCTGCGCGGTTACACCCCCGTCACCCGCGGCCACTCCAAGCAGATTCACGAAGCTGCAAAGTTCATCACCGAATCCAAGCGCCCCGTCTTCTACGTCGGCGGTGGCCTGGTCCGCGCAGGTGCTTCCGAAGAGTTCCACAAGCTGGCTAAGCTCATCGGCGCACCCGTCGTCACCACCCTGAACGCTATCGGTGCATTCCCCGACTCTGACCCCCAGAACCTCGGCATGCCCGGCATGCACGGCACCGTCCCCGCCGTCGCCGCAATGCAGAAGTCTGACCTGCTGATTACCCTCGGCGCACGCTTCGACGACCGCGTCACCGGTAAGCTCGACTCCTTCGCACCCGAGGCTAAGGTCATCCACATTGACGTTGACCCGGCAGAAATCTCGAAGATCCGCTTCGCAGACGTGCCGATCGTCGGCGACCTCAAGTACGTGCTGCCCGAGCTGACCGACCTGCTCTCCACCGAGTTCGCAGACCAGCTGCCGAACCTGACCGAGTGGTGGAACGAGCTGAACGTCATCCGCAAGGATTACCCGCTCGGCTATGAGAAGCCCAACGATGGCCTCGGCTCGCCCGAATACGTCCTCGAGCGCATCAGCGCCCTCACCGGCCCTGACGCATACTACGTCACCGGCGTTGGCCAGCACCAGATGTGGGGTGCACACTACATTCAGCAGGAGAGCCCCCGTCACTTCATTAGCTCCGCTGGTCTGGGTACCATGGGCTACGGCGTTCCTGCCGGCATGGGTGCAAAGGTTGCACACCCCGAATCCACCGTGTGGATTATCGACGGTGACGGCTGCTTCCAGATGACCAACCAGGAACTGGTCACCTGCGCACAGAACAACATCCCCGTCAAGGTTGCTATCATCAACAACTCCTCCCTCGGTATGGTGCGTCAGTGGCAGACTCTGTTCTACAACGAGCGCTACTCCAACACCGACCTGAAGGACGGTCACGGCACCGCACGCATCCCCGACTTCGTGAAGCTCGGCGACGCATACGGTTGCGCCACCTTCCGTTGCGAGCGCGACGAAGACGTGGACGCCACCATTAAGGCTGCCCTGGAAATCAACGACCGCCCCGTGGTCATTGACTTCACCGTCAGCCCCCACGCACTGGTCTGGCCCATGGTCCCGGCAGGCGTTTCTAATGACAAGATTTGGATTGCGAAGAACACTTCGCCCGAGTTCGATCGTGAGGGAGAGAACTAATGTCTCAGCACACTCTGTCCGTTCTGGTAGAAGATAAGCCGGGCGTTCTCACCCGAGTTTCCGGTCTGTTCTCCCGCCGCCTGTTCAACATCCTCTCCCTGGCTGTGGGCCCCACCGAAAACCCCGGTGTTTCCCGCATCACCGTCGTGACCGAGGGTGACGCTCACACCATCGAGCAGATCACCAAGCAGCTGAACAAGCTTGTTCACGTGCTGAAGGTCGTCGAGCTTCCCGCCGACTCCTCCACACAGCGCGGCCACATCCTGATTAAGGTCAAGGCCGATGCAGTTGCTCGCCTGCAGATCGTTCAGGCAGCTGACCTGTTCCGTGCATCCGTGATTGACGTTTCCCCTGAGTCTGTTGTCATTGAGGCAACCGGTTCTGAGGAGAAGCTCAACGCACTGCTGGATGTTCTGGAGCCTTACGGTGTTCGCGAAATCGTTCGCGCAGGCACCATCGGCCTGGCACGTGGCCCCCGCGCTATGAGCGAGCGCATCTAGCACAAAATACCTGACGCTACATTCCCGTAGCAGTTCTCCCGCCCGCACAACCGAAACACACGTATTCGCAGTGCGGGCGGGGAAGCATCAGGTACTCTCTATTTCTTTCTCTACTAGGTGATTTCTCTACCTGGGGACCCTAATGCCAAAGAAATAGATGCAGTACCCCATAAACTCTGCAGGTTGTAAAATCTTGAGCCACAATCTGAGAAGTGCTCTCGTAAACCTGCACCCCAAAAGCTATCAAGTAGAATAGTCAATGTTGAGCCCAGCCTGGGCCGCATACCAAACTTACTGAGGAGAAGAAATGGCAGCAACCATTTTCTACAACGACGACGCAGACCTCTCCCTGATCCAGGGTCGCACCGTAGCAGTTATCGGCTACGGCTCCCAGGGCCACGCACACGCACTGAACCTGCGTGACTCCGGCGTGAAGGTCATCGTCGGTCTGTCCGAGGGCTCCAAGTCCCGTGCCAAGGCTGAGGCAGAAGGCCTGCGCGTCGCAACCGTTGCAGAAGCAGCAGCAGAAGCAGACGTCATCATGATCCTGACCCCGGACCAGGTCCAGGCAAAGGTCTACGCAGAGAGCATCGAACCCCACCTGAAGCCCGGCAACGCACTGTTCTTCGCACACGGCTTCAACATCCGCTTCGGCTACATCACCGCACCCGAGGGTGTCGACGTGGCAATGGTCGCCCCCAAGGGCCCCGGCCACACCGTCCGCCGCGAATTCGAAGCAGGCCGCGGCGTTCCCGCCCTGGTCGCAGTTGAGAAGGACGCATCCGGCGAAGCACTCGCACTGGCACTGTCCTACGCAAAGGGCCTCGGCGCAACCCGCGCAGGCGTCATCAAGACCACCTTCACCGAAGAGACCGAGTCCGACCTGTTCGGTGAGCAGGCAGTCCTCTGCGGCTCCACCTCCCAGCTCGTCCAGTACGGCTTCGAGGTTCTGACCGAAGCAGGCTACCAGCCCGAAATCGCATACTTCGAGGTCCTGCACGAGCTCAAGCTCATCGTCGACCTGATGATCGAAGGCGGCATCGCTAAGCAGCGTTGGTCCATCTCCGACACCGCAGAGTACGGCGACTACGTCTCTGGCCCCCGCGTGATCTCCCCCGAGGTCAAGGAAAACATGAAGGCTGTTCTGGCAGACATCCAGAACGGCAACTTCGCAAAGCGCTTCATGGAAGACCAGGCTGCAGGCGCACCCGAGTTCAAGGAACTGCGCGCAAAGGGCGAGGCACACCCCATCGAGGCAACCGGCCGCAAGCTGCGCGAGCTGTTCTCCTGGAACTCCGTTGACGACGACTACACCGAAGGTTCCGTCGCTCGCTAAACGGTAGCTCAGCAATAGCTTTCTAAGAATCCGGCGTTCCACCCACACCCCGCTACAGGGGGAGAGGTGGGGCGCCGGATTCTTGCTGTTTCAAGCTGAACAGCAGCACTTAACAGGTATGTGATGCAGTTCATGCTCACTTGAGTTGCGGGTGTCTATAAAATGCCGTATAGTATTTACTTGTTGCAGGGGAAACCCTGAAAAACAAATAAGCGCCTCTAGCTCAATTGGCAGAGCAATTGACTCTTAATCAATGGGTTCTGGGTTCGAGTCCCAGGGGGCGCACTTTACAGAAAATCCCGCTGATTCTTCGGAATCAGCGGGATTTTTGCGTTCCCCTTGAAATGCAGGCTTCATGGGTTGAGGAATCGGTGTTCGTCCTCGCTCCTGCAGGGGTTGGGTGGGTGGGTACCTCGCGTCTCCCAAGACTACGGGGTGCGCTACATGTTTCCTCCGCGCCTACGCAGGGGCACCCGTCGCCCGGACGCTCCGCCCCTCCTTGCTTCGCTGCGGAGAGCGTCCGTGTGACACCCTGAGGGCGCTTCCGGAAAACGTAGCTGCACCGGTTAGGCGGGTGCGTGGAGGTTTCGGTGGCCTCCGTAGCGACATCAGGGTGCCCGAAGCGAAGCGAGGGCGGGTGCCCCTGTAGGAGCGAGGAGGGTGCCGAACCTCGAGCAAATCCCGCCGGGGTTGCGGTAGATGTGCGGTGGTTCAGTATGTGCGCCCCGTGCCTAGCGAACTGG
>NZ_KV811050.1:15663-40734 GCF_001812975.1 Rothia sp. HMSC073B08 | reverse complement strand
GTGCGCCCCGTGCCTAGCGAACTGGGGCGGGGAAGGGCTGTCGCGTTTTGGTGTGTTGCATGGCGGCTGAGCGTTATACCGCGTTCCAGAGTGTAACCCCGGTGAGAGCCTAGCCTAAGACTGCGGTAAACTGAAAGTTATGACTGCAACTCCGTTCTACATCACCACCGCCATCTCCTACCCCAATGGCAACCCGCACATCGGCCACGCCTACGAAACCATCGCAGCCGACGTGCTAGCCCGCTTCAAGCGCCTCGACGGCTTCGACGTGCGCTTCATGACCGGCACCGACGAGCACGGCCAGAAGATGCAGACCACCGCCGAGAAGCTCGGTAAGACCGCTAAGGAACTCGCCGACGAGAACTCCGCACGCTTCAAAGCAATGAACGACGCGCTGAACATCAGCTACGACCGCTTCATCCGCACCACCGACCCCGACCACTACGTCGCATCCCAGGCCATCTGGAAGCGCATGGAAGAAAACGGCGACATCTACCTCGACAAGTACGCCGGCTGGTACTCCGTCCGCGACGAAGCCTACTACGCAGAAGACGAAACCGAAGTCCGCGACGGCCAGCGCTACGCCATCACCACCGGCACCGAAGTCGAATGGACCGAAGAAGAATCCTACTTCTTCCGCCTCTCCAAGTACGGCGACAAGCTCCTCGAACTCTACGCCAACGAAGGCTACGTCTACCCCGAATCCCGCCGCAACGAACTGATCTCCTTCGTCAAGGGCGGCCTCAACGACCTGTCCATCTCCCGCACCACCTTCGACTGGGGTGTGCCCGTACCCGGCAACGACAAGCACGTCATGTACGTGTGGGTCGACGCCCTCACCAACTACCTCACCGGCCTCGGCTACCCCGACACCGACAACGAGCTGTTCACCAAGTACTGGCCCGCCGACCTGCACCTCATCGGTAAGGACATCACCCGATTCCACTCCATCTACTGGCCCGCATTCCTGTGGTCCGCCGGAATCGAACTGCCCAAGCGCGTCTTCGGCCACGGCTTCCTGCTCGTCAACGGCGAAAAGATGTCCAAGTCCGTCGGTAACGTCGTCGACCCCGCAAACCTCGTCGACGCATTCGGCCTGGACGCGGTCCGCTTCTTCCTCATGCGTGAAGTGTCCTTCGGCCAGGACGGCTCCTACTCCGAAGAGTCCATCATCAACCGCATCAACTCCGACCTGGCAAACAACCTCGGTAACCTCGCCCAGCGTTCCCTGTCCATGGTCGCCAAGAACTGCGGCGGTGCCGTCCCCACCCACGGCGAGTTCACCGAAGCCGACCGCCAGATCCTCGACCAGGCGGCAGCCCTCTACGAGCCCGTCCGTGCAGACTTCGACGAGCAGGCATTCCACCGCGCACTCGAGCGCATCTGGACCGTCCTCGCAGACACCAACGCCTACTTCGCAGAACAGGAACCCTGGACCCTGCGCAAGAACGGCGAACTCGACCGCATGAACACCGTGCTGTACGTAACCCTCGAGGTTGTACGCCAGGTTGCCCTGCTGTTGCAGCCCGTCATGCCCGACTCGACCGCCAAGCTGCTGACCCTGCTCGGCGTACCCGAAGGCGACGCACGCCAGTTCGCAGCCCTCGGCACCGCACTCGTGCCCGGCACCGAGCTGCCCGCACCCGCACCGGTGTTCCCCCGCTACGAAGCGCCCAAGGCATAACAGCTGCCTGAGCATCAGCGGACAGCGCCGTAACTGATAGCGCTGTAACGGATAGTCTATGAAAGCCCCCGGCTTCCTGACCCCCCCCCCAGATGGGGGAGGAGCCGGGGGCTTTTCGCATATATATAGGTTAGATGCAGGTAGAGAAGCAGGGTAAGGATGCAGGGTAATCCGCCACTCATCCTTAAGGATGAGGCCCGCGCCCGCCCAGCCCGCCTCAGGCTCATTTCAGCCCGTGGAATGAGTGGGGAACCTTCGCATCCGCAGGTCAAGACCCGGTGAACACCTGCCAAAATCAACCTGGAGGATGAGAAAAACCCTGTAGTCAGCGCCACGCTGCGTGAAATAATTGAACTATGACTACGACAACTCCTCACGCACAGACGGCACAGCCCGCCGTCTCCGCACGAAACCTTTCCAAAACCTACGGCATGGGTGAAGCAACCGTCCACGCCCTCAACAACGTCTCCGTCGACTTTGAGCAGGGCAAGTTCACCGCCATTATGGGGCCCTCCGGCTCGGGTAAGTCCACGCTGATGCAGACCATCGCAACCCTGGACACCCCCGACCCGAACCCGGCAACCTCCATCCGTATTGGCGGTACCGAGCTCTTCGGTCTGAAGGACAACGCCCTCACCGAATTCCGCCGCGAACACATCGGCTTCATCTTCCAGGCGTTCAACCTGGTGCCTACCCTCACCGCGGGCCAGAACATTGACCTGCCCCTGGGCCTCGCCGGTAAGAAGCCGGACCCGCAGTGGCGCGACTACCTGGTCAAGACCCTCGGCCTGGAAACCCGCCTCGACCACCGCCCCGAACAGCTCTCCGGCGGTCAGCAGCAGCGCGTCGCCATCGTGCGCGCCCTGCTCGCACGCCCCGAAGTGGTCTTCGCCGACGAACCGACCGGTAACCTCGACTCCAACTCCGGCGCCGAGGTGCTGCGCCTGCTGCGTGCCGCCGCAACCGACCACGCACAGACCATCCTCATGGTCACCCACGACGCAAACGCTGCCTCCTACGCAGACCGCGTGGTCTTCATCAAGGACGGCATGGTCGCCGGCGAAATGATCGAACCCACCTACGACGCCGTCCTCGGCGCAATGGCACAGCTGGAAGGTCGATAAGCCGTGGCAACCACACTGAACACGGTGGCGCACTCCAATCTGCGCGCCTCCAAAGGAAAATACATCCTCACGGGCATAGGTATCGCGATCTCATCCTTCTTCATCGCTGCCATTATGATGCTCACCAACTCGCTGCAGGCGACCGTCAACTCCTCCGTAGGTGACGTGCTCTCCCGCGCCGAGGCGGTCGTCGCCTCCGCCGCTACAACCAGCGACGGTAAAGACAGCACCTCTATCTACCTGACCCGTGACCAGATTAAGAAGGTGGAGCAGAGCGACCTGCTCTCCGGCTACTGGGTACAGTACGCCGTCACGGGTTCGATCGGTACCGGCGACCAGAAAACCCCCGTGCAGTACAACCAGCTGCCCGCCGACTCGAGCCTCTTCCCGTACAAGGTGCAGGGTAAAATCCCCAGTAGCGACCACGAAATAATGGTCTCTACCTACTTCGCGAAGAAGCACAACCTCTCGCTGAACGGCAAGGTCACCAGCACTGACGTTGTAGAATCCGTCAGCGCCCCCGGTACTGACAAGACCGCCGAATACACCGTCGTCGGTCTGTTCGACCCCGGTTTTGAAGGCTCCACCACCAATCAGGCTGTCTTCATTGGTGGTACCAGCCTCGGCGAAGCCGCGCTGAAGGCATCCGAGGCAGAAAACAAGAGTTCCGCGGCAGGTTACCGAAGCATGGCTGGCGCGAACCTCATCTACCTCAAGTTCAAGGACGGTGTAACCGACGCAAAGCTCAAGAGCCTGCAGGACTCCCTGAGCAGCGGTGACACCAAGAACGACCCGCGCGTGATGACCGGTCAGAAGCTGCTGGAAGACTACCAGAAGACCATCTCCACGGTCTTCACCTCCATTAGCGTGGTCCTGGGCGCCTTCGCAGCACTGGCTCTGCTGGTCTCCTCGTTCGTCATCTCCAACACCTTCGCGGTGCTGGTCGGCCAGCGCATCCGTGAACTGGCTCTGCTGCGTACCCTCGGTGCCCGTGGCGGCTCCCTCGTACGGATGCTACTCATCGAATCCATTACCGTGGGCATGGTGTTCTCCCTCATCGGTGCGCTGCTGACCTACCCGGTTGGCGCGCTGGTTGGTGCAAACCTCACCACCATTATGATTTCGTACTCAATCACCCCGGTGATTATCAGTACCCTGATCTGCACCATCGTCACGGTTCTGGCGTCGCTCTCCCCGGCACGAAGCGCCCTGCGCATCTCGCCCATTAGCGCGATGAGCGAGCACACCAACCTTGAGGTGCGCAAGCCCGGCAAGGTCGGCCCGATCCTGGGTCTGGTCTTCGGTGCCGCAGGTATCGGCCTGGCTATGCTGGCTCAGAACCAGGGTTCCGGTGAGGGTGCCGGCAATAAGGCCATCCTCCTCATGATGGGGGCCGCGCTGCTGCTCGGTATTGCGGTCTTCCTCCTCACCCCGCTGGTACTGCCCCCGCTGGTACGTGCCCTCGGTAAGGTCACCCGCACCCAGACCGGCAAGCTTGCGCTCGCCAACGCGCTGCGTTCGCCCAAGCGCACCGTCTCCACCGGTCGTGCCGTGCTGGTGGGTACCCTGGTCGTGTCGACTGTGCTGACCGGTTACTCGGTGTTGAGCGCCTCGCTGACCAAGGCTCTGGATCAGCAGTACCCGATTTCTGCGCAGGCGAAGTACAGCTCGTACGACCAGTCTGAGGCTGCCTCCACCGTGACCAAGGCGGAGGAAATCGCCTCCAAGGTCAAGGGTATTAAGAATGTTCAGGCATCCGCCGTCGGTTACGCAGCCGGTGTGGTTGACTACACCGTCGAGTACGAGGGACAGACCGCCAACCAGAATTCTGATCTGGTGGCGTTGAGCTCCTCCGATTTGAAGGCAATCTTGCCGGGTGAAAACTCGAACCTTGCCGATGACACCGTGCTCGTGCCGCAGGGCCTCTGGAAGTCCGCTGGATTGAATGAGTCCAGTCGTCTGAAGGCACACGGCCCGCTCGGCGAAGTGGAACTCAAACCCGTCAAGTCCGCAACCAAGCAGAACCTGCTGATTGTCAACCCTGCCACCGCCGCCAAGCTGCAGGACGCCAAGAACCCGCAGAAGGTTGCCAACCCTGCCGCTGAGGAAGCTCAGAAGCGCCTGGAAGAAGCAATCGCCAGCGGTGACAAGGAAGCTCAGACGAAGGCAGCTCACCTGACTGTCACCAGCCAGGCAACCGGTAACGACACCGTCGTTCTGGTGCGCGCCGCATCCCCGCTAACCAGTAGCGAGAACGCGACCCTGCAGGCTGACCTGAACCGAGCCAGCCCGGACAGCTCCTTCACCGGTGGTCTGCAGGAACGTCAGACCTACGACCAGCTGCTGACCGTCATGCTGACCTTCACTCTGGTGATGCTCATGCTCGCAGTGGTCATCTCCATCATTGGTGTGGCGAACACGATGACCCTGTCGGTCAACGAACGCCGCCGCGAGAACGCGATGCTCCGCTCGCTGGGTCTGTCCCGCAAGCAGCTGCGCCGCATGATCTCCATTGAGGCGATTCTGATTACGCTCGCCGCTGTGGTGCTCGGTATGGTTTCCGGTGCGGTGATTGGTAGCCTCTCGGCGCAGATTATTATGTCTTCCATGAGTGCTTCCGCCCCGCTGGTGCTTGACCTGCCGTACGTCTGGTACGTGGTCATCCTCGTTGTGGGTGTGCTCGCCGCGATGCTGGCTTCGGCTTTGCCGGCGGCTCGTTCGGCTCGCATGTCCCCGGTTGAGGGTATGCGCGGCTAACCCGCTGTACCTGGCATAGTCACAGTACCCGGCAAACCCGGATACTCGGCGTGAGAAAGCCCCGGAAGGGTGCCCCGATAAGGGAGGCGCCCTCCGGGGCTTCACTGTGTCCTCTAGTCTGCCGTGCTTGTGCTCTCAGATTCTTGGAGCTGACCTGTAGCATGGCTTTGCGCGTATGATGGGTGTATGAGCACTAGCCACCCCAATCTGCGTCGCGGGTACACGCTACCCCATGAAGCGGAGGTTCTTCAGATCCTCCGTGACGCTGGTGTGCGCCGTGCCCGACTCTTCGGCAGTGCCGCCCGCGGTGAGCTGACCGAAACCAGCGACCTGGATTTTTTGGTGCAGATGCCGGGGGCAGCCCCTTTTGACGAGTTCATGCAGATGGTGGATGCTCAGCACCGCATTGAACAGTTGACCGGTCGTAGCGTTGATATGGTCACTCGGTTGCGCCCCCGCATCTATGCGGAGGCAGAACCGGACATGGTGGAGTTGCCGCTATGAAAAGCTCGCTTGACGACTTCTCTCTGATTCTTGAGTCAGCTCAGCGTATCTACGCTTTTACGCCCGAGCGATATGAAGCCCTGATAGACGATTCAAACGGGGTAGTCCAGGACGCGCTCTGCATGCGCTTTCAGGTCATTGGCGAAACCCTCAATAGAATTCGTTCAAAATACCCAGAAGATTATGAACGGTATGAACGGGCTGAGTGGCAGTACCTCATTGCTATTCGTAACATTATTTCTCATAGCTATGTGAGCGTTGATTTTGCTGTCTTATGGGACATCGCCCGGAATAAGTTGCCTGAGCTGATGAGCGACTTTGAACGAATCATCGACGAGATAGAAGAAACTACTTAACTAAAGAGCCCCGGAGGGTGCCTCGAAAAGGAGGCGCCCGCCGGGGCTTCACTGTGTCCTCTATTCTGCTGTGCCCTTATATAAGGGAGCGCTAGTGGGCGATACCCGCCTCATACGCCATAATGACCGCCTGCACACGATCACGCGCACCCAACTTCGCCAACACATGCGACACATGCGTCTTCACCGTCGCCTCCGAAAGCACCAGCTCCCGCGTAATCTCCGCATTCGACAAGCCACGCGCAATCAAACCCAGCACCTCAAACTCACGCGGCGACAACTGCTCAATCAACTCACGATGCGGATAATCCTGCACAGGCTCAAGGCTTGCATGCTCAGCCGGAATAAACGTCGCCTTAGGAAGCTCAGAACCAGCAGCCGATGGAATAGCAGGACCAGACTCAGCGGCAGGAGCGGTAGGAACAACAGGAGCGGGGGAGTCCAGCACCGGAATCATCTGCTCCAACAGGCGGCGAGTCGCAGACGGCGCAATCACAGCATCGCCGCGGTGCACCGTACGAATCGCCTCCAGCAGCTGCTCCGGCGGGGTGTCCTTCAACAAGAAACCGCTCGCACCCGCACGCACCGCCGAATACACGTACTCATCAATATCGAAAGTCGTGAGCATAATAATGCGCACCCGCTCATCCTCGGAAACTTCACGCTCGCCGTCACGCTCCAGAATACGGCGCGCCGCCTCCAGGCCGTCGCAGTGCGGCATGCGCACATCCATGAGGATGACCTGCGGCGCCTGCCCCTCAGAGACCATGCGGTCAAAAACGTCAATCGCCGCCAGGCCGTCATCAGCTTCCATGACGACCTGCAGGTCCGGCTGGGAGTTGACGAGCATGCTCAAGCCGCCGCGCACTAGGCGCTGGTCGTCAACGAGCATCACGCGGATCGGCTGGGTAGTCTGTGGTGCAGAAGAGTACATAGTTTCAATCCTAGATCACGAGGTAGTAGAGGGCACGGGTATTAGAGGTCGCGGTAGGGCAGCGCCGCCTCAACGAGCCAGCCGCCGTCAGGTTGCAGACCGTAGGTGAGGGTGCCGTGGTAGAGGGCGATGCGTTCGCTCATGCCGCGCAGACCGTTGCCGCTACCGGGCACAGGGCGGGCAATGTGCTGAGCCGCGGCAGAGGAAACCGGGCCGTTATGAACCCACAAGTGCAGACCGTCCTCGCCCCAGTGAATGGTTACGGTGGTTGCCGCACCGGGGGAGTGCTTGAGCGCGTTGGTGAGCGCCTCCTGCACGGTGCGGTACGCCGCCAGCTCGGCACCCTGCGGCAGGGTGCGCGCCATGGTGCCGGTGATTCCGGTGAAGGTGACGGGTAGCCCGGCGCGTCGGCTCTGCTCCACGAGGGCGGGTACATCGCTGAGGGCGGGCACGGGCGCGTAGGCGGTTGCCTCGTCTGTGCGCAGTAGCCCGAGTAGGGAGCGCATCTGGGTGAGGGAGTCGCGTGCCGTGTCTGCGATGAGTTCTAGGGTCTGCTCGGCAATATCCGGTTCGCTCTGCTGCTGAGCCTGACCCGACTGCTCTGCCTGTTCAGTCTGCTGCTCTGCCTGCTCTGCCTGCTGTGCCTGCTGTGCCTGTTGTGTTTGCTGGGCGCGTGCGGTGCGGGCGCTCGCGGCTGCGTAGCGTGCCCCGTCTGCCTGGGAAATAATGCTGGAGAGCGAGTGCGCCACAATATCGTGCATTTCACGGGCGATTCGGGTGCGTTCATCCTGCGCGGCGAGGCGGCGTTCCTGTTCCTGCTCGTATTCGAGGCGGCGGGCGCGTTCTTTGAACTCTTCGCTGCGCAGTTCGCGCATGCGGCGGGAATCGCCGAGGAACCAGAAGACGGTGAAGATGGATCCGCAGAGCACGCCGAGCATCAGGGAGATGAAGATGCGGGCGGGTATGTCGTCCCAGTGGTAGAGGAACGAGAGCGAGGCCTGCACGGTGACGGCGAGTGCGCCGACCCAGCCGAGAATGAGGGCGCGGAAGCGGGCGCGGCGGGTCCAGTGTCTGCCGGTGTGGTAGGCGGCGAGGCTGACCGGCGGGTAGCAGGTGATGACGAGTGAGTCGGGGAAGGGGGTCACGAGGGTGAGACAGAGCGCCGCGATGACCACGTAGATGCTGCCGTAGGGGAAGCGGTAGCGGAAGTAGAGCGCGGTGGTGCTGCAGAGCGCGGAGATGAGCGGGATCCAGCCGTAGCCATTGATGAAGGCAACGGAGAGTACGCAGCAGAAGAACTGCATGTGCGCGACGACGATGAAGTTCATCCAGCCGCGTTTGTCTCTGAGGTAGTTTTGCACGCGGCTGGAGGCGCTGATTGCGTCGGCGGGTAGGTCGCTGTTTTCTGAGCTGCCGCGGGTATGCGTTACGGCGTGGCCTGATTCGGCTGTCTCTGTGCTGTGCTGTGGGTTCTGCTGGGGTTCGGTGTGCTTGAGGGGCATGTTTCCAGTGTATCGGGGTGGCGGGGCGGGGCTTGGAGCCTCTTTTTGCTCTCACGTGCAGGAATATTTTGTGGGTTTGCGTGTGGGGTTGTGTGCTTGAGTGAGTATGACACGCCGAAAATAGCTATTTTTAGTGACCTTAGTTACTTTTTTGAAAAATATTCTTTCAACTAAAACTTGAGAGTTTGGGATTGTATGGGGTTCGAATTTAGGTTCAAGAGACTTGAAACTCCCTTAAGTAACCTATTTTGGTTGAGAAACCTTCAACTAAAGCGGAGAGTTTAAGGGAAACCCCCTCATCAAACCATTTTTGGAACCATTGCGGTACAGGTCCTTGGTGGGTATAGTTTTAGCCGTACCGAAATTCTGCGTCCATGAGGCAAGACCTCGCAGAGTGAACACCAAGCGCTCTGAAACGCGAAAGTCCCTATGTAAGGGGCCGGTTACAGCATTATGTCGTTATCACCAGAGGTTAGGCGCAAGCCTACTTCACTCACTCGAATCTCATCAGGTGACGTTCTTCGCCGCGCACGACGGCGGGTGATAACTTTTATTCCTCAAAATGACATCACTCTCGAAGGACATATATGTCTACTAATATTTCTCGCCGCAAGGTTGTCGCTGGCGCAGCATGGGCTGCTCCGGTTGTTGCAGCATCTGCTGCAGTTCCCGCTTTTGCTTCCTCCACCGTTTGTGACTGGGAAGAAAGCGTAGCTTACAGCGCTAACGGTAACGCTTCGGGTGCTAAGGGCACCACTTCTTTCGTTGTTCCCGCACTGGTCGACAAGATTAAGTTCGAGGTCGTCGGTGGCGCTGGTGGTACCAACTACGACGATATGGCAGCAGGTTCCGGTGCTAAGGTCACCGGTATCATCGAGGTCAAGGAAGGCCAGACCGTTCAGCTCATCGGCGCAGCCGGTGGTATCGGTAACAACCCCCTGACCCCCGCAGAGGGTGGCGAAGGCTACGGTAACGGCGGTTCCTCCAGCCTGCCCAACCCCGTCCCCTCCGGCATCATGCAGCAGGTCAACACTATTTGGCCCGCTAGCTCCCCCCTGAAGCGTATTACCTACTCCGCTTCCGGTGGTGGCTCCTCCGCTCTGGTCATCAACGGCACCCCCGTTGCAGTTGCAGGTGGCGGCGGTGGCGCTGGCTTCATCAACAACGGTGGCGCTAACAATAACCCCAAGTACATGGAAACTGGTGCAGTGACCGCTTCTTGGCAGTGGCCCGAAGGTGCAAAGCGCAACGGCAACATCATCTTCGGTTCCACCGGTGGTTCCGCTGATGGTTCTGCAGGTTCTGCAGGCCAGGGCGGCTTCGGTATCTACGATGCTGACAGCTCCATCAGGGAAACCGTTGAGGCCGGTGAAGGTGGCGCAAACGGTATCGGTGGTAACGGTGGTTCCAAGACCGCTCTGCACACCGGCAAGTCCCCGAATGGCGTGCTGGGCTTCTACTCCGCCAACAACCAGGAGATTTACCAGTCCTCCAAGTCCGGTAACCAGGGTGGCGACGGCTTCAAGGGTAACGGTGGCGACGGTGTAGCATCCTACTCCTACCTGATCGACAACAACGATCGCACCAAGAAGGAAGAGGGTACCCACAACGGTACCGGTTACGCTCTCGAGTACTCCTCCATCGGCTTCAACTTCAACGGTTACGAGTCCGTCATCTCCGCAGGTGGTGGCGCAGGCTACGGTGGCGGTGGCTCCGGTGCTTCCAGCTCCTCCTCCGCAATCGTTCTGACCCAGAAGTGGAACAACAACCCCAACGGTATCCGCCAGAACGTCTCCTTCGGCCAGCTCGGCGGCGGCGGCGGCGCAGGTGGCTCCTACGTTGCTCCCGGTGTTTCCGGCGGTACCATTACCTCCGCAGGCAACGCTCCGACCAAACGTGGCGCACGTGGCAACGGCTACGTCAAGGTCACCCTCTGCAAGCGCACCGCGTAATTGCATAGACCTTTAGAGCTCTCACGCTGAGTGAGAACTCATAACGATATTCCCCGGCTGAATTATCAGCCGGGGAATATTGTTTTAACCGGCAGAGGCTGAACACCCCAGAATCCAGGGGCACCGGGTCGGACCAGAAGGGTAGGGGAGTAGCCGGGTAGGAGCTGCACCTAACCTAGAGCCCGTCTAGCCCAGAGTCTGAGAACCCGCCCGCACACTCTACCGCCCACCCGCGGCGCGTATTACGGTAGAGGCATGACTGAAGCACGTAGCATCGACCTCGCCGTCATCCCCGGCGACGGCATCGGCCCCGAAATCATTACCGAAGCCCAGCGCATCCTCACCCGCGCCTGCGAGCTCGAAAACATCACCGTAACCCCCACCCACTACAAGCTCGGCGCCGAGCACTGGCTGGAAACCGGTGAAACCCTGCCCGACTCCACCATGGACGCCCTCAAGCAGCACGACGCGATCCTCTTCGGCGCCATCGGTGCAGACCCGCGCAGCGGCAAGATTCCCTCCGGCCTCATCGAACGCGAAATGCTCCTGAAGCTGCGCTTCGCCTTTGACCACTACATCAACCTGCGCCCCTCCCGCCTGTACCCCGGCGCAGTCTCCCCGCTCGCCAACCCCGGCAACATCGACTTTGTGGTCGTGCGTGAAGGCACCGAAGGCCCCTACATCGGCAACGGCGGAGTCATCCGCGGCGGCACCCCGCACGAAATCGCCACCGAAGTCTCCCTCAACACCGCGCACGGTGTGGAGCGCCTGGTCCGCTATGCTTTCGAGCTGGCATCCACCCGCCGCAAGAAGGTCACCCTCGTGCACAAGACCAACGTGCTCACTCACGCAGGTCGCCTCTACAACCGCTACTTCACCGAAATCGCGGCTGAATTCCCCGAGGTTGAGACCGACTACCTGCACATTGACGCGACCACCATCTTCATGGTCACCGACCCCGCCCGCTTCGACGTGATCGTCACCGACAACCTCTTCGGCGATATCATCACCGACCTCGCTGGTGCAGTGACCGGCGGTATCGGCTACGCGGCAAGCGGCAACATCAACGCCGTCGGCGAGTTCCCCTCCATGTTCGAGCCCGTACACGGCTCCGCACCGGACATTGCCCGCCAGAACAAGGCAAACCCCACCGCCGCAATCCTCGCCGGTGCAATGTTGCTGCGCCACCTCGGCCACGACGCCGCCGCAGCCCGCATTGAGGACGCTGTCGAGGCAGATATGCGCGAAAACGGCGCGACCGTGCGTGGTACCGACCAGGTCGGCGCGGACGTGCTCGCACGCCTCGGTTAATACTTGCCCGGCTAAAACTGGCTCGGCTAAAACGTGAACTACGCTAGCGAAGCCCGGAAGGAACGCACCTTCCGGGCTTCACCTGTTCACATCCTGAATGGGAGAAAAGGTGCGCATGCGGCAAACGCATCTTTCCGGTACTCTAAACAGGTCAGGCACACCCGCCCGGCACCTCGGCGGTGGACACCCTCCACCACTCGCTTGATGCATCCAACTAGCACAGACCGCTAGATGCACCATCTGCCCCGCACGACAACGCGCCCGGCGGCACACACCGGCTCTACGCCCCGACGCAAGAACCGCGAATCAAAGAACGCCTGCAAAAGCAACTAGACAAAGAGGAACGCAGAACGATGGCCATCGAATTCAGCCACGAAGCAAACCAGTCACCCGCCACCGCCGAACGCCGCGCCGAAATCCTTGCAAACCCCGGCTTCGGTGACTACTTCACCGACCACATGGTCACTATCGACTGGGAAGGCGACTACAAGACCGGCGGCACCTGGTACGACGCACGAGTTCGTCCCTACGGCCCGCTCGTCCTCGACCCCGCAGCATCCGTGTTCCACTACGGCCAGGAAATCTTCGAGGGCATCAAGGGCTACCGTCACGCTGACGGTTCCGTATGGACCTTCCGCCCCGAAAAGAACGCGGCACGCTTCGCGAACTCCGCACGCCGCCTCTCCCTGCCCGAGCTGCCCGAAGAGACCTTCATCGAATCCCTGCGCGAACTCGTGAAGATGGACGAGCAGTGGGTACCCACCGGCGACGGTGAAGCCTTCTACTTCCGCCCCTTCATGATCGCAACTGAGGCGTTCCTCGGCGTTCGCCCCGCACGCCACGTGCAGTACCACGTGATTGGCTCGCCCGCAGGTAACTACTTCGGCACTCCCGAACCCGTGGACATTTGGCTCTCCACCACCTACGCCCGTGCAGGCGAAGGCGGCACCGGTGCGGCAAAGTGCGGCGGTAACTACGCAGCATCCATGATTGCCCAGACCGAGGGTGAAAAGCACGGCTGCAAGCAGGTTATCTTCAAGGACCCGCACCGCGGCGACGCCATCGAAGAGCTCGGCGGCATGAACGTGTTCTTCATCTTCGGCAAGGAAAACAAGATCGTCACCCCCGAACTGACCGGCACCATCCTGGAGGGTGTGACCCGCTCCTCGCTGATTCAGCTCGCTAAGGACCGCGGCATGACCGTGGAGGAGCGCGCTATCACCCTCAACGAGTGGCGTGAAGGCGTGGCAAACGGCGACATCACCGAAATCTTCGCCTGCGGCACCGCGGCAGTGGTCGCACCCATCGGCAAGCTCAAGGCAGAAGACTTCGAAATTCCGGCACCCACCGAGCACTTCGGCGAAATCTCCAAGAGCCTGCGCGAAGAGCTCGTCGGCATTCAGCTCGGCACCGTTGAGGACCGCCACGGCTGGATGACCCGCCTCATCTAAAACGTGAATCTAACGTAACCCGCGAAATCCCCGCAGGATGCGCCCGCACCCGGAACGCGCACCCGCGGGGATTCGCTGTGCCCGGTCAGTGCTGTGCTCAGCGAATATTGCGCGCGGCGTTGATAGCGCGATGACAGGGGAGGGGAGGCACACCCCGCCGCCGTCCCTCGATAAAACCCGCCCCGCCGAACCCGACCCCGCTAAAACCCGACCCGCCGCCGCCCTCGAAGGCTGGTACCCTAGAAAGTATGCGTATTGCACGATTTACCGTAAATAATGAGCTCCACTTCGGGCTGGTAGAAGGCGACGCAGGCGAAGAAACCCTGCGCGTACTCGCCGGCGACCCCTTCTACTCGGGCATCGAACCGACCGGCACCACCTACCCCATCGACCAGGTGCGCCTGCTCGCCCCGATCATCCCCCGCTCCAAGGTGATTGGAGCGATCGCAAACTGGGCAGGAACCGAGGCGCCCGCCTCCCCGCAGTTCTTCCTCAAGCCCAACACCACCGTGATTGGCCCCGGCGACCCTGTGACCCTGCCCGAGTACTCCGAAGCCGTCAGCGCAGAAGGTGAACTCGCCGTCATTATCGGTCGTATCGCCAAGTCCGTGCCTCTTGAGCGCGTGCACGAAGTCATCTTCGGCTACACCGTAGCCAACGACCTCACCGCCCGCGACCTGCTCGAGGACCGCCAGTGGACCCGCGCCAAGGGCTTCGACGGCGCCACCCCGCTCGGCCCCTGGATTGAAACCGATCTGGACACCGACTCGCTGAACATCACCACCTGGGTTGACGGCGACGTCGTGCAGGAAGGCAACACCTCCGAAATGCACTACTCCGTAGCCGAACAGGTTGCCGCAGCCTCCGAAATCTTCACCCTGCTGCCCGGCGACGTACTGCTCACCGGCACCCCCGCCGGCATCAGCGTACTGCGCGACGGCAACGAAGTAGAGGTCGAAGTCGAAGGCATCGGCTCCCTCGTCACCCGCGTGCGCGACTAAGCCGCCCGCACCCAAAAACGTAACGTACATCCTGAAACACACCGTCAAGGAGACATCATGACCGAATACCACGGTCCCGTACTCAACAGCCCCGCAGACACCCGCGTCCGCTTCTGCCCCTCGCCCACCGGCACCCCGCACGTGGGCATGGTCCGCACCGCCCTCTTCAACTGGGCGTACGCACGCCACACCGGCGGCAAGCTGATCTTCCGCATCGAAGACACCGACGCAGCACGCGACTCCGAAGAGTCGTTCAACCAGGTGCTCGAATCCCTGCACTGGCTCGGCATCAACTGGGACGAAGGCGTGGGCGTCGGCGGCCCGCACGAACCCTACCGCCAGTCCGAGCGTAAGACCGCAGGCATCTACAACGAGATCTTCGAAAAGCTCGTTGAAGGCGGCTACGTGTATGAAGACTTCTCCACCCCCGACGAGGTGAAGGAGCGCCGCAAGGCAGCCGGTCAGGACCCGCAGCTCGGCTACGACAACTACGACCGCAACCTCACCGAAGAGCAGAAGGAAGCCTACCGCGCCGAGGGCCGTAAGCCCGTGTGGCGTCTGCGCATGCCCGACGAGGACATCACCTTCAACGACCTCGTTCGCGGTGAAATCACCTTCAAGGCCGGTACCGTGCCCGACTACGTGGTGGTCCGCTCCAACGGCGACCCGCTGTACCCCTTTGTGAACCCCGTTGACGACGCGCTCATGGGCGTCACCCACGTGCTACGCGGTGAGGATCTGCTCTCCTCCACCCCGCGCCAGATCGCGCTCTACCGTGCACTCGTAGACACCGGCGTGACCAGCTTCATCCCCGAATTCGGCCACCTGCCCTACGTCATGGGCCAGGGCAACAAGAAGCTCTCCAAGCGCGACCCCGAGTCGAACCTCTTCCTGCTGCGCGACTCCGGCTTCATCAAGGAAGGCCTGCTGAACTACCTGTCCCTGCTGGGTTGGTCCCTCTCCGCAGACCAGGACGTCTTCAGCATCGACGAGCTCGTCGAGCACTTTGACGTACACGACGTTGTCGCCAACCCCGCACGCTTCGACGTGAAGAAGGCAGAGTCCATCAACGGCGACCACATCCGTGCGCTCGACCCCAAGGACTTCCGCGACCGCCTCGTGCCGTACCTGCAGGCTGCAGGCGTACTCGGTGAAACCCTCACCGAGCGCGAAGAGCAGGTCCTTACCGAAGCTGCACCCCTCGTCCAGGAGCGCATGCAGCTGCTCGGTGAAGCACCCGGCCTGCTCGCATTCCTCTTCAAGGCAGACGAAGAAATCAGCACCGCAGACGACGCACGCAAGCAACTCAAGGAATCTGCACCGCAGGTCCTCGCCGCCGCAATCGAAGCTCTGGAGCCCCTCGAGGACTTCACCGCAGCGAACATTGAGGCAGCCCTGCGCGCCGCAATCGTCGACGGCCTGGAAATCAAGCCGCGCCTCGCATTCGGCCCCGTGCGTATCGCAGTGTCCGGTGAGCGTATCTCCCCGCCGCTGTTCGAATCCATGGAAATCCTCGGCAAGGAATCCTCCCTCGCACGCCTGCGTAAGCTTGCCGCTGAACTGAGCTAACCATGAGCCAGCCGAATAACCAATCCATCATCGGCAAGGCGCTGCTCAAGGGCACCCTCATGGCGCTCACCAACGCCTGCATTATCTGGCTGATTCTGTACATCGCCAACATGGACAAGTCCGTCTTGATGGTGGTCGCTGTTGTCGTTGCGGCAGCCTTCGGATACGTGACTGCCTACTTCGAGGCGCGCGCCGCCCTGAACGCTCAAGAAGCTCAGGCACGGCACGCCCGCGGCGGCGACGTCAGCAGTTCGTCTGACGGCGTAGACACCTCGGACTCTTCGCGTGAAGAGGACGACGAAGACGACTTCGTGGACCCGGGCCCCGACCCGGACGCGGGCGACTTCGACGCCGGAAGCTCCAGCAGCTCGGACTACAGCAGCTACAGCAGCTCCGACTACTCTGGCGGCGGCGACTCCGGTGGAGGCGACTCTGGTGGTAGCAGCGACTAAGCTCTAGAGAATCCCCTTATCCAGCGGGAATCTGACGACCGAAAGGTCTGAAGGAAACCCGGTGGATAAGGGGATTTTTCATAAATTTGAGAATATTTTTTGTGATGGGTATTTCCTGTAAAACTACTAGTCAGTATGTTTTATTGGGGTGAATCTGGCTCCATTTTGGGGAGTGTGGCAAGAATTTGGTTTGCGCACCCCGGTAAAGGCTCGTATAGTAGTACCTGTTGTTGCGACGAACTGAAAAGTTCAAAGCGAAAACATGCGGTTGTAGCTCAGTTGGTAGAGCACCACCTTGCCAAGGTGGATGTCGCGAGTTCAAGTCTCGTCAACCGCTCCACTCAAGCCCCGAGGTTCGCCTCGGGGCTTTTTCGTTGTCTCTGGGTTTTATTACCTCTGGGATTTTGCTGTCTCCGGGAGGTTCAGTTTTTAGAAGTGCGGGGCGGGGGTCCTGCGATCTTTCTCGAGGTTGTTGCTTGGGTGGGTTGGCTACCGGGATGCTTTGGCTATCTGACGACCTAACTGCCGGGCTATCTGACAACCTGACTGTCTGGTCACCTGACTACCGGGAGGCGGTGCAGGAAAAAATCTTCAAAAAAATTTGGGATGCAAAGCGTGCGGGGGAGGGGGTAAAACTGCTCTCCGAGCCACCTCGGAGCTGCTGTGAAGGGTGAAAATCGGCCCCAAAACCTTCTTTTTGAAGAAATTTAAAAAACTTTTTAACCCCAAAAACCCCGGAAACACGCGGAAGTAGCGGGCATAAAACCGTGAATGTGAGGCGGCTCTCCAGATTTCGGCTTGCACGCCTCCAGAAAGACCCGTATAGTTATTACTCGTTCCGGTGAAAAGCCGAAAGGCGAAAAACGGAACGGTAACTCAATAGAGTAATGGGATATGGTGTAATTGGCAACACGAAGGTTTCTGGTTCCTTTGTTCTAGGTTCGAGTCCTGGTATCCCAGCTAACCTCCTCACGGAGGTTTTGGCCCCATCGTATAGCGGCCTAGTACTCCGCCCTCTCACGGCGGCAACACCGGTTCAAATCCGGTTGGGGTCACCACTAGGAAAAAGCCTGGTTTCTTCGGAAGCCAGGCTTTTTTGTTTATCCAGTGAAACCGGACTGAGATTCGGTAATGACTTAGCGACTTCAGCCATGGTTAAAAGCTATCCCTGAAGACGCTAACCTAGCCCCAAAGTCCGTAACTCATGACCAGAGTCCATAAGTCATTACTGAACCTGCAGTCACCTCTGGTGGGATGATCTTTTAGATTCCATGGTGCCGCCGTGAACTCACCGGGAAGGGGACGGGAAGAAAAAAGGGAGCGCAAAATTTGACCTTCACGCCAAGCCTCGGTATAGTCTTATCCGTAAGCGTGATTGGCGCAGTGGTAGCGCGCTTCGTTCACACCGAAGAGGTCACTGGTTCGAACCCAGTATCACGCACCAATAACCCCCGTTTCAAGGAACGGGGGTTTTATTATGCCCACCGGTATTTGTGCCCACAAGCAGTACAAACCCAGCCGCGGACACAACCACCCGAGAATGAGGTACCCCGTGACAACACCCGAACTCGCCGCAGCCACCGACTACGGACGCATGTACGCGCGCGTCCGCGGAGGAGAACTCCTCGTCCCCTCCATCACCACCGTCATCGGGCAGCACGCCAACGACCTCAGCGGCTGGCACGGGTACATGGCCGCCAAAGCCGCCCTCGAAGACCAGCGCGCCTACCGCGCCACCGGATCCCACGGCCTCAAATTCGCCATCATCCGCGACGCAGCCAGCGCCTCCGAACGATACCGCGACGCAGCCGCCGCCCGAGGCGACCGCGTCCACAACTACGCCGAAGCCGTCGCCCTACGCGCCATGGGCCGCGAACACAACCTCGACGAAAGCCGCGAACAGCTCATCATCAACGGCGAACAAGCCTACGCCGACCGCTTCGACGAATGGTGGGAAGCCTTCAAGCCCCGCCCCCTCGCCGCCGAAGTCACCATCTGGAACGACACCGTCGGCTACGCGGGAACCCTCGACCTCGTCGCAGAAATCGCAGGCCGAACCTGCATCATCGACTACAAAACCAAAGGCACCGACAAACGCGGCCGCGTCAAAGCACTCGACGAAAAAGTCGTCATGCAGCTCGTCGCCGGACTCAAAGCCGAAGAATCCATCGTCGACCCCGACGAAGGCACCTGGGAACCCTGGAAATACGGTGACGCGCCCGTCCTCATGGGCGTAGCCCTCGGCGAAACGCAGGTGCTGCCGCAGCAGGCAAACCCCGCCGTGCTCGAACGTAACTGGTACAAGTTCTGCGCCCTGCGCCGCGTCTGGGAATTCGACCGCCAGGTCCAAGAATTTGAAGACCCTGCGCTCATGCCCGTAGTACCCCCGCCCGCGGCATAGGGGAGTAGCGGGCATAGGGGAGAGGATCAAACCCCCGAGGAGATGAGCGCTGGGAGGTGAAGCTCAGCCCTCACCCTACCGCCTCCACCCCCAGCGCCTCGATTCGTTCTAGATTCGCGCTACTGAATCGGCGACAATAGAACAATAGGCAGAACGGCGCACCTGCTGTGAAGAATGCGCCCGCTGTGAAGAACCCGCTACTGAGAAAACCGCCAGCGCAGTTTCACCCGCGAGGTTCTACCAGCGCAGTTCTGCCGCCATATTGAAATCCGTAAGCACATTCCCGGCACACCGCCGGCAAAGGAGGACCATGACCATCCTGAGCATCCGCACCGTAGGCGACCCGGTGCTGCGCAGCGTCTGCGACCCCATCACCGTCTTCGACGACGACCTGGCACGACTCATCGACGACATGCTAGAAACCATGTACGACGTGGGCGGCGTGGGCCTTGCCGGCCCGCAGGTTGGTATCTCCAAACAGATCTTCACCTTCGGCGGCATTGACGACCGCGAAGGCTACATCATCAACCCCGTGCTCGAAGTCGGCGAAGAAGACCAGGAAGGCGGCGAAGGCTGCCTGTCCGTGCCCGGTCAGAAGTCCGCGACCCCGCGCAAGAACTGGGCGCGCGTGACCGGCGTGGACCGCCACGGCGAACCCCTCGTGCTGGAGGGTGAGGGCCTGTTCGCGCGCATGCTGCAGCACGAGACCGACCACCTGCACGGCAAGCTGTTCATCGACCGCCTCGTGGGTGAAGACCGCCAGCGTGTGATGCGTGCCCTGCGCGCCGCAGACTACAACACTGTCGCCGCGAAGACCGTGACCGAGCGTGCAACCCGCGTGGGCGGCGCCTTCGGCGGCGGTGGCGCGTTCGGTGCAGGTTCTGCTGGTTCCTCCTTCGGTAGCTTCGGAAAGTAGGCTCACATGCTCAACATTATTTACGCAGGCACCCCCGACGTTGCCGTGCCCCCGCTCGACTACCTGGCGAACTCCGATAAGGTGCGCGTGGTCGGCGTGCTCACCCGCGAAGACGCCCCCGTGGGCCGCAAGCGCGTGCTCACCCCCTCCCCGGTCGCGCAGCGCGCCGAAGAGCTCGGCCTGCCCATCGTGAAGGCAAACCGCTGGAACGACGAAGCCGCCGCAGCCATCGCTGAGCTGAACGCTGACGCAGCCGCCGTGGTCGCCTACGGTGCCCTGCTGCCGCTGCCCGCGCTGGAATCCTTGCGCTACGGCTGGGTCAACCTGCACTTCTCCAAGCTGCCCGCCTGGCGCGGTGCCGCCCCCGTGCAGCGCGCCCTCATGGCCGGTGAGCAGGAAATTTTCTCCACCACCTTCCTGCTCGAAGAAGGCCTGGACACCGGCCCCACCTTCGAACAGGAATCCACCCCTGTGGCCGCCGACGACACCGCAGGCACCGTGCTGATGCGCCTCGCAACCAGCGGCGGCGCACTGCTTGAACGCACCTTCGAACGCCTCGAAGCGGGCGAGAACGGCACCGTGCAGGTCGAGGACGACTCTGTTAGCTACGCCTCCAAGATGAGCATTGCCGACGGCCGCCTCACCTGGACCGAACCCGCCGAGCAGATCCTGGCACGTTTCCGCGGCGTGACCCCCGAACCCGGCGCATGGTGCGAACTGGGCGAAAACCGCTTCAAGATTGGTGGTCTGGCGGTTGCCGATGAGCGCCTGGTGCAGTCCCTGACCGAGGCGAACGGCGGCCCCCTCGCACCCGGTGCGGTGCGTCTGCACGCGAAGAAGGTACTGGTCGGCACCGGTACCAAACCCCTGATGCTGCTGCAGGTTCAGCCTGCCGGTAAGAAAATGATGGATGCGCCCGCGTGGGCTCGCGGCGCTGGCAAGGACATGGCGGAAGGCCTGGTGGTACTCGCATGAGCAACGAAAAGCGCCCTTACAAGGGAGGACACGGCAAGCCCGGTCACTCCGGTAACGCTGGCAACGGCAAGTTCGGCCAGGGTAGCGGCCAGGGTGAGGGCGGTGCGAAGCGTAAGCGTCGCCGCCGCTCCGGTGCTGGCAACGGCTCCGGTTCGGGTGTGAGCGAGCAGAACCGCCAGCAGTCCCAGAACCAGCGCTCTCAGGGCCGCCCGCAGAAGTGGGACGACAACTCCCGCCCCGAATCGCGCACCGGCCGCCGCTTTGACGGCCTGACCAGCATCGAACGCGCCGCACGCCGCGCCAAGACCGAACACGACGACACCAAACGCGGTGGCGGCGGCACCTCCCAGCGCAATAAGAGCGGCCACGAACGCAACCGCCGCTCCATGTCTGCCCGCGAATTCTCCGCGGCGGCACCCTCCGCACGCTCGCGTACCGCAGACACCGCACGCGCAACCGTCTTCGACGTACTGCGCTCCGTGGCGGAATCTGACGCCTACGCGAACCTCGTGTTGCCCAAGGCGATCCGTAGCCACCGCCTCGACCACCGCGACGCAGGCTTCGCAACCGAGCTGACCTACGGCACGCTGCGCCACCAGGGCACCTACGACGCAATCCTCAGCCGCTGCGTAGACCGCCCCATCGAGAAGGTCGGCACCACCACCCTGATTGTGCTGCGCATGGGCGTGCACCAGCTGCTGAACATGCGCGTTCCCGCCCACGCGGCACTGAACCAGAGCGTGTCCCTGGCACGCGAAAAGATCGGTGCGGGCCCGGCAAGCTTCATCAACGCGGTGCTACGCCGCGTCTCCGAGCGCACTCCCGAAGAGTGGTACGAACTCATCATTGAGGACGCGAAGGACGACACCGAGCGCATGGCGCTGCTCGCTTCGCACCCCGGCTGGATTGTGCGTTCCATGCGCCAGGCACTCGTCGCGCACGGCCGCCCCGCCTCCGAAATTGAGCAGCTGCTCGAAGCGGACAACCTCGCCCCGGTGGTGAACCTGGTTGCGCTGCCCGGCCTGGGTAGCCTCGACGAGGCACGCGAACAGGGCGCCGTCGACGGTGAGCTAGTTGAAGGTTCGGCGCTGTACGCCTCCGGCGACTTGGCACGCCTGGAATCCGTACGTGAAGGCACCGTCCGCGCGCAGGATGCTGGCTCCCAGCTGGTGGCACGCGCGCTCGCCGCAGCACCCCTGGACGGCGCCGACACCGCATGGCTCGACCTGTGCGCAGGCCCCGGCGGTAAGGCGGCGCTCCTCGGTGCGCTCGGTATTCAGCGCGGCGCATCCCTGGTCGCCAACGAGGCGGCACCGCACCGCGCGCAGCTCGTGGAATCCTCCATGCGCCCCCTGCCCGAGGACAGCTACACGGTACTCACCGGCGACGGCCGCCAGATCCGCGAGACCCTGCGCAAGAACGCCTCCGACCTGCCCGGATCCATTGAGCCCGGTCAGCTTTTCGACCGTGTGATGGTGGATGTGCCCTGCTCCGGTCTGGGCGCCCTGCGCCGCCGCCCCGAGGCGCGTTGGCGCAAGTCCCCGCGCGATATTGCCGAGCTGCTGCCCCTGCAGCGTCAGCTCCTGGATGCGGCCATTGAGGCGACCCGCCCCGGCGGCGTTATCGCCTACGTGACCTGCTCCCCGCACGCGGCAGAAACCCAGAACATTGTGGCTGAGGTGCTCGAAAGCGGCGCGGTCAGCCTGCTCGATTCCGCCGCAGTACTGCGCGAAGTCGCCCTGCACACCGAAGGCGCGAACGGCGAGCCCGTGAGCGTGCTGGCGGGGGAGAAGGACCCCGGCCACACCCCCGAGATCAAGGTCAAAAAGGGTGCGCCGGTCGTGAAGGCTTCGGAGAACCCGACCACCGCGCAGCTGTGGCCGCACGTGCACGGAACCGACGCAATGTTCCTCGCCTTGCTGCGTAAGAACTAGCCGCTTCACCGCCTAGCATCACCCGCCATACGGCACGGATTTGAAAGGAACCCCATGGGTATTGCCATTAACCCGTCGATTCTTTCGGCGGATTTCGCGAACCTGCAGCGCGAGCTGGAGCGCATTTCCACCGCAGACGCCGCGCATATTGACGTGATGGACAACCACTTCGTCCCCAACCTCACCTGGGGTCCGCCGGTGGTCAAGCGTCTGCGCGAAATCTCCCCGGTGCCGTTCGACGTGCACCTGATGATTGAGGACGCCGACCGCTGGGCACCCGAATATGCCAGCATGGGCTGCGAATCGGTGACCTTCCACGCGGAGGCGGCTATCGCCCCCATCAAGCTGGCGCGCACCCTGCGTGCTGAGGGCGCGAAGGCGGGTATGGCGCTGCGCCCGGCAACCGCTGTGGAACCCTACCTGGACATGCTCAGCGAACTGGACATGCTGCTAATCATGACCGTGGAACCCGGCTTCGGCGGCCAGGCGTTCCTGGACGTGACCCTGCCGAAGATCGCCCGCGCCGCCAAGGCGATTGAGGGCGCGAACCTGCCGGTGACCGTGCAGGTGGACGGCGGCATCACCGAAGAGACCATCCTGCGTGCCGCGGAGGCGGGCGCAACCTGCTTCGTTGCCGGTAGCTCGGTCTACGGTGTGGACGAGGCGCTCGGCGGTCCGGAGGCGGCAATCGCCTCCCTGCGTGCGGTGGCCGCATCGGTCAAGCGTTCCAGCGCCGGTTGCGGTTGCGGCCACTAGCGGTGCACGCTGGTAACGGCGCCCCGCATCGATGACACCCCCGCGCCCATAAAACCTCATACGCCCCGTTGTGAAGACTGCATCCCGTCGCGGCTCTTCGTGGCGGGGCGTTTTGCGTGCCCGGCTTTCTCAACCGCCGCAGATTTATAGTGAGACGACAGCAGGGGAGAGATACCTGTTTAAGCGACATAGTGTCAGCAAGACTATGACAAAGGGTGATATATGTTACCCCGCGCAATTCCGCGGCAAAACCGGGTATCCTGGCGGTCAGAGAAGGCAAACAGAACACATCTTGATGTAACACTCAGATATCTGTAAGGTTAGGTATAGTTTAGTCAAATCTAGGGGGAACTATGTCTTTCAACCGAACCGAGCTGACCGACGCCGAAAACCACGGCGCATCGGGCGTTAACCGCCGCGCATTCTTCGGCCTGGCGCTCGCCTCCTCGGCTGCTCTCGCCCTCGCGGCATGCAGCAGCGAGACCACCACGACCACCACTTCCGGCGGTTCCACCTCCGGCGGCAACAGCGGTACCCGCACCATCAAGGACATTGATGAGGAGAACGTAGAAGTTCCCGCCAACCCGCAGAAGGTTATCGTCCTCTCCGAGCCCACCCTCGACGGCCTGCTCGCCCTCGGCGTGACCCCCGTCGGTTCTGTCTCCGGTCGCGGCCAGTCCGGCGTGCCCAACTACCTTGCCGACCGCGCCAAGGGCGTGCAGATTATCGGCACCGTCGCCCAGGTCAACTACGAGCAGATTGGCAACCTTGATCCCGACCTGATTCTGGTCGACTCCACCGGCGTGGACAAGCGCTCCGAGGCCTTCGAAACCCTCAAGAAGATCGCTCCCGTCGTCTACTGCGGCTACGCGGGCGGCGACTGGCGCATCAACTTCCGCAACGTCGCCAACGCTATGAACATGGTCGACAAGGGCGAAGAAGTCATCAAGGCATACGAGTCAAACGCCGCAACGTTGAAGGATCAGCTCGCCCCCAAGTACGGCGACAAGACCTTCTCCATCGTCCGCTGGGCAGGCAACGGCCCCGCCCTGATCCTCAAGGAACTGCCTGCCGGCCAGGTACTCAACGACCTGGGCCTCAAGCGCCCCGAGGCGCAGGACCGCAACGGCCAGGGCCACTCCGAACCGGTCTCTCTGGAGAACCTGGCAACCATCGACGCGGACTACATGTTCCTCGGTACCCTCGGCGGCGCAAGCCAGAAGAACCCGAACGCACAGGGTACCGCAGGTCTGCAGGGCGCCGAAGAAGCACTGAATAAGGCGAAGGAAACCTCCGGCTTCACCAACCTGAAGGCAGTCAAGGACGACCACGTGATTCTCGTGGACGGCTCCAAGTGGACCTCCACCGGCGGCCCGCTACTGCTCGAGGGCATTATCGAAGACGTCAAGAAGGCGCTTCCGCTCTAAACGCCCCGCTCTAAATACCCTGTGAAGCAATCACCCGCTGAAGCTTCCGCCACCCTTCCCGCCGC